>CASEJD010000001.1 GCA_949288145.1 uncultured Coriobacteriia bacterium
AACGTGCGCCGCAAGGACCGCAAAAAGGTCGTGGACAAGCTGGCAGCGGTGCTGATATTGGAAAGCTACCTGCAAGGGCTGTAGGTGGCCCAACATCTCGTGGGGGAGGATCGTTTGCATGCAGCAGGAAACGGATAGCCTGGTTACCTTGGTGGATGAGGACGGCAAGGAGGTCGTCTTTCAACACCTCGTCACCATCGAGCACAAGGGCAGCGAATACGCCATGGTGGTGCCCGTGGAGGGCCTGGACGACGAGGACGAATCCCTCGTGGTCCTGAAAATCGTGCCCGGGCAGGACGGCGAGGACGGCGCGCCCGGAGCGACGCCCGACCTCTCGGCCTACGCGACGAAGCAGTACGTCGACCAGGCGATCGCCGCCCTGGACGACCTGAGCGAGGTGGAGTTCTGATGGCCGTGGGGACGATACAGAGGTCGGTTCTCACCGACATCGCGAACGCCATCCGCGCGCAGAACGGCGGCGCGGGCACCTACCTTCCCTCCGAGATGGCGGCGGCGGTGCTCGCGCTCGACGGCACGAAGGCGGGGACGCCATTCCAGGCAGTTGCGGGGTCCGGCACGGGCGTGATCTCGGATGCCGTCTTCGACGGCATCGCGGACGCCATCCGCGCGCAGAACGGGCTCTCGGAGACCTACAAGCCCTCCGAGATGGCGCCGGCGATACTCGCGCTCGTTTGGGACGTGGGCGTGAAGATGCGCGCGATCCTGCTCGCGGACGGCACGCTCGAGTTCAACTACCGCGACGGGCGCTCCTCCGACGTGCCCGGCGCGGTGATCCTGGACGTGTGGGAGGTGGACCCCGCGGGCTACAGCTCGGCGAGCGCGCGGCCGTGGGACGACGTCAAACTCTCCGTGACGCGCGTCGTGTTCGACGGCGACTTCTCCGAGGGCGGGCTCGCCAACGCGAGCTACTTCTTCAACGGGTTCAGTAACCTCGTCGAGATCTCGGGATTCGAGGAGCTCTCGGGCGTGGCATCGTTCAACCAGGCTTTCTCGAGCTGCGATGCCCTTGAGACGATCTACGCGAGCGGCTTCGTCGCCGCCGAGGGGATGACGGGGAGCCTCTGCTTCTACGGGTGCAGCCGCCTCGTGGGCGGAGAGGGCTTCGTGCCCGGCTACTCCGACGGCGCCGACCATCTCGCCTACGGCGAGGAGGGCGTCCTCACAGACCCCGCCTCCGACGCCCGCGAGTGGCTCTCCTGCCACCTGTACGCGGACGGCGAGATCGTGTTCACCCTGGACGACGAGCCCGAGGCGGGACGCAGCCTCTGCATGAGCGGGAGGATGTGCGCCACGGCGCGCTACCAGGCGATCGACGCGCGCGCCTGGGAGGGCGCCGAGGTGGACGTGCTCAAGGCGACGTTCTCCGCCGACCTCTCCTCGCTCGACTTCGTGAACCTGAGCTACTGGTTCTACGGGGACGGCGAGCTCTCGGAGGTCGTCGGGCTCTCGAACCTGCCGGCGGTTCGCGAGATGCGCTACGCGTTCTGCAGCTGCGACTCGCTCGTGGAGATCGACCTGTCGGGCTTCCCGACCGGCGAGCTGGAGGACGTGTTCTACTGCTTCTCCGGATGCGGCTCGCTCACGACGATCTGGGCGGACGCCGACTGGGCGCTTCCCGCCGGGTGCACGGGGTCGGGCGCGTTCTACAACTGCACGTCGCTCGTGGGCGGCGCGGGGACGACGTACTCGAGCTCGCGGATCTCGGCGACGTACATGCGCATCGACGGCGTGGGCGGAGCGGGGTACCTCACGGCGAAGGGCTCTTAACAAGCACCTCTCCGGCGCGTGCGGCTCTTGCGCCGCATGTGCCGGAGGGGTGGACGCGCCGCCGCAGGGGGCTCGGGACGAACCCGCCATGCGGGCGGCGCGAGGGGCGGGGCGTTTTCTTGCCTACGACCTTTTTCCTACAGCGACCCCCGTCGTGAGAATCGCGACAGCGCAGAGCCAGAACTGCCAGCTTTTGAACATAGACCGGTTCGCCTGGTCGCACGTGGTCTGCCTTATCTCCCTGCGCTCTTTGCTAATGTGCGATAAAGAAGTAATAGAAGTGTAAAAAATTTTGCCGTTCCTATCCGGCACTTAGGGCTGTGTCGGATAGGTCAGGCGTTAGGCTTCCGGCAAGTCTATCTTGCCGACAAAGCTGTAATAAATCTCAATGTCCTGCCTGCGGGTGCCGTTCTCGTCATAGCTGCACTCATGCACGACGATTTTCTCAATCATTTCCCGCAAGAGGGTGGGGGTCAATTCTTCAAAAGCAAGGTGCTTTCTCACAATCCCCATGAATTTCTCGGCGTTGACGGTGGCGGCCTGCGACTTGGAAAGTTCCTCCTGCAAAGCGGCAGCCCGGTCTTTCAGTTCCCGCTGCTCCTGCTCATAGTCCGCCGACAGCTCCATGAAACGCTCGTCGCTGATTTTGCCGCTTACATTGTCCTCATACAGCCGCTTGATAATGCGGTTCACTTCGGCAATGCGTGTCTGGGCCTGTTCAAGCTGCTTCGTGGCTGCGGCGGTCTTTCTCTTGCCGCCGATTTCGTTCTGCTGGATGAGCAGCTTTACAAAGCGGCTCTCATGCCTGGCGGCGTATTCCGTCACTTGCCGGAGATTGGAAAGCACGCCCGCCGTCAAAAGGTCGGTGCGGATAAAGTGTGCCGTACAGTCACGGGTACGCTTCTTGTAGCTGCCGCAGATATAACAGTCCTGCTTGCGGTTCTTGTTCTGATACCGCTGCTGATACAGCACATGGCCGCAGTCGGCGCAGAACAGCATACCAGAGAACAGCCCCACTTCATCATAGCGGTTCGGGCGTTTTCGCTGCTTGCGTAACTCCTGCACACGCTCCCATGTTTCCGTGTCGATAATCGGCTCATGGTGATTTGGGAAGATAGCCTGCTTCTCGATGGGGTTCTCAACGCTGTGCTTGACCTTGTAAG
>CASEJD010000002.1 GCA_949288145.1 uncultured Coriobacteriia bacterium
CCACGCTCGACCCGCTCGTGGGCGGCTTCGCGAACGGCCTGCCGCTGTGCCTGGCCGCCTGCGGCGCCGGCATCGGCGGCATGGCGCTAGGCCTGCTCGGCCGCCGCTTCGTGGACTACGACGAAGAGGACGAATGAGGAAAAGGGACTGACCCGTTTTCTTATTCGTCTCTTGGGCTCCACGCCTCGTGCTTTGCTTCGTCGAACAGGTCGATGAGCGCTTGACGCGTGTGAATCCCCATCTTCGCATATATGCGTTTCACGTATGTGCTCACGGTGCCCACGGAAAGGTACAGCTCTTCTGCCGCACGTTTCATGGAACGCCCTTTGATGAGAAGGGCCATCACGCTGGTTTCTCGCTCGGAGAGCCCGTATCGACGGGAGAGAAGGGAGATGACCGAATCGCGAGGCCGTTCCATTTCTTTTTGCTCGTATGGGACGGTCTCTTCTGCCGGTTCGTCCGAGTTTGCTCGTGTGGCGTCACTTTGAGATGGAGCGTTTTCATCCGAGCACAAGGGAGCGCTTTCGGTTTGGTTGCTGGCTCCGAAGGCTGACCTGAGCGCTCTCGTCATGATGCCGATGGAGTCCGATAGGCCGTTGTTTGCGATAATCCAGCTCATGACGGCGAGGAATGCGACCATGCTCTGTGCCGACAGAATGAGTGCGGTCAGCATGGCGGTGGACATGGCTCCGTCCCCAATTGCCATCATGATGGTCGCCAGGGCGCTCATGGGCACATAGGCGGCGGTGAAGACAGCCTCATTGAGCGCGAACAGGTGGAATGCCGAGCACGAGAGCTGATATGCGAGAAGGATAAAGAAGATTATCGAGACGAGGTCGAAACTCGCTTGCCCGAACGCACGAATGGCAAAGGTAACGTCTCCGCCAACAAGGCAGATGGCGAGCCAGACGGAAAGGAAGGCAATCGTGGTCACGAACGGCGCACGGGAGAAGGATCGAGCCGTTCGCCTGCGGTTGAGGTAGTCTGCCGCCAGCACGCAGCCGGACAGCAGGACGACGACGGCACCAAGTTCGGTGTAGTACACGCCGCAGAACGATGCGAGCACAAGGTTGCCTTCGGATTTGTCGGAGGCGGAGCCAAGGAGCCTGAACAACGTGCAGAACACGAGCGAGAGTGCGAGCGTCAACGCAAGCGGGCGCGCTTTCGCGGGTATGCCGTCTCCAAGGGAAAGCGGCATGTCGGCGTTTATCCTGAGCAAACATGCAAGTTGTAGCATTCCCAACACGAGCGCAAGTGCTGCAAGAGCGTACGTTGGCGCGATAACGGCGGCTCCTGAGACTGATGCGACGCTGAGCAGAATCGGGAGGGCGTATTTTAAGACAAGCTCAATGTCAAACGTCGAAAACGCCCTGAACCATGCCAAGAGCAAAAACTTGCTGAGTCCTTGCCCTACGAAATGAACAGCCAGATACGCAGGGGGAAGGGGGGAGGCGTCTGCCATGTCGAGAGGCGTGGCGGCGCCATAGCTGCACAGGATTGCTCCGCACAGCAGCGCAAGAATGGTGGCGGGAACAAGGATGCGCGGTAAAAACAGTTTTCCAAGCGTCTCGTGGAAAACGCCTAGCAAAGCCATAAAAACGGCGAGCATGAGCGACTGGCAGCATACCGTCCAAAATGAGTCAACGCCGACGCTCGAGACGGCGTCGCCAACTCCGCGCCAGCTTCCCAGAGTGAGAGTCGCCCACCCTTCGAAAGCGGCGAATCCAAGCAGGTAGAGAGCATGGCTGTTCGCCTCGTCCTTGCGCTTGCTTTGCACGGTCAAGCTATGCCCCCCCTTGTTCCCCGACGATGGGCTTGATTGTGCGGGCTGCGCCTTGAAGGCGCGAGCCCTCCCCTTATTTCGCATTGTATAGCCCTTGCCACGTTGCTTTCGACAGAGTTGCGTAATACAGGACACGTTCGACCTGCGGAAATGCAAAAATACCGCGATTTGAGGACAAGGGTCGTCAGCATATTCACGCGATTCATGGACAAGCCTGCAAGATGCGCGGCGTAGCCTCGGGCTGTCGGCAGGCATCGCGAGAAACGCCACGTCTGGTCGTGCCGGCGGTTGGTGGTGACGTGCGCGCGATGTCGTCTAAGCAACGAGAACAGTGGGGAGGAACCATGGCAAGCAAGCTGAACGTCTCGCGCCGCAGCTTTCTGAAAATCGCGGCTGCCACTGCTGCTGTCGGAGCTGCCACGGGTGCCGTCTCTCAAGCGCATACGGCGCTCGCAGAGACGGGCAATCCGGAATCATCCGACGTGCGGCATATTCGCACGACGTGTCGTGGCTGCGGCAAGATGGAGTGCGGCGTCTGGGTCACCGTCGAGAACGGTCGCGCTATCAAGATTGAGGGTGACGAGAGCTCTAAGACCTCGAATGGAAACTGCTGCACGAAGTCCCAGTCGTCCATTCAGGCTGCGTATCACCCCGATCGCCTGCACTACCCGATGAAGCGCACGACCCCGAAAGGCGACCAGGATTGTGGATGGGAGCGCATCAGCTGGGACGAGGCTTACAAGATGGCGGCGGACGGTCTCAATGCCGTGAAAGAGAAGTATGGTAGGCAGTCCGTCATGGACCAGGGCGGTACGAGCCGCATGTACGGCATGGCGAACTACATGCTCGGTGCGGCATTCGGCGGAAAGAATCGCGTTGCCGCTGCCCAGATCTGCAAAGGACCGCGCCGTGAGGCGGGTGCGCTCACGATTGAGAACGGCTTCCATTTTATGTCGGTCGAAGACATGCCGAAGGTCTATCTCATGTGGGGCACCGACCAAAGCCAGTCGAATTACGACACGTCGTGCCGCACGGTCGTCGATGCCGCCCAGCGTGCCGAGAAGTACATCGTTGTCGACCCGCGCCTGAGCAACTCGGCGAAAGAGGCCGATTATCACCTTGCGTTGCGTCCTGCGACCGATGGCGCCATGGCGCTTGGCTGGATGCATATCATCATGCGCGATGATTTGCACGATGACCTGCTTGTCAAACGCTGGACGAACGCCCCGTTCCTCTATTGCGAGGAAATCGAGCGGACCGGCTGGACGGGCGTCACGAACAACACCTCGCCGTTGTTCGAAGTGCGCACCCGTCTTCTGAAAGAGTCCGACCTTGTCGAGGGCGGAGACCCGAAGAAGTTCATGGTATGGGACAACCTGCACGATAGATTGACCTATTTTGACGCGAACGAAGAGGGCGACCACGCTGGCATGTGGGAAGGCCAAACGGAGTACGATTACCCAACGGCCGGTTATGAGTATGAGCGTGGTGGCTGGGTGCCAGACCCCATGCCGTTCCCGGTGGACATCGATCCTGCGCTGTGGGGCGAATTCGATGTGACGCTCAAGGATGGTCGCACGGTGAAGGTCAAGCCGGTTTGGCAGAAGCTTTGGGATGACAGCGTTTCGGAATACACCCCCGAGCGCACCGGCGAAATCTGCGACGTGGACCCGCAGCTTATCGAGGATGCTTGCAAGCTGTGGGCAACGCGCATTGATCCGTCCATGGGCAATGGCGGCATCAATGTCAACCTCGCTCCTGAGCAGGGAGGTCGTGCCGTCCAGAACTTCCGCACCATCTTCCTTTTGGCGGTCATCACGGGCAACTACGACATTCCTGCCGGCAACCGCGGCGTCACTACGCAGCTCACGAAGGCGGGCATTCTTGAAGTTCCTACGGCAGGTAAGACCTTCGAAGAGATGGCGGCGCCCAAAACGCAGGTCTCCAATTGGGATTCGCGCGCCGATATTTGCGGCGCCGACAAGTTCCCGATGACTCGCTGGTGGACGCAGTGGTGCGATGCGACGTCGATTTGGGACGCGTGCCATACGGGCGAGCCCTATCCCATCAAAGCATGCATTGTCAGCGCATCGGACTTTATGAATCAGTCGAATTCAATCTATGCCTGGGAGGCCCTCCAGCAGATGGACTTCCTCCTTCAGATCGATCTGTGGGATGTCCCGGGCGCGGGCATGGCGGACGTGCTCTTGCCCGCCCAGCATTGGCTGGAAATTCCTGGATTCCCGCGTGCGTCCCAGGGTGCGTCTGGCGGCATCGGCTGCATGCAACACTGCATCGAAGCGCCCGCCGAGGCTCAGTTCGAGGGTGAGATCGTGTGCGGCATTTATCGCGCTGCGGGCATACCGTTCTTCCTGGACGACGGGAAAGGGGATCCGTACACGTGGGATGCCGAGCGTTACCTGGACTGGACGGTCAGCGCCATGGGCGTTTCCTGGAAAGAGCTCGCTGACCGCTTCCAGAACGAAGGGTGGATCGAGGCGAAGAAAGAGTACCCGGAGCGTTGGGGCACCTATCGTCGCTACTCCATGGGCTATCTGCGAGGCGCCGATAGCGCGTTCGGTTTCAAGGATGCCAGCGCGAGCGAACTCAGCAACGTGCAGGGCACGAACATGCCGACTATGAAGATGGAGGTGTGGTCCACCATCCTGGAGAGCTGCATCGATGCCGAAGCGCTCCCTGCGTATGAAGAGTCTCCTTTGTCTCCTGTTAGCACGCCCGAGCTGTTCGAAGAGTATCCCTTCAACATGACCTCGGGTCGTCGTATCCCGGTGTACTTCCACTCCGAGCATCGCCAGCTGCCGTGGTGCCGTGAGCAGTGGCCGGTTCCGCGTATGGAGATTAATCCGGAGGACGCGAGGGAGCTCGGCCTCGAGCAGGGTGATTGGGTGTGGATTGAGACCCCATGGGGAAAGGTTCGCGAGACGGTCGACCTGTTCTACGGCATCAAGCGCGGTGTCATCAACGCGGAACATCAGTGGTGGTATCCCGAGCTTCATCAGGCGGACCGCGGCTTCAAGCTCTCGTGCCTGAACATCGTCAACGACCAGTATGCTCAAGATCCTATTTCCGGCGCGACCCAAATGCGCGGTCTTCCGGCGAAGGTCTACAAAGCAACGCCCGAGAACTCTCCGTTTGGCAATCCGGTTCCGTGCGGCGACGACGGCACTCCCATTATCACGGACTCGTCTGATCCGCGCTTGAAGGAATGGTTGCCGGACTATGAGGGGAGGGAGTAGGAAATGACCCATTATGCTATCGCGACCGATTTGAACCGGTGCATTGGTTGTCTGGCGTGCACGGCTGCCTGCAAGACGGTGAACAACGTGCCAATCGGCAACTATTGGACGAAGGTGCTTCGCATTGGCCCGAACCCGAAGTACGAAGGAGCGCAAGTTCCTGACGTCGAGATGTACTTCCTGCCACTAGGCTGCCAGCATTGTGAGAACCCGGCGTGCGTTGCCGTGTGCCCCACCGAAGCGAGCCACGTGCTCGAGGACGGCACCGTGCAGATTGACAAGTCGAAGTGCATCGGCTGCCAATTCTGTGCCATGGCTTGCCCGTACGGCGTTCGTTATCTGAACGAGAGCGAAGGCGTTGTCGAGAAATGCACCTTGTGCGAGCAGCGAATCGCACAAGGTGAGCTTCCGCAGTGCGTCGCCCAGTGCGGCGGCCGTGCTCGCTTCTTTGGTGATTTGGAGCAAGGCCTGGAGAGCTTCGTCGGGCCTGGCGACATCTATGCGGTTGGCGAAGAGGACAAAAGCTACGAGAGCGTGCACAACGCGCGCGTCAAGCTGGGCGAGTACATCAACGAGTTCGGCGAATCCGACGTGCATCATTTGCCGAACGCTGGTAACGATCCTGCATTCGTCTACATCCTGCGCGATCATGAGTGGAAAGGTGGGGAATAAACCATGGAACTGCAATGGCCTTTGATTATCTTCACCACTCTTGTGGCGTGGAGTTGCGGCGTGTTCGGCGCGCAGGCGGTGCTTGCGCTCGGCGGTGAAGGCAAGCGTGTTCAGCTGCCGGCGTTGATCACCTCGGTGGTCCTGCTTGCCGTGTCTGGCGTCGCCGTGTTCTTCCACCTGCAGCATTGGGAGCGCATCTTCAACGGCTTCGGCCACATCACCTCCGGCATCACGCAGGAGCTGATTGCGATCGTGGTGTTCGTCGTCGTGGCTGTGGTGTACTTCGCCATGCTGCGCAAGTCCGAGGACGGTGGAACTGTCCCGAAGTTGCTGGCCGTGGCGGCCATTGCCATCTCGGCGATTCTGGCGCTCGTGTGTGCGCACTCCTACATGATGGCAGCGCGCCCGGCGTGGGACACCGTCGTGTGGCCGCTCGTTGAACTCTGCGAGGCGGCGGCGCTTGGCACCCTGACCGTGATGGCGCTACAGGCTGCTCTCGAGGACGGCATTGCCTCCAAGATGGGTGGCATGGCGGCTATCGTCGGAACGGTCGTGAACACTGTGGCAAGCGTCGCGCTCGTCGCCGTGTGGCAGGCTTCGTCCAGCTCGTTTGCGAACGTTGGCTACCATTACGACCCGACTCACCCGACCCATCCGCTCATTGACGCGGCCGCCGAGACCAACGTGCTCTCCGGCGAGCTCGCCCCGCTCGTGTGGCTCGGCATCGTGGTGGTGGGCGCGCTGGCGCCGATCGCCTGCGCCGCGCTCGCCCACAAGAAGGGCGGCAAGAGCTGGCTGGCCCTCGGCGCCGCCG
>CASEJD010000003.1 GCA_949288145.1 uncultured Coriobacteriia bacterium
CGCGCCCCGCTCCGCGCAAGGAGGCGACGGGCGCCCGGGTAGCGGATCGTACGTCATCGCCGGCAACGACATCTTGGGCGACCTCATGGCGAACTACTTGGGCGCGACCTCCCGTATCCCGTTCGAGCGCGTGTACGAGGGGAGCCATGCGGCGCTCGTTGACCTGTTCGACGGCCGCGCCCATGCGGCGCTCACGCACCTGCGTGACGCGTCGGGCGCGTACAACGTCCCGTTCGTCGAGCGCATCCTGCCGGGCATGCCGGTGCGCCTTGTGCGCTTGGTGGGGCGTCGGCAGGGCCTCATCGTGGTGAAGGGCAACCCGAAGGAGCTGCGCACCTGGGCGGACCTGGGCCGCGAGGGCGTTCGTATCGCCAACCGCGAGCGCGGCTGCGGGTCCCGTGTCCTGCTCGACGAGATGCTCGCCGAGCACGGGATCGACCGAAGGGTGCTTGCCGGGTACGACCGCGAGCACGCATCCGCGCTCACGACGGCGGCTTTGGTCGCGCGCGGTGCTGCCGACGTGTGCGTCGGCTCAGAACGGACGTTCCATCAGGTGGAGGGCGTGGACTTCCTGCCGCTGCAGGTCGAGTGGCTGGACGTGGCGCTGAGCCTCGAGACCGAGGCGTGCGCGCGCGTGGCGGACGCCGTCTGCCGCCTGGTCAACGCTCGGCCGTTCCGCGAGGACGTGGGGCGCCTGGTGGGCTACGACATCTCGTGCATGGGCGAGGTCGTCTTCGAGCGTCGGGCGTGAGGCCCCGTCCCGTGCGACCGTTCGCCGTGCGCCAGTGCACGGCGAACGGCATGACCTGGGACACTATTGCGCGATAAAGTGCCGAAATAGGGGAAATACCGGCCTGTGGCCGCGCGGCGGGCGAAGTTAACGATTGGGAAACGCGCCGCCCTTCATACTTGCCTCAAGGTTTCGTCAAGGCAAGGTAAGGGGGCTGACATGGATATCGTTGGCATCATCAACGCCATCGACGGCGCAGTCTGGGGCCCGCCCATGATCATTCTGTTGCTGGGCTCGCACATTTTCCTGACCATCCGCACGCGCGTCATCCAGCGCAAGCTGCCGACCGCTATCAAGATGTCCCTGCAGAAGGACAAGGACGCTGAAGGCGACATCAGCCAGTTCGGCGCGCTTACCACGGCGCTCGCGGCCACCATCGGCACGGGCAACATTGTAGGCGTGGCAACGGCTATCCTCTCGGGCGGTCCGGGCGCGGTGCTGTGGGTGTGGCTTACGGGCGTGTTCGGCATCGCCACGAAGTACTCCGAGGTCTTCGCGTCGGTCAAGTACCGCGTCAAGGACCACAAGGGCGAGATGCTGGGCGGCGCCATGTACGCGTGGGAGCGCGCCTTCAAGCGCCCGGACGGCTCCACGCCGCCGTGGGCGAAGCTCGGTGCCGTGGCGTTTGCCGTGTTCGCGTCCATCGCCGCGTTCGGCATCGGCTCTGCCGTGCAGTCCGGCTCCATGGTCGACGTCGTCGTCTCCAATTTCCCGGGCGTTCCTGACTGGGCTGTCGGCCTGGCCATCGTCATCTCCGTGGCCATCGTGCTTTTGGGCGGCATCCAGATTCTCTCGAAGGTCTGCGAGGCGCTTGTCCCGTTCATGGCCATCGCGTACGCGTGGGGATGCATCGTCATCATCGGCATGAACATCGAGTACGTGGGCGAGGCCTTGGCGCTCATCGTCCGGTGCGCGTTCACGCCCGAAGCCGCGTTCGGCGGCGCGGTCGGTTCCGGCATGATGGCGGCCATCCAGTTCGGCTGCGCGCGCGGCCTGTTCTCCAACGAGTCCGGCCTGGGCTCCGCGCCCATCGTCGCCGCGGCTGCCACCACGAAGAACCCGGCCCGCCAGGCGCTCGTCTCCATGACCGGCACGTTCTGGGACACCGTGGTCGTCTGCGCGCTCACGGGCATCGTGCTCGTCTCCACCATGTGCGCGCATCCTGAGATCGTGACGAACGGCACCATCACCGAAGGCGCTCAGCTCACGAGCGCGGCGTTCGCCACCATTCCCTACATCGGCACGCCCATCCTGATCCTGGGCATGTCCACGTTCGCGTACTCCACTATCCTGGGCTGGTCGTACTACGGCAACCGCTGCATCACCTACCTGTTCGGCAAGCGCGCCATCCGCCCGTACCAGGTGATCTACATCGTCATCGCGTTCCTGGGCGCCATCGGCGTGGGCGACATCGTCTGGACTATCTCCGACATCACGAACGCCCTCATGGTCATTCCGAACATCATCATGGTGCTCATGCTCTCTGGCCTGATCGCCCGCGAGACGAAGCACTACGTGTGGGACAAGAACCTCGACGAAAAGGACGAGACCCCCATACCGCAGCTCGACACGAAGTAGCTGCCGAGAGAGCGGACGGACTCGAAATCGAAGCGCACGGCGCCCGCGGCCTTCTTGCCGTGGGCGCTTTCGTATGGACTCGGGCGCGGTGCGCGGGTTTGTGCCGCGCGAAGGAGCGGGCTGCGTGCGAGCGCGCGATTCGTCGTGCGCAGCCCGCGTGCCGTCGTGTTTCGACGCTGTGGCTTTTGGGCGTGCGCGCTTTCCTGGGCGCCGGCCTTGCGCTACAATCGGGAAACTTTGAAATCCGAAGAACTAAATGCGCAGACGAAGACAGCGCCGCGCGCACGCTTCGCTTCCAGAGAGGGCCTCTCGGCTGAAAGGGCCCAGCGAAACAGCACGGCGATTCCCTTCCGAGCAGCAACCTGAACGCAGGGCCGCTCACGCGGCGGATGTCAGTAGGGGCGCCGGGTGCTCCCGTCACAGAGCGAAGAGTGGTCGGCGAAGCCGGCCGCGGCATCGCGCGGAGCCCGCCCGCGGGGCGGGAAAGTGCGGAGCCGTGGCGGCAGTGCCGGCAACCAGGGTGGTACCGCGAGAGCCGCTTCTCGTCCTTGGGTTGGACGGGAAGCGGCTTTTTTGTTGGCAGCGGTCGCGCGGGCTGCCCGCACTGCCCGCTCGCACGCCGGGTGCGCCGGGGCGAAGGCTCCGGGGCGCGGGGTGCGGGCTGGGAGGAGGGCGCCCGTGCGGCCACCGAACGAAAGGCGAAGTATGTCGGTTGCAGAAGAGATCGTCGCGTTGCGCGAGCGTGTGCTCGGCGACATCGCGGCGGCCGAGACGACCGCGCAGCTCGAGGAAGTGCGCGTGGCCGTCCTTGGCAAGAAAGGCTCGCTCACGGGCTACCTGCGCTCCATGGGCCAGATTCCGCCGGAGGAGCGCGCCACGGTGGGCAAGACCGTGAACCAGGCGCATCAGGAGGTGGAGGCCGCCCTCGAAGCGCGCAAGACCGCCCTGGCGGCGGCGGAGCTCGAGGCGTCCATCAGCGCGAGCGCCGTGGACGTGACGCTGCCGGGCCGCGTGCAGCAGCTGGGCACGCGCCATCTCATCAACCGCATTGCGGACGAGATCGCCGAGATCTTCCTCGGCCTGGGCTATTCCATCGCCAACGGCCCTGAGGTCGAGACCGAGTACTACAACTTCAACGCCCTGAACGCGCCAGAGGACCACCCGAGCCGTGGCCTGGCCGACACGTTCTACGTGGTCGACCGCTCCGACGACGCGCACGTGCACGTCAAGGGCGAGTCGAGCGTCCTGCTACGCACCCAGACCTCGCCGGTCCAGGCGCGCGTCATGGAGGCGCAGAAGCCGCCCATCTACATCATCAGCCCCGGCAAGGTCTACCGCCGCGACGTGGCCGACCCGTCCCACCTGCCGCAGTTCCACCAGATCGAAGGCCTGGTCGTGGACGAGGGCATCACGTTCGGCGACCTGAAGGGCACGCTCGAGTACGTCTGCAAGCAGATCTTCGGCGAAGAGCGCAAGACCCGCTTCCGCGCGCACTACTTCCCGTTCACCGAGCCGTCCGCGGAAGTGGACGTGAGCTGCGGTATCTGCCACGGCGAAGGCTGCCGTTTCTGCAAGGGCACGGGCTGGCTGGAGATTCTGGGCTGTGGCATGGTGGACCCGAACGTCTACGGTTACGCCGGCATCGACCCGGAGAAGTACTCCGGTTTCGCGTTCGGCATGGGCGTGGAGCGCATTGCCTGCCTGAAGTACAACGTGCCGGATCTGCGCATGCTGGTCGAAGGCGACATGCGTTTCTTGCGTCAATTCTAACCGCGAGAACGCGTCGGGCTCGGCGCCATGTCCAGTCGCTCGGACGGTCC
Organism: uncultured Coriobacteriia bacterium; assembly: GCA_949288145.1. Lineage (GTDB taxonomy): Bacteria > Actinomycetota > Coriobacteriia > Coriobacteriales > Eggerthellaceae > Aveggerthella. The sequence continues at coordinate 4,189 of CASEJD010000003.1, forward strand.
TGGGCTCGCGCGAACATGCCGGGAACGGCATGCTCGGCTCGTGCGGAACTCGCTTTGTGGGCACAGCGCCGATCCCGACGCTTGTCCCGCGAGGAATTGCGCGAAAGCATGCGTTTTGAACAAACGGTTTCTGCCGCCGAAGACCTCGGGCGGCGTAAGCGGGAAAAGGAAGATACATGAAAGTTTCCCTGAAGTGGCTCTCCGAGTACGTGGAGGTGCCCGCTGATATCAAGGAGTTCTGCGACCGGCTTGATCTGACGGGCACGGGCGTGGAAGGCGTCGAAAAGACGGGCGCCCAGTTCGACGGCGTGGTGGTCGGCCATGTGCTCACCTGTGAGGAGCACCCCGATTCCGATCACATGCACGTGGTCACGGTGGACGTGGGCGCGGGCGATCCGGTGCAGATCGTCTGCGGCGCGCCGAACATCGCGGCTGGCATCAAGGTGCCGGTGGCCACGGTGGGCGCCGTCCTGCCGGGCGATTTCAAGATCAAGAAGTCGAAGCTGCGCGGCGTGGTGAGCCTGGGCATGTGCTGCTCGAAGCGCGAGCTGGGCATGGGCACGGACCATACCGGCATTTGGGTGCTGCCCGACGACGCGCCTGTGGGCCAGCCCATCGCGGACTACCTGCAGCTCTCCGACACGGTGCTCGACCTGGAGATCACGCCGAACCGCCCCGACAGCCTCTCCATCGCGGGCTTCGCGCGCGAGGTGGGCGCCATGTACCAGCAGGACTGGACCAACCCGCTTGCCGAGATGGCCGCGCGCCTGGGGCTCTCGGACGAGGGTGACCCGGCTGCCTCTGACGCCACCGTCGAGATCGAGGACGACGTGCGCTGCCCGCGCTACTCCGCCCGCGTCATCCGCGGCGTGAAGGTCGGCCCGAGCCCCGACTGGATGGTCGAGCGCCTGGCTGCTATCGGACAGCGCTCCATCAACAACATCGTCGACGTGACGAACTACATCCTGTTCCTGCTCGGCCAGCCGCTGCACGCCTTCGACCTGAACAAGCTCAAGAGTGAAGACGGCGCGGCGCACGTCATCGTGCGCGCGGCGCGCGACGGCGAGGTCCTGACCACGCTGGACGGCGAAGAGCGCACGCTCACGTCCGACATGACCGTCATCGCCACGCCGGAGCGCGCGGTGGCGCTCGCGGGCGTCATGGGCGGCCTGGAGACCGAGGTCACCGAAGAGACGACGGACATCCTGCTGGAGGCCGCTACCTTCGAGGCCGGCCGCACGAGCCGCACGAGCCGCAACCTGGGCCTGATCTCCGAAAGCTCCATGCGCTACGAGCGCGGCGTGGACGACCACGGCATCGAAGCGCGCTCCGCGGCCGCGGCGGCGCTCATCGTGGAGGTCGCAGGCGGCACCGTGAGCCGCGTGCTGGGCGACGGCACGGGCATCGTGGACGTCTGGCCGCGCCAGACCGAGGCGCCGCGCCTTTCGTTCCGTATTCCGCGTTTCCAGAAGATGATGGGCGCCGAGATTCCGCGCGACTTCATCGAGGACATCCTGACGCGCCTGGGCTGTGAGGTCTCCGCCACCGACGACGCCGACGTGCTGGCCGTCACGGCTCCCACGTTCCGCCCCGACCTCGAGCGCGAGATTGACCTGTACGAAGAGGTCCTGCGCCTGTGGGGCATGGACCGCGTGCCCTCCACGCTGCCGGGCGGCCCGGGCCGCGTTGGCGTGCGCAGCATCGAGGAGCTGAAGCTCGACGTCGTGAACCGCACGCTGCGCGCGAGCGGCATGAACGAGACCATGACCTACTCCTTCGCCATGCCCGACGACCTGGAGCGCCTGCGCATGAGCCCGGAGGGCCTGGGCGACCCGGTGGAGCTCATCAACCCCATGAACGCCGAGCAGTCCGTCCTGCGCCGCAGCGTCATCCCCGGCCTGCTGCGCAGCGTGGCGCACAACCAGGCGCACGGCGTGAAGAACATCCAGCTCTACGAGATCGGCAACACCTTCCATGCCGGCGAAGGCCGCCAGCTGCCGAAGGAGCGCAAGCGCGTGGCCGGCGTGCTCGTGGGCGCCATGGGCGAGGCGGGCTGGAACGTCCAGCACGCCGCCTTCGACTTCTTCGACGGCAAGGGCGTCGTGGAAAGCCTGGCGCGCGAGCTGGCGCTGCCGAAGTTCCGCGTGAAGGCGCTCTCCGCCGAAGAGGCGCCGCACCTGCAGCCCGGTCGCGCCGCGCAGGTCATGGCCGGCGGCACGGTGCTCGGCTGGGTGGGCGAGCTGCACCCGCTTGCCGTGGCGGCGTTCGAGGTGAACGGCCCGGTCGTGGCCTTCGAGCTCGACCTGGCGGCGCTCGTGCGCGAAAGCCAGCCGTCGCGCCCGTACGTGGACGTGCCGCAGTTTCCTGCCGTGACCATGGACGTGGCCTTCGTGGTGGGCGAGGACGTCACCCACGAGCGCCTCGTGCAGTGCATGTCCTCCGCGGGCGGCAAGCTGCTGGAGGACGCGCGCCTGTTCGACGTCTACCGTGACGAAGAGCGCCTGGGCGCGGGCAAGAAGTCCATGGCCTATGCGCTCTCGTACCGCGCTGCCGACCGCACGCTCACGAGCGAAGAGGTCGAGAAGGCCCACGAGAAGCTCGTGAAGAAGGTCTGCGCCGCCACCGGCGCCGAGGTCCGCGGGTAGCGCCGCGCCCGCTTCGAGCTTAAACGGAACGCCGTCGCTGTCGGCAAGCAGCGGCGGCGTTTTCTTTGGGCAGACGCATTACCGCAGGTGTCCGAGGTATTTCAAGGAGGAATCTCCTGGTTCAAATTCTGGTGACAGATGCTCGCCAGGCTCCATGCGGACGGTACAATGGCGCGCAATGACAACGCGGCGCGCAACGGGCGCAGGGGTGCAGACCCGGCACGCCGACGACGAAAGGAGCTTTCATGGCTTTGCAGGATATTCTGGGCCAGATTGGCGACATGGCGGGCGACGCGGTCGAGGGCGCGCAGGACGCGCTGGGCAATGTGACTGAGGGCGTTGACCTGGGTGGCATTGTCGAGGGTGCACAGGACGCCATCGGCGGCATCGCCGAGAACGTTGACCTGGGCAACATCGCCGAGGCCGCGGGCGGCGTGCTCGAGGGCGCTCAGGACGGCCTGGGCGGCGTGCTCGAGGGCATCTTCGGCGGCGACAAGGAGTAGCCTCCGCATTCCGTCAACCGTGTGCATTGTGAGCGAGCGGCGCTTCGGCGCCGCTCGCCTTTTTGCGTGCAATGCGCTTGCAAAATGGGGTTGACGCGCAGGGCGGCATCCGGCATCATGCTTGCCCAACAACCGAATACACCAAACCTTTGAGGCGAGAGTAAAACTACCGCCAGGCGCTCACAGAGAGTGGACGGTGCTGAGAGTTCCGCAGTAAGCCGGGTAGCATAATGGTTCGCCGAGGGAAAGGGGAAAGGCCGAAGGGGTTCCGGAGGCTGAGTATCTGGACCGTGAGTCTGCGTTAATGACAGAAAATGTGTTGGCATTTTCGTGAGTGGGCCCGTCGAGGGTCAACAAAGGTGGCACCGCAGGTTTTTGACGACCTGTCCTTTGACCGAAGGACAGGTCGTTTTTTGTTTTTCGGGGTGCCCTCGACGTCGCTCCTTTCAGGTTCGTGCCGGCATGCAAGCACGGAAACGCGTTTCGGTTGGCGTTTCCAAACGTCCGGGGACGGACATGACCGGCGCGAAGCGCCAAGAAAGGAGCGATCACCATGACCGCGAACACCAACTCCACCCGCACCGCCATCAACAACGACGTGGCCAGCACGCCCGCCGAGCAGCGCAAGCGCACGCTGAACGCGACGTCGGCCGCGCGCCGCTCGGGTAGCTTCGACGTGGCGTCGCTCATCCTGGTCGCCGTGCTCCTGGCAGCCGGCGCCGTGCTCAAGATGACGGTCGGCTCGGTCGTCAACATCGCCGGCATGAAACCGAACTTCATCATCGCCATGTATTGCCTGGCCATCCTGCTCGTGCGGCCGAAGGTCGGCCAGGCGGCGGTCATCGGCCTGCTCGCCGGCGCGGTCTGCCAAGTCCTGCCGGGCACGCCCTACATCAACTTCATCTCCGAGCTGTGCGGCGCTACGGCGATGGGCGCGCTCATCCTCCTGCCGATGAAGCTCGGCAAGCTCGACATCAAGGCGCCGGTCGCCACGTTCGTCTCCACCGTGATCTCCGGCAGCGTCTACACCGTGTGCCTGTTCCTGTTCGCCGGCGCCGACGCCTCCGCCATGGTGGCCTACGTGCCCATCGTGCTTTGCACCGCCGTCATCAACACCGTCATCGTCCAGGCGCTGTACCTGCCGCTGCGCAAGGTCCTGAAGAAGGACGCCGCCGCTCCGGCGGGCGCCGCGGCGTAGCAGCAGATTGTCCGTACGACACACCGCGAAGGAGGGTGAGCGATGATCGCGTTCGAAGACGTGACCTTCTCCTACGAAGGCTCGCAGTACAAAGCGCTCGATGGCGTGAGCCTGCGCGTGGAATCCGGTGACTTCCTGGGCATCATCGGCCCCTCAGGCGCCGGCAAGTCCACGCTGGCCTACGCCGCCATGGGAGCCATCCCGCACAGCCTGCACGGCGACTTCTACGGTAGCGTGCGCGTCGACGGGCGCGACACCTTCGAGACCGACCTCACCGAGCTCGCTCGCGTGGTGGGCGCCGTCTTCCAGGACATCGACGCCCAGATGGTCGCCACCGTCGTCGAGGACGAGGTGGCCTTCGGGCTCGAGAACTTCGGAGCGCCGCGCGAAGCAGGTGAGGCGCGCATCGCGGAAGTCCTGGCGCAGGTGGGCATCGTCGATCTGCGCCACCGCGAGATCGCGTCGCTGTCCGGCGGCCAGAAGCAGAAGGTGGCGCTAGCTGCGGTGCTGGCGCTGCGGCCGCGGGCGCTCGTGCTCGACGAGCCCACCGGCGAGCTGGACCCGCAGAGCTCCCGCCAAGTCTTCGAGCTGCTCCGCGCGCTGAACGAGCAGGGCACCACCATTGTGGTCATCGAGCAGAAGATCATGCTCCTGGGCGAGTTCGCGCGGCACCTGGCGGTCATGGACGGCGGCCGCTTGAGCTTCTACGGCGAGACGCGCTCGGTCCTGGCCCGGGCGCTCGACTTGAAAGAGGTCGGCGTGAACGTGCCGCGCGTGACCACGTTCTCGCTCGGCCTGCGGGCGGCGGGCGTGGGCCCGGGCCGCCTATGCGTTGACGTGGACGAAGCCGAGGCCCTCGTGAAGGAGGCGATCGCATGATTCCGGCCATCGAGTTCGACCAGGTGACGTTCGAGTACGGCGCGCCGACGAAGCAAGGGCTGTTCGGCCGCGCGCGGTCGGCGGACGCTTCGCAGGGCCCCGCCTCGGGCGTGCACGACGTCTCCTTCGCCGTGCACCCGGGCGAGTTCGTCGCCGTGATCGGGAACAACGGCGCGGGCAAAACGACGCTCTCCAAGCTGGCGAACGGCCTGTTGAAGCCGCAGTCCGGCACGGTGCGCATCGACGGCGCGCCCACCACCGAGCTGCGTACGAGCGCCCTCGCCGCGCGCGTGGGCATGCTGTTCCAGAACCCCGACCGGCAGATTTGCCAGGGCACGGTGCTCGAGGAGATCGCCTTCGGGCTGCGCTTGCAGGGCGCCGAGCGCGCCGACGAGCACGCCGCCCGCGTGGCCGAGGACTTCGGGCTGCCCGCGGACGCGTCGCC
>CASEJD010000004.1 GCA_949288145.1 uncultured Coriobacteriia bacterium
CCGGCCGCCGCCGCGAAGCCTGCTGAGCCCGCGGCTGCCAAGCCCGCCGAGACCGCCGCGGCCCAGCCCGCCGCCACCGAAGAGAAGGGGGAGTAACATGCCCATCGGACCGGCACGCATGCCCCTGTTCGACCACCTGGGCGAGCTGCGCATGCGCATCGTGCGCATCGTGGTCTGCCTGTTCGTGGCGTGCTGCTTCTTCTACCTGGCGTCGCCCACGGTCATCAACCTGCTCATGCAGCCCGTGCTGCCGTACCTTCCCACCAACGAGGACGGCACCATCGCGCTCAACGTCCTGGGCGCGCTCGACGGCTTCACCATCCGCTTCGGCGTGGCGCTCTGGGCCTCGCTCGTGGCGTGCATGCCCGTCGTCATCTGGCAGATTCTCGCGTTCTTCCTGCCGGCGCTCAAGCCGAAGGAGCGCAAGTGGTTCATCCCCACGTTCGCCATCGCGTGCTTCCTGTTCGTGTTCGGCACCGTGTTCTGCTACTTCATCATCCTCGACCCGGCCATGCAGTTCCTGACCTCGCAGACGGCCGAGTTCGCCAACGTCTTCCCCGAGGCGAAGACGTGGATCGACACGATCATCAAGTTCGAGCTTGGCTTCGGCTTCGCCTTCGAGCTGCCGCTCATCGTGTTCTACCTCTGCGTGTTCGAGGTCGTGCCGTACAGCAAGCTGCGCCAGAGCTGGCGCACGGTCTACGTGGCGCTCATCGTCATCTCGGCCATGGTCACCCCGGACGCGTCCCCGGTCACCATGGGCCTCATGGCGGCGGTGCTCATCGCGCTCTACGAGATCAGCCTGCTCATCGCCCGCATGGTGCTCGGCAACCGCGTGAAAGAGCAGAAGAAGGAGCTCGAGCGCCAGGCCGCCGAGGACGCCGCCTGGGAAGAGGAATGGGCCGAGATCAAGCGCAAGCGCGCTGAAGAGGACAAGTAACCGGAAAACCGGTGAACCATCCCGATGATGTGCGCACCCTGGGGTATCCTGGGGTGCGTTTTCATTATGCGAGGCAGGAGGTGCCGTATGCACGAGCTGGGCATCATGACCGGCGTCATGGACGCCGTGACCAAGACGGCGCACGACGCCGGCGCGCTCAAGGTGCTCAAGGTCACGCTGTCCGTGGGCGTCATGACCGAGGCCATCGAAGACGCGCTGCGGTTCGCGTTCGAGGCCATCACCGAGGGCACGATCTGCGAGGGCGCCGAGCTCGTCATCAACATGGTGCAGCCGCGCAGTCGCTGCTTGGAGTGCGGCGCCGAGTACGAGCACGACCGATTCCACGTGCTCTGCCCTGAATGCGGTAGCCTTGCCACCGAGCTCATTGCCGGCCGCGAGCTGCAAATCGACAGCATCGAGGTCGACCTGCCGGACTAAGGCCCGGCACCCTGCAGCGTCAACCCGCCTTGCCGCGCGGCAAGGCCGCAGAAAGAGGAAGCTATGCAGATTGATTTGAAGCAGCCCATCCTGGACAAGAACGACTCGCTGGCAGCGGACAACCGCCGCCTGTTCGCCGAGAAGCACGTGTACGTGCTCGACCTGTTGGCCAGCCCTGGCTCAGGCAAGACCTCGGTCATCCTCGCCACCATCGAGGCGCTGCGCGACCGCTACAACATCGCCGTCATCGAAGGCGACATCGCCAGCTCCGTCGACGCCGAGAAGATCAAGGCACAGGGCATCGCTGCCGTGCAGATCAACACGGGCGGCGCGTGTCACCTTGAGGCAGACATGATCCGCCGTGCCGTGGACGTGCTGGATTTGGACGCGCTCGACCTCATCATCGTGGAGAACGTGGGCAACCTGGTCTGCCCGACCGACTTCGACCTGGGCGAGAACGCGAAGGCCATGATCCTCTCCGTGCCCGAGGGCCACGACAAGCCGCTCAAGTACCCGGGCGTCTTCCAGGCCTCCCGCGCGGTCATCCTGAACAAGGTGGACACCATGCCCGTGTTCAACTTCGACGAGCGCGCGTTCCGCGAGTCCGTCACGCAACTGAATCCGCAGGCGCCCATCTTCCCGATGGCCGCCACGAAGGGCCAGGGCGTGGAGCTGTGGGCCGAGTGGCTCGCTGAGCGCATCGAAGAGGTCCAGTAAGCGCGCGTCGAAACGGAGGGTTGCCATGACGGCTCAGGAACAGTACGAGGCCTGCACGGACGCGCTGCGCCAGTTCGCCCAGAACGCGGGGTTCACCGACGTGGTGCTGGGGCTTTCGGGCGGCATGGACTCCGCCCTCGTGGCGTGCATGTGCGTCGACGCGTTCGGCGCCGAGCACGTGCACGGCGTCATGCTGCCGGGGCCGTACTCCTCGCAGGCGTCGCTCGAGGACGCGCGCGAGGAAGCCGACAACCTGGGCATCCGCGCGGACGTGGTCTCCATCGTTGAGCCGTTCGAGGCGTTCCAGCGCGCGCTCGGCCCGGTGTGCGGAGGCGAGCTGGCGGGCCTGGCGGCAGAGAACACGCAGGCGCGCTGCCGCATGGTGACCCTCATGGCGCTTTCGAACGCGCACGGCTGGATGCTCGTGAACACGGGCAACCGCAGCGAGGGGTACATGGGCTACGCCACGCTCTACGGCGACATGGCAGGCGCCTTCGCGCCTATTGGCGGCCTGTTCAAGACGGAGGTCTACGAGGCAGCCCGCTGGCGCAACGAGCAGGCGGCGCGTGCGGGGCAGACCCCGCCCATCCCCGAGCGCGTCTTCACGAAGCCGCCGAGCGCCGAGCTCGCCCCCGGCCAGACCGACGAGGCTAGCCTGGGTTTGGGGTACCCGCAGCTCGATGCCATCTTGCGCGCCTTGTACGACGAGGGCCGCTCCGAAGAGGACGCGGCGCGCGCAGCGGGATGCGAGCTCGCCGTGGCGCGCGAAGTCCACCGACGGGCGGAGGCGTGTGCGTTCAAGCGCGCTCTCGCTCCCGCGCATCCCGAAGTGTGACCGCTGGGCTCGGAGGCCGTCAAAGCTTCAAATCATTGAAGTTGGTTTGCATTCCGGGTGAAGGCGCTTCGCCCGGATGCACTGCTGCTATCATCGCCTCTAAACGGTCGATCGCCCCTCGGCCGGCTGCCCTCTCCCAGAAAGTGAGCCCCTCATGCTGCAACGACGCGATTTCCTCAAAGCACTCGGCCTCGGCACGGTGGTCGTCGCCGGTTCGGCGCTTGCTGGCTGCAGCGCGCAAGAGGGCGTGACGGCCCAGCAGAATCCCACGCAGAGCATGCAGCTCTCCGGATCGGCCGAGGTCTCGTTCTCCCAGTCGGCCGATGTCGTCATCATCGGCAGCGGCATCGCGGGCTTCTCCGCCGCCATGGACCCCATCGAGGCGGGCATGTCGGTTCTCATCGCCGAGAAGCAGAGCCTGCTCGGCGGCGAAAGCTACCTGAGCAACGGCGTGTTCTATGTCGTGGGCACCGAGCTGCAGCAGGCGGCGGGCATCAGCGTGAGCCCGGAGGACGCGTGGGCCGCGCGCCTGGCGTCCGAGGGCGCCGACTGGGACGAAGCGCGTCAGGAGTACCAGAAGCGCCTGTTTGACCTGGCTCCCGCGTGGGTCGACCGCGCCAGCGCCGATTACGGCGCCTCGTTCGCGAACCCGGCGGACTATGCCGGCGTCACCACGGACATCATCCTGCCGAAGAACGGCATCGGCGACACGCAGAGCGTCATGACGCCCATCCGCGACGCGCTTGTGAACAAGGGCCTCTCCACCGTCACGGGCATGCGCGCCACTGCGTTCATCGTGAACCCCGACGGCAAGGTTGTCGGCGTGCGCTTCCGCGCCGAGGAGACGAATAAAGTGCTCGACGTCGAGGCGAAGAAGGCGGTCGTCGTGGCGACGGGCGGCTTCTCCGGCAACCAGGAAATGGTGGCGCTCAACGTGCCCTCGCAGGCAGAGGTGGGCTGCCTGTCCGCGTGCTGCCACTCCATGGGCGAGGGCATGGATTTGTGCCTGGGCCTGGGAGGCGAGATGGAAGACCTCTCGCTCGAGGAGAACCTGCTGGCGGACATTCCCAGTGCGTCGGCGTGGGGCGCCTTCGCGCCTGTTCTGCAGCTTGGTCCCAACGGCGCGCGCTTCGCGCCCGAGGACGACCGGTTCGCCGCCGCGAACCGCTGCTTCGCGAACCAGATGGGCTACTGGTGGCTCGTGTTCGACGGACAGCTCATGAACGGCACCCAGGCGGCGAACGTGGCGCGCGTGCGCCAGGAGCGGGAGAGCCGCGTGCTCGGGCCGTTCGAGGACACCGCGGGGCTTGCCG
>CASEJD010000005.1 GCA_949288145.1 uncultured Coriobacteriia bacterium
CAGCCTCTTCGACGGCTGCGCTCTCGACGGCAGCCTCCTCCGCCGTCGCGTCAGCGCTGGCGGCTTCCTGGCCTGCAGCCTGCGCCGCAGCATCATCCTGCGCCGCGACGACCGCAGCGCCCTCGGCCGCAACGCCCTCCTCGTCAGCCTGCGCAACCGGCGTCATGCCGAACACCAGCGTCACGGCAAGCGCCGTAGACAGCGCAGCCTTCGTCTTTCGCATCGCCATGATCGTGCTCCTTTTCTTGTCCGTGTGATCTGGCTTGTGCTTCGTCCCGGTATGAAAAACGCCGTCGCGGCATCGCGCGACGGCGTCATTCGTCAATTCAGGCTGCGAGCTTAGTCCTCCAGCGCGGCGACGACCTCGTCGGTCATCTCCATGGTGTGGTAGACGCTCTGCAGATCCTCGAGCTCCTCGAGCTTGTCGACCAGGCGCATGACCTTCGGGGCGTCCTTCGCGGAGACCTGCGTGGTGGTGGTGGCCTCCATGATGAACTCGGCGCCCTTCGTCTCGATGCCCTGCTCCTCCAGGCCCTTCTTGACGCCCATGAGGTCCGTCGGGCTGGTGTAGACGATCCACTCCTCGTCGGCGTCCTCGTAGTCGTCACCGCCGGCCTCGGCCACGGCCATCATGAACTCTTCCTCGTTGGCGGCGGCGCCGTTCGGCTCCATGCCGGCCTTCTTGCCCTCGCCCTCAATCTCCTTCGGGACCATGATCTGTCCCTTGCGCTCGAACTGGAACGCGACGGAGCCGGAAGTGCCCAGGTTGCCGCCCGCATGGGCGAACGCGGAGCGCACGTCAGCGGCGGTGCGGTTGCGGTTGTCCGTCAGGGCCTCGCAGTAGATGGCAACGCCCGCCGGGCCGTAGCCCTCGTAGACGACGGTCTCGTAGTTCGCCGCGTCCTTGCCGGTGCCGAACGCCTTGTCGATGGCGGTCTTGATCTTGTCCTTCGGCAGGGAGTAGCCCTTGGCCTTTTCGATAGCGGCCGCCAGGGACGCGTTGTTCTCCGGGTTCGGGTCGCCACCCTCCTTCGCCGCAACGGTGATGTTGCGCGAGAGCTTGGAGAACAGCGCGGAGCGCTTCGCGTCCTGAGCTGCCTTACGATGCTTGGTGGTTGCCCATTTAGAATGTCCCGACATGCACGTGTCCCTTCAACGATTCGCGCGCGGTGGCGGGTTTTGCCCGCGACGGCGCACGCCTGGCGGTTTTTTCACAGCTTGCCAGTCTAGCACACGGGTCAAGCCGCGCGAACCCTCTGCGAAGAGAGCGCACAAATCACTGCGCAGAGACGGCGTCTTGACCGGACGCTACACGACCTCTTCGATCAGCAGGCCGATACCCCGGTAGAACGCGGTGTTGGCATGCTCCTGCAGCACCTTCGCGTACTCGTGCGCCCAGCGTCCAAGATGCTGGCTCATGAAATGGCCGCGCATGTCGCGCCAATGCTCAGCGCCCTCGGCGTCGCCTTCGCGCAGGGCGACGATCTCGTGCTGGACGAGCGTGGCGACGAAGTTGATCTCGATGCCAATCTGCTCGGGGGCGTCCTTCACGTCGTCGCTCTTCTCGAACCCGGCGTCAGCGAAGAACCGGTTGATGCTCCCGCACACGGTGTTCGACTTCGCCCCCTTGCCCAGGTAGAGCGACTCGTACGGGGGCTCGATGCCCTCGTTGTTCGCACCGCGCACCAGGCGGGCGCGGTCGCGCCCCAGGTCCAGGAGCGCCTCTTCGCGGTCGCGGCCGGCCACCTCGCGGGCGTACTCCGCGATGGCGTTGTAGCCTGCGCTCGCGTTCTGCTCCTGCGGCAGCGCAGCGAGGCTGTCCATGAACGCTTGGTCAGGAAGCGTAAGAAACACCGAGCTCAAAAACGAGTACACGGAAGAGAGCTCTTCGAGCTCTGCGATGCGTTCTTCACACATGTCGGTTCCTTTCATACGTTCGCAACAAGTTCGAGAGAGCGGTCGCGCGCTTTCGCCGCGAGCATGCGACGAAACACGCGCGACCAGGAAATGAGGGCCAGACTGGGGCTGCGCCTTGGAGAGGGAGGGGGGGGGATGGGCGCAGCCCCGACCGCACGCCGAAGCGCCCGGTCCTAGCCCTCAGATTTCTGCGCCACAGCGGGCGCCGGATCTGCGGAAGCCTTGCCAAGCAGGACGTTGCACAGGACCATGAAGACCAGCACGCCGAGCGCCAGGACGCCGACCGTGATGCCGAGCTCGGGCAGGGTGGGCGTGTAGAAGGGGGCCACGGAGCCGAAGGTCATGGCGTCGTAGGACAGGTAGTCGGTCATCATGGTCGGCACGTGCTCCGCGTAGGGCGCGATGAAGGCCGTGAGCATGAGCCAGACGCGCTTGCAGAACACGCCGAGCACGACGAGCGCGCTGGCGAGGATGACCAGGCCGCGCTTCTCGCGGTTCTTCGCGAACACGAGGATTACGAAAGGCACGACCAGGCCGAAGACCACCTCGAACCAGAAGAACGGGGCGGTGGCGCCGAAGGCCATGACCTTGAGCGCCTCGGCCTCGGAGCCGCCCGGGTAGCCCATGGTCAGGAGCTCGCAGCCGATGAAGAACGCGTCCACGGCGATGAACACCGCCAGCAGGCCGGAAAGGCTCTTGAACAGCTTCTCCCCCGTGCGGAAGATGTTGCGGCGCTCGAGCCAGACCAGGGCGAGGATCAGGAGCGCAAGGCCCGAGTCGCAGGCCGACGCCACGAAGATGGGCGCCATAATGGCGGTGTTCCAGGTGCGGGCGATCTGCAGGCCGAAGATCCACGCGGTCACGGAGTGCACCGCGATGGCGGTGGGCAGCGCGAAGCGGGACAGGACGTTGACCTTGCGCTCGTCGCCCTTCACGATCCAGACGATGTCCAGGATGTTGATGATCAGGTACAGCGAGATCACGCACACGTCCCAGATCAGCGGCGAGGCGAAGTTCGGGCCCGTGAACAGGCGCCAGATGTTCTGGATGCCGCCGAGGTCCACGAGGACGAACGCCGCCGCCAGGCAGATGCACACCGTCGAGCAGATGACGGCGGGCAGCGCCACCTTCTTGAACGGCTCGATGTTGAACACGTGCGCCGAGGAGGCCACGATCAGGCCGCCGGCGGAGAGGCCCACGAAGAACATGAAGAAGATCATGTAAGAGCCCCAGTTGTTGGTGTCGGACAGGCCGGTCACCTGCAGGCCGCTCATGAGCTGCCAGACCCAGCAGCCCACGCCGACCGCGGTGATGGCCGCGAACACGGCGAGCATGGTCTTGGAGAAGGGCCGCCTCGGGGCGGTCCCAGCGATGTCAGTCTTTGCCATGGTAGCTCCTTACTGCAGGCCGACGTAGTACACGCTCGGGCGAGTGCCCAGCTCTTCCATCAGGGGATGGGCGCCCTTCTCGGCGATCTGCTTGCAGATCTCGGAGTCCGGGTCGTCCAGGTCGCCGAAGACGCGGGACTTAGTGATGCACGTCTGCACGCACGCGGGCTCCTTGCCCTGGGCGGTGCGGCCGTTGCACATGACGCACTTCTCGACGACGCCGCGCGGATGCTCGGATGCGCGCATCTGCTCGTAGGGCGTCTGCTCGAAGCCCTCATAGTAGGGGTTCTCGTCCATGGAGCCCCAGTTGAACTCGCGCGCGCCGTACGGGCAGGCGCCCATGCACATGCGGCAGCCGATGCACTTGTCGTAGTCCACCTGCACGTTGCCGTTCTCGTCGTAGTGGCTGGCGCCGGTGGGGCAGGCGCGCACGCACGGGGCGTTGGTGCAGTGCTGGCAGCCGATGGGCAGCACCGTCTGGCCGGAGTTCGGATAGGTGCCGTACTCGCCCTTGATGACCTTGCACCAATACATACCGTGGGGCGTGGCGTTCTGATACTTGCACGCCATCACGCACGCATCGCAGCCCGCGCACGTGCTGACGTCGATCATCATTCCGTAATGAGTCATCAGATGTCTCCTTTACGCCTTGTAGATCTTGACGCGGACGGTGTCGATGACGCCGCCGTGGATCGGGTCGATATAGCCGAAGTCACCGCTCATGATGTCGTTCATGGACGTGTCCTCGAGCAGGTCCTTGCCCATCCACGAGGTCTTGCGTCCGCGCGCGCCGCCGATGGCCACGGTGTCGGGACGGATGGTCTCGGTGGTGTGGACGCGACCCTTCGTCTTGCCGAAGGGCGACTCGACCACCATCATGTCGCCTTCCTCGAGCCCGTTCTCCGCAGCGGTGGACGGATGGACGAGCACCGCGTTGTTGTCCGGGTGGTACTTGGCGGAGTAATCGCGGCGGATGGGGTCCTGGTCCATGTTCGCAAGGCGGAACATGTAGAACGGCTGGCGGTAATTGCACGCGAACAGCGGGAACTCCGGCGGCTGGTTGTCAATCACGCGGTTCTCCGGCCAGTACGGCACGGCGCAGTAGCGACGGCGCATCTCGTCGATGGAGTACTTGATGCGCTCCTCCAGGTCGAAGCCGCTCTCCTGCACCTCGCGCAGCTTCGGGATCAGGAAGTCGCCCGAGCGCTTCTGCGCCTCAAGGTAGAGCGTGAAGCGAATGGTCTGGTTGCGGTGCGAGGGATAGATGTCGGCGCCGTAGAAGCCGTTGTACGGCAGCATCTTCTGCTCGTCGAGGTATGCCAGGCCCTTGTCGTCGCCGAAGTTGGACTTCAGCACGCGGTCGAACATCTCCTCGGCGGTGTACTTGACGCCCGGCTGGAGCTTCCACTTCTCGTCCGCGAAGACGACCGACGCCGGCGGCTGCTGGCCGAACTGGTGCAGCGCGGAGTAGCCGATGCAGCCGTTCTCGTTCGCGGTCTCGTTCCATAGGTCGATGAGCCCCATGCGGTCGAAGATCTCGATGAGCTGGTCGTTGCCGTCCATCGTGTTGAACATGGGCGCCAGGCCCTTGCGCACCACGATGCCGCGGTTGGAGGCGGCGAAGTTCGGGTCCGTGTTCGTGGCCGAGCCCTCGTTGCCCGGGAAGAGGTGGCAGGTGTGGCACTCCAGCGACGCATGCTCGGGCAGCAGCAAATCGGAGAACATGGACATCTCGTCGTAGTGGTAGCAGCCCTGGTAGATGACGTAGTCGACGCTCTTCATTGCCTGCTGGGCCACCTCGGAGTCCGCCGTGACCGTGATGGGGTTCGCGCCGCACGAGACCACGACGGAGGGCTTGTAGTCGAAGCCGTAGTACTCAGGATCGCACATGGTGCGCATCATGAGCGTGTTGGTGGAGTGGCGGTGCGGGTACACGTCCGCGTAGTCCAGGCCCTGCGGCGGCCAGTTGAACGTGGTGCACGTCTTGGCCTCGAAGTACGGCTCGGTGGTTCCGTCGGTCTCGTTGGGCAGGTAGTCGCAGTACATGTTCGAGATGATGCCGCCCGGGTAGCCGATGTTGCCCAGGAGCATATTGAGCACGCGGCTGTAGATGTCGCAGAGCGTGCCGTCCTCCTGGTTCGTGATGCCGCGGCCGATGATGACGGCAGCAGGGCGCAGCGGCAGGGTCTTGCCGTCGATCTCCACCGTCTTGCCGAAGGACGCGTAGGTCACCAGGTTGTTGGCGATCTCGCGGATCTTCTCGGCGGGGACGGCGCTGTACTCCTCGGCCCACTCGGGGGTGAAGTCCTTGAGCGCTTCCTTGAAGGCGACGAACGCCGGGCGGCAGGGGGTGCCGTTCACCTCGAAGGAGCCCTCGAGGGCGGGGTCGGTCAGCGTCGCGTCGTCCCAGGTCTTCGCGGAGTTGGAAGCGGCGTCCCAGATGAGCGGTTTGTTGCCCTCGCCGCGGACATAGTCGCCGTTCGCGTCGATCAGGTACGGCGCGTTCGTGCGGTTCTTCACGAACGGCTCATCGAAGCCGTTCTCAATCTCGTACAGCATGCAGTGCATCCAGGCGTACACAAGCGCGAGGTCGCTTCCCAGGCGCGCCGAGACCCACTCGCCGCGCGTAGCCTCCATCGAGGCGCGTGGGCCGACCGTCACGTACTTCACGCCGCGACGCAGGTTGTCGGCGAACGTGCGCGCGTCGCCGCCCGCAAGGCCGGAATCGTAGCCGACGGACTTGCCCAGGATGACCAGGTACTCGACGTACTTGCCGTCGTAGTTCACCGTCGGGAAGGCCGAGAGCGTGTAGCAGCCGCCATAGTGGATGGCGCACATCTGGCCCTTCGTCGAGCTCGCGTTCGGCGTGCCGAGCGCGTGGGCCCACAGGCCGATGCCCAGCGTGGCATGGCCGCTCTCGTACGGGGCGAAGCTGTACATCTGCACGAGCTTGCGGATGTCGGTGTCGTAGCACTCGCGGATCTTCTGAGCGGCCGTGTCGAGCGCCTCGTCCCAGGAGATCTCCACCCAACCAGGGTCAACCTCCAGGCCCTTCTCAGGGTTGGTGCGCTTCATGGGAGCCTTGATGCGGTGCGGGTTGTACAGGTTCATGATGGCGCTCTTGCCGCGCGGGCAGAGCGTGCCGGCGTTGTTCGCGCGATCCGGGTCGCCCTCGATGTTCACGACCACGCCATCCTTGAGGGTGGCAACAAAGCTGCAGCTACCGCACAGCATGCACATGCGGCAGTGGCCGTACACTTCTCCCGCGGTGCCCTCGTTCGCCGCGTTCTGCGGAGCCTCCGCGAACGCCTCAACAGGCTTGAACGCAAGGGCGCTACCCAAAGCGGCGGCGGCCGCAACAGCGCCCGATCCCTTGACGAAATCGCGGCGCGTCACGTTCATGGTGTCCAAGTTCACGTTCTTCCTCCTCATTGATGATGTCCCTGCGCGCGAATGCGCGCCTCCTCTCGTTCGCGCTTTTCCTCCCCTTCGCCTCCTTTGCTTCATGGGGCGGGGTTCGGGACGTTTCAGGGCGCACGATGCCCGGCCGGGGGCACCCCCAGCTTGCGAGCGCACGATGCCCGGGGCGCACGCGCCCTCGTTTCGTGCTCTTCGTTTTTTCAGGAATCGTCGTCTGACTCGACGCCGCTCGCGCGATGCGCCTCTCCTCCAGACGCGTCGCGGCGAAATCCCCCGTCATCGCCGTTCGAAAACGGCTTGCTCCTCCTCTTCGGCATCTTTTTTGTGCCTTCTGAAGAATTGAGTCGCAACTCAACTTTCAGCATCTGCAGAATACTAAGTCGTAACTCAATTTTCAATACGCAAATTGAGTTTCGATTATCTACTTTGAGGATAGTTTTATTCGCTGTGGGATTTCCGTGGGACGTGCGCGACATCTTCATCACGCTGCACTACGATGGACGAAACCTGTACATGCCGGAGGGATCGACATGGCAAGCTACCGAACCAGCCAACTGACCAAAGACCGAATTTACAAGAGCGCCCTGCTCCTGTTCGCCGAGCACGGCTACGCCGCCACCTCGCTCACCGACATCGCGAAGGCGGCGGGCGTGTCGACCGGAACGCTCTACCGCTACTACCCCTCCAAGGGCGACCTGCTGATGCGCATCGGCCGCAAGTCGGTCGACCACCTTGACGAGTTCGCGCGCAACCTGCCCGAAAGCATGCCGCTCGTCGAGAAGCTTGCCGCCGTGTTGGAGGAAGACCTCAAGGGCGTGCTGTTGCGCCTTTTGAGCGCCGACGGCTCGTTTGGCGAGCTCACCCCCGCCAAACGGGAGCTCGTACTCGCCTACCGCGCCGAAGTCTACATGTCGCTGGAGCGGCTCGCGCAGGAGCGGGAAGTGCGGCACAGGCTGTGCGCCGTCTACCAATACCTCATCAAGGAGGCACAGGAAGCAGGCGAGTGCGACCCGAAGCTCGACGTGGACGTGGCGTCCCAGCTCGTCGAGTCCGTGTACTTCCAAGAGCTCGACCGCACGATCGACGACCCTCAGCGCGACTACCAGTCCTTCATTCGCCGCAAGCTCTCGATCATCCTTGCGGGATACCTTTCGTGAGCCCTGCCGCCCGCGCGCAGGCGGCATGAGAGCGTCGTCTTCGCGCGCGCGAGCCGACCAGGCCGCTCCGTGCGCGGTCGACGGAGGCTATCCTTCCGTCGACTGCCCCGACGTCTGCTCGGCGGGCTCTTGGTCGGCCGAGCCGCCCGACCCGCCTTCCGCCTCCGACGGCGTCATCTGAGCCGCCATCTCGGCGATGGCGTCGCTGCTCTCCTCGATCTTCGCCATGATGCGCTCGGCCTCGTCGCCCTCCGCGGGCGTGGGCTGGTAGTTGTTGTACGAGCTCGCCGACGAGATGGAGCACGGGATCACGTTCACCGCGCCGTCCGTCTGCGCCTGCCCGTCCACCACTGTGAACGTCTGTTGGAAGATCATGCAGTCCATGTCGCTCGGCCCTGAGTTGCCGCCGAAGCAGAAGTTGCCCAAGCTGTAGACGATGTAACGGCCCTGGTAGACCTCGTAGCCCTGGATGACGTGCGGGTGCGAGCCGATCACCAGGTCGGCGCCCGCGTCGATAGCGGCATGGCCCAGCTGCATCTGCACGTCGTTCGGCACGTACTCGCGCTCGACGCCCCAATGGACGTAGACGAGCACCACCTGCGCGCCCTCGTCGCGCGCGCGCTGGATGTTGGCGACCATCGACTCCTCGATGCCCTCGTGCTCGGCGAGCTCATAGGTGCCCACGAGCGCCACCTTCACGCCCTTGACGTCCATGTAGGCGATGTCGTCGTAGCCGAAGTGCTTGATGCCCGCGGCCTCGAGCGCGTCGATGGTGTCCGTGTAGCTCTGCTCGCCGTAATCCTGCGAGTGGTTGTTCGCCAGGGAGGCCGCCTCGACGTCGCCGGCCACGAGCACCTGCGCGTAATCGGCCGGGCCCTTGAACGCGAACGCCTTGTCCTGGCGCTCCGTGGACTCGGTGAGCGTGCCCTCCATGTTCACGACCGTGAGGTCGTCCGCCGCGAAGATGTCCGCCACGTTGCGGAAGAAGTATGCCGGGTCGCCCTCCGTCTCGTAGCGCGCGTTGAGGCTCGTCGAGTAGTCGAACGCCTCGTCGGTGCCAAGCGTGCAGTCGCCGGCGAAGGACACCGTGAACGTGACGGGCTCGGCCACGACGTCGGAGACGGCGGCCGGCTGCTCGCCTTCGTTCCCGCCGTCGCCCACCGCTCCCTCGCCCACCGGCGGTGCCGAGAACGGCTTCGCGATGGCGAACACCGCCACGAGCGCGATGACGACAACGGCCGCCACCGCGATTGGCCAGGGGAAACGACGACGCGGCGCATGGCCGCCCACGTAGATATCCCGCTGGACAGCGGGGCGCCGAACGCTGCCGCCCGATTGGGCGTGCCGCGCGGTCGACGGCCGCTGTCGTGCGCGCGGCCCCGCTCCC
>CASEJD010000006.1 GCA_949288145.1 uncultured Coriobacteriia bacterium
CGCGCGACGCGCGTGCTGACGGCGGGCACCATGGCGGACGCCGAAGAGCCCGAGGTCCTTATGCCGTTCTTGGCGGAGGAGCTGGCATTGGGCGACGCCGAGGACCAGATCGCCGCCCTGCAAGAGCAGCTGAAGCACCCCGAGGAGCTGGGCGCGGAAGGCGTCGAGTCGCTGTTCGCCACCGTCATGGCCTTGCGCCAGGACCTTTCGTCGCGTCGTTTGGCGCATGCGGCGGCCCAGCGCAAGCTCGGTCGGGTAGAATAGGCGCGTGATAGTGAGCCGCGGCGCCGGGATGCCCCGTGCGGGCGCCCGGCTTCGGCATGTTCCGCCGCGCCGTCTGCCCTGTGCGGCGGCGTGGAGCGCGAAAGGAAGAGGAAAGCATGAACATCGTGACCGCGCCCGACCCGACGTTGCGCCAAGTGTGCGAGCCGTGCGAAGTGGGCGACAAGGGCCTCAAGCGCCTGGCGAAGCAGATGGCGAAGGCCATGTACAAGAACAACGGCTGCGGTTTGGCGGCTCCCCAGGTGGGCGTCACCAAGCGCTTGGTCGTCATCGACTGCGACCCGGAGAGCACGGGCGATTACATCGCGCTCGTGAACCCGGTCATCACCGAGACCCGTGGGGAAGAGGTGACCGAGGAAGAGGGCTGCCTGTCCTGCCCCGGCATCTCGGTGCCCATCCGCCGCAAGGAGTGGGCGCGCTGCGAGTACTTCGACCTCGACGGCAATCCCTGCGTGCTCGAGGGCGACGGCCTGCTCGGCCGCTGCATGCAGCACGAGTGCGACCACCTGGACGGCCGCACCCTCTTCGAAAGCTGCAACCCGCTCGACCGCATCAAGGCGCTGCAGGATTACGAGCAGGCGAAGGCGCTTGGCGCTCGCCCAGGCGAGACGTCGGTGGAGCCGCGCGTCCGCTAGCTGTCCGTTACCGCGTGGAAGCGGGCGCGTGCGCAGGGCCGCTTGAGAGGAAGGAAACGCATGGACGTCGTGTTCATGGGGACGCCGGATTTCGCGGCGACCATACTGGAGGAGCTGGCGAACCATCGCACGGTGCGCGCGGTCTACACGCGGCCTGACGCCGTGCGCGGCCGCGGGAAAGAGCTCGCGCCCTCGCCGGTGAAGGAGATGGCGCAGCGCTACGGGCTCGAAGTCCGCACGCCGCGCACCCTGCGCGACGCCGACGTGCAGCGCGAGCTCGCCGCGCTCGAACCGGACGTCGTGGTCGTCGCCGCGTACGGCGCCATCCTGCCGAAAGAGGTGCTGGACATCCCGCGCTTGGGCTGCGTGAACGTGCACGCGTCCCTGCTGCCGCGCTGGCGCGGTGCCGCGCCCATCGAGCGCGCTATCCTGGCGGGCGACGAAGAGGCGGGCGTGTGCGTCATGCGCATGGAGGAAGGCCTGGACACGGGCGACTACTGCGTCTGCCGCAGCATGGAGATCGGCGGCATGGGAGCCGTGCAGCTCACCGACGAGCTGGCGAACTTGGGCGCCCACGCGCTCTTGACGGCGCTCGCTCACATGGAGGCGGGCGAAGTGGACTGGATCTCCCAGGACGAGGCGCAGGTCACCTACGCGCACAAGATCGAGAAGGGCGAGCTGTTCTTGGACCCTGCGTCGCCGGCGCTCGACAACGCGCGGCGCGTGCAGGCGTCGAGCAAAGCCCACCCGTCCCGTTGCGAGGTGGTGGGGAAGCGCATTACGGTGCTCGAGGCATGGGATGCTTCTGTCGAAGGGGCCGACGGCATGCCGGCGCCCGACGTGCGTTCGGGCTTCGTCGCTTTCGCGCGCAAGCGCCTCTACCTGGGGTGCGCGGACGGCGCGCTGGAGCTGGGGCAGGTGCAGCCTGACGGCAAGCAGCCCATGGACGCCCGCGCGTTCGCCGCGGGCCTGCAGAACGTGAAGTCCGGCGAGCTGGAATGGGGGCGCCTGGATGGCTGAGGAAAAGCATCGACCGCGGGGCTCGCGCCCTGACGGCGGCAATGCGTCGCGCAAGAACGCGGGCTCCGGGGCGTCGCGCC
>CASEJD010000007.1 GCA_949288145.1 uncultured Coriobacteriia bacterium
AGCAGGCCGCGAACGCTCCGGCGGCGTGCCGGGGCGACGCAAGCGAAAGGAGAGCACGCAGATGACCGAAATGCAAAAGAGCTTGGCGGTGTTCGCCGGTTCGACCGCCCCGGCGCTGGCGGAGGAGATCGCCACGTGCCTGGGCACGACGCTAGGCAACGTGAAGCTTGAGAAGTTTTCGAACGGCGAGATTTACGCGCGCTACCTTGAGAGCGTCCGCGGCGCCGACGTGTTCATCGTGCAGTCCACGTCCACGCAGAACGTGAACGAGGCCATCATGGAGCTGCTCATCATGGCCGACGCCGCCAAGCGCGCGTCCGCCCGCACCGTGAGCGCCGTCGTGCCGTGCTACGGCTACGCGCGCCAGGACCGCAAGGCCGCCGCGCGCGAGCCCATCACCGCGAAGCTCGTGGCGAACCTCATGACCGTCGCCGGCATCACGCGCGTGATCACCATCGACCTGCACCAGGGCCAGATCCAGGGCTTCTTCGACAACCCGGTCGACCACCTGACCGCGCTGCCCATCTTCGCCGACTACTTCCGCAAGAAGGGCCTGGACATGGAGCGCGTGTGCGTCGTCAGCCCGGACGTGGGCCGCGCGAAAGCCGCCAAGAAGCTCTCTGACATGCTCGGCTCTGACCTGGCCATCATGCACAAGGGTCGCCCGGAGCACAACAAGGCCGAGATCACTGCGCTCATCGGTAACGTCGACGGCAAGATTTGCATCGTCAACGACGACATGATCGACACCGCCGGCACGCTGTGCGCCGCCGTGGCCACGCTGAAGGAGAAGGGCGCCGAGAAGGTCTACGTGTGCGCGAGCCACCCGGTGTTCTCCGGCCCGGCGTACGATCGTCTGGAGAAGTCCCAGATCGACGAGGTGGTCGTCTGCAACACCATCCACGTGCCGCAGGAGCGCCAGACCGGCAAGATCACGGTCATCTCCGTGGCCCCGCTGCTGGCGCGCGCCATCCGCAACGTCTACAACAATGGCTCGGTCGCCGAGCTGTTCGACCCGGAGTTCATGCTCTAGGAGTTTTGCCGGCCTGCCGGCGCAACGGGCAGACGCTGCGAAGCGTTCTGGCGCCCCATCGAGCCATTCAAGCCCCCTGTGGCGGACCAAAGTCCAGCCACAGGGGGCTTTCATGTCTGTCTGGGGCGCCAGAACGCTTCTCGCTGACCTCGCGTGACCTGGACGAAAAGCATCACGATGAAGCTCTGGAGTGCGCTTCGCCACCCCCGAGCTCTTCGTGCGCCAAGGCCAGGCGATTCAGAGACGCTTTTGACGATAGGGACACTCGATTGCGTCCCTATCGTCAAAAGCGTCATGAGCATCGAGCCTCCAAGCAAAAGTGATTAATTACGACCTGGGGTTTTGTGGGATCACGTCCATAGGAAGCGCCCGCATGACCCTGTTCGAGTGTCCCTATCGAAAAAAGTGTCACGAAAATGGGCTGTTTCATGCACGGAGCATGACGGGCGAGGCGCGCTCTATGGGATGGGCACGCTCGCGCGGGCGAGGCGCGCTGGTGCGGGATGGTTGCGTTCACGTGGGATGGGTGTGCTCGTGTGCGTGGGGCCCGGTCATACAGGTGCACGCGCGTGTATAATCGGGCGCAGTGCACTTGCCGGTTGCCTTGCGCGGGCGGCCGAATGACCATAGAAGGATCGCAGCATGTATTTGATCGTGGGCCTGGGGAATCCGGGCGAGGAGTACGAGCACACGCGGCACAACGCCGGGTTCGACACGGTGGACCTGATCGGCGAAGAGGCGGGCGCCCGGTATTGGAAGACCGAGTGCGGCGCGCTCACAGCGAAGGGCGTCTATCGCGACGAGGACCTCATCCTGGCGAAGCCGCAAAGCTACATGAACACGTCCGGCGGCCCGGTGAAGCAGCTGTGCAACGCCTACGGCATCGAGCCGGACCACCTGATCGTCATCCACGACGAGCTGGACATCGACCCGGGCACCGTCCGCGTGAAGTTCGGCGGCGGGCACGCCGGCCACAACGGCCTGCGCTCCATCTGCGACAAGCTGGGCACGCGCGACTGGTTCCGCGTGCGTGTGGGCATTGGCCGCCCGCCGGGACGCATGAACGTGGCTGACTACGTGCTCTCGCTGCCGCGCAAGGAGGCGAAAGAGGGCTTCGAGCACGCGTGCGACCTCGGTGCGCAAGCGGCTCTCTTTCTGGTGAAGAACGGGCTCGAGAAAACCCAACAACAGTTCAACTAGATGCGAAGGGCGCGCAGCCACAGCGGCGGCGCGCCCTTTTCTCGCAAGGAGGCATGATGAGCTTTCTGCTCGATACGGTGCTCGATATCGCCACGGAAGTGGTTGACATCGCCGCCACGAAGTTCGGCGAGCGAAAGAAAGAGAAGAACCCGCAGGTTGAGGGCGCTGTCGAGGGCGGCGACGCGGCAGAGCGACCCAAGGAAGGTGCGCCCGCGGATACCCTTGGGCGGGAAAACTCTGCGTAGCGTCGTCTTCAGTCGGCGCGTCAGCTCGTCAGAGCGCCGTACGCGGCAACGGCGAGGTACACGATGAGCATGAACGTGAGGAACCCGTAGATGACCCGCGTTTGCAGGTGGTTCAGGCGAACGTTGTCCTCTTGCGAGGGGTCTTGGGCAAGCAGCCTCTCTTCTGCGGCACGTTGCTCTCGGTGCCCGACGACGAAGAGGCGCACGATGAGCGCGACCATGACGACGGCGGAGATGCCGACGAGCACGTACGATGCCATTTGCACGGCCTGAAGCCCAAGCGCCTCCGCGACGGCTGCAACGGGAATGAGGGCGCACATGATGGCGCAGGGGACGACCACGACGGCAACGCGGCGTCCGAGCTGGCGCTGCTCGGGTGACTTCGCCTCTTCTTTCGTAACGAAATAATTCCCGGCGATGAGGTTGAGCCACTTGCCGTGCCAGAGCTTGAAGGCCATCACGGCAAAGAGGACTGCTGTTCCTCCGCCGAGCACAAACGAGACAACGAGCTCGACGTCCATGCGACCCTCCGTCCATCCAGGTGCTTGAGCGTTCATCTTAGCAGACGGCGCGCGGCGGCCTGCCGTGCGGGCTCGTTTGCTATACTCGGGCGTTGACGTCGCGCGGGGATTCGCCCTTGCGCGCATCGAACGGAGGGGTTGAGGGGCATGGCAGATTCGGCCATCACGCTACGCATCAAAGAGTTGGGCGCCCAGTGGGAGCCCTACGTCATCGAGCAGCGTCGGAAGTTCCACGCGCACCCGGAGCTCGGCTTCGAGGAGGTCTGGACGACCGAGGAGATCGCGCGCGAGCTTGACGCGATGGGCGTGCCGTACGAGCGTCCGCTCGAGACGGGCGTCGTCGCCACCGTCAAAGGCACCGCGCCGGACGCCTACCGCGCCGACGGCACGCCGCGGCGCCGCATCGCGCTGCGCGCCGACATCGACG
>CASEJD010000008.1 GCA_949288145.1 uncultured Coriobacteriia bacterium
CAGAACGCCGGCGACGCCACGCCGCCCACCTGCGGCACGTTCTCGAGCGCCAGCCACGAGAGCGCCGTGGCGCCCACGGCGGAGAACGCGCGCACGACGCCGTCCCACGGCACGACGGGCACATGGTCGAGCAAGCGCCACGGCTCCAAGGGCTCGCGCGCCGGCTCCTCTTCCTTTTCCTCGTCGTCGTCCGCGAGCGCGCGCTCCACAATCTTCGCGAGCTTCTTCTGGCCGCGGCGGGCGTCGCCCAAGCACGGCTCCAACTCGTCGGCGAACTCCGCCACCGTGGGGTACCGCTCCTCACGGTCGGGGTCGAGCGCGTAGAACAACACGTCGTCGGCCGCCTGGTCGATGCCGTCCATGCACAGCGACGGCAGCACGAGCTCGGCGCCTTCGATGACGCGCTCTGCCTCGGTCATGTTCCGCGCCCAGAACGGGTTCTCCCCCGAGATCATCTCGTAGGCGATGCTGGCGAGCGCCCATTCGTCGCAGCGCTGGTCAAGGGGCTCGCGGCGCATCTGCTCGAGTGGCATGTACCCGATGGTGCCGCCGCCCGCCGCGCCGAACCCAGCGGCATCGGAGAGGCGCGAAAGGCCGAAGTCGGTCACCTTCACCTGACCCTGGCGCGTGATGAGGATGTTGTCGGGCTTGACGTCCAGGTGGAGCACCTGGTTGCTGTGGGCGGTCTCCAACGCGCGCGCGACCGCCGTGAACACGGCCGCCACCACGTCGGCGTCGATGTCGTCGTTCGCCTCGCGCAGCACGTCGCCCAGGCTCATGCCGTCCACGTACTCCATGATGAGGTAGGCCACGCCGTCGTCCACCGCAAAATCGTACACGCCCACGATGGCGGCGTCGGAGAGCAGGGCCGCGGTCTGCGCCTCTTCGAGACCCGGCATCTTCGCCGGCCCGGCGTCAAGGCGCGCGGTGGCCTGCCGGTCCAGCTGGATGCACTTGATGGCGACACGGCGCTTGATGACCGTGTCCCATGCCAGCTGGACGGTGGCGAAGCCGCCCGAGCCCGCTTCGGAGATAAGCCGATAACGGTCGAGTATCAGCCGGTCTTCCATGGTCTTCCCCTGCCTGCCGTGCGTCGTGGTGCGTTTGGCTTCTCGTTGACGCCGCGCGCCCTCTGCCAGGCGCGCCGAGGCGTATCCGTCCGCACCATGATAACGGATGGGCAACCCGGACGCGTTCTCATCAAGGCGGGCTTATTTGATAGTAGAATGGTCTCGTCTGGCGCTCCTTTCCGAGCGCACGTTCTCGATGAAGGAGCCCCCATGACCACCGCCGAAGCCGCGTTGAACAGCGACCTCGCCTCCACTTCGCCCGCACCCGAGACCCCGGGCACCCCGCGCAAGAAGATGCCGCTTCTGCTGAAGGTCTACGGCATCCTGCTCATTGCGGCGTCGGTCATCTCCATCCCGCTCATGATCCTCCTCGTCGTCGGCATGGTGTTCGGCATGCAGGAGATCATGAAAGAAGTCGACCTGAACACCTACGTCATCATGGGCGTGTTCATCGGCATCAACGCCGTCGGCTGCGTGGTCGAGCTCGTCTTCGGCATCAACCTGCTCCGCAACAAACGGAGATTCGCTCGGCAAGTCTGCGAAGCGCTCATCGTCCTCGGTATCGGCAGCCTTCTGTGCGAGCTCATGCTCGTCGGCACGAGCGACGTGAGCTTCTCGTACTACGTCGTCCGCTTCGCCATCCTCATCGCGTGCATGGTCTACCTGGACCCCTCGCTCGCCGAAGAGCGCGCGCTGCAGCGCAAGCTGCGCGACATGGAAACGCGCGAACGCGCCGAAGACGGCACCCTGGGCCGCGACGAGTCCGGCAAAGGCTACATCGAGCTCGACTTCTTCAACCTGTTCTGGATTTTCGTCGTCTGTTGCGTGCTCGGCCTCATCATCGAGACCGTCTACCACTTCCTGGTGGTGGACCCGGGCCACTACCAGGACCGCACCGGCATGCTCTACGGCCCGTTCTCGCCCATCTACGGGTTCGGCGCCGTGCTCATGACCGTGGCGCTCAACCGCTTCCACAAGGCGCCCATCATCGTGATCTTCCTGGTGAGCGCCGTCATCGGCGGCGCCTTCGAATACCTGGTCAGCTGGTTCCTCCAGTTCGCCTTCGGTATCGTGGCGTGGGATTACACCGGCACGTTCCTGTCCATCGACGGCCGCACGAACGGCATGTTCATGTGCATGTGGGGCGTGCTCGGCTGCGTGTGGATCAAGCTCTGCCTGCCGCGCATGCTCAAGCTCGTGAACATCATCCCGTGGAACTGGCGCTACGGCCTCACCACCGTGTGCGCCGCGCTCATGATCGTGAACGGCTTCATGACGCTGGCGGCACTCGACTGCTGGTACCAGCGCGAGGACGGCCAGCAGCCCGAGAACGCGCTCGAGGAGTTCTGCGCCGACCACTACGACAACCAGTTCATGGCGAACCACTTCCAGAGCATGAGCATCAACCCGGACAACTCGACCCGTACGAACTAGCCGGAAGCCGGCGCACAATCATGCGCGCCGGCAACGACGGCAAGCGGGCTACGCCGACTCCCGCTCTTCGCGGCTCTCGAGGATGAGGCGACATGCCAAGTGCACGCGCAGCAGGTCCACGCCGCTCTCTTCAGGATGCTCCAGGTCCAAGCCGTAGAGCGCCTTGATGCGCTTGAGCCGGTAGGTCAGCGTGTTGCGGTGCACGAACAGGGCCGCGGCGGTCGGATTCGCGTTGCACGCGCGATCAAGGTACGCGGCCACGGTGGCCACATAGTCCGTGCCCTCCTCCGCGTCCGAGCGCGCCAGCTCCGCCACCGTCCAGGGCACGAGCCAGGCGGGCCCGTCCCCGAATTTCAAGCTATCTGCCACGTCGGCACAGTAGCTGTCGTCGAAAAAGCACGTGAGCGTCCGCCCAATCACACCCCCGTGCCGTCCCGCCACGCGGGCGAACGCCGAGCGCGCCTGCTCGGCGGCAATCGCCAGGTCGCGGAAATCTCCTTGCACCGTGCTCACGCCCGCCCGGAACTGCGTGCCGTCCGTAGGCTCCGCCCCAGGCTCGAACCGAGCCCGCAGGCTCTCGAACGGATAGTCCTTTTCGCGCGTGATCATGACGCAGCCGTCTCCGTCGGCGAACACGCTCGCCCGCGGGTACGATAGCTCGAAACGGCGTTGCGTCTGTCGCCGCCATTCCTCCTGCGCCTCACTCTTCGTCAGATGCTCAATGTACGTCACATAGTACGCATCGCCCATGTCCCACCCGCGCATGCGCAGCCCGTAGCGCAGGACGGCATCGCGCACGGCCGCACCCTTGACCGCCTCGCACAGTGGGTCGTTCGCGTCCACGGCAATCTCCGAGAACGCCTGCCGCGCGACCGCCGCCTCCAGCAGGCGGCCGGCATGTTCAAGCAGCACCTCGTCGGAATGGCGCAGCGGGGCGTTCGCGTCGACCGTCTCCACCAGCCCGTGCACGCGCCCGTCCACGATCAAGTTGCGGAACAGGTAGGTATGGCCGGTCGAGCTACCCTCGACACGGCACACGTCGGCGCGCGAGAAGGCGTTCGCGTCGACGCTCGTCCAGGCTTCACGGTACAGCTCGATCGGGCACACGCCGGTCTCGATGGCGGGCGTCCACAGGCGGTCGTAGAAGCCTTCGGGAAGGTGCCCCGCCGTCAGCACGAAGCACAGGGCGGAGTCCGACAGCATGAGCGGGTTCTTGAACGCGCGCGACAGCTCGTCGAAGGCCTCTTTGAGCGAAATCCTGCCGACCATGGCAAGCAGCACGTCTCGCTCCCAATTGGCCAGCCACGTGCGCATCTCCTGCACGTTCTGCAGCAGGTCCTCGACCGAGGCCGCACCGTCGAAGAAGATGGTCGGCGCGCCGGCACGGCGCCTCCTCTCCGCGCCCGCGACCAGAAGCGCCGCGCCCAATCCCGCCCATTCAGCAGGAAGGCGACCGTAGGCTTCAGTGTCCATGATGTAGAGGCATTTCCCTTTCAAGCGTTCCTGGCCCGTGTACGCCACTACACGCTCGAAGTCCAGCTCGAGGGTTTGCTCGAAGCGCCGCTGCACCGTTGCGTCCTGGTGGACGTCCTCCAGCCAGTCAGCGACCAAGGAAAGGTTGAAATTCATGCCACACCCTTTCGCCGCTCGTAACACGCCGTTCGCACCACGTACTGCACGCGGTTCATTTGCTTTTGTCATTTTCGCACAATGAACAACCTTGTACTTCTCCTCTTCGGCCAAAGACCTCGGCGCGTTCGGTCACTAGACTGGTCGCGTCGATGCAAGGGGAATCGTTCGGATCAATCGTTCAATCCACACAGAAACACACGGGATTATCGCAGCAAGCCAGCCAAATCAGCCACGGTAAGGCTCAGCTGGGCTGCGCTCAAACGCGCCATCTGAACACTGGCACACCATTGTGCACTGCGCCTAAACATCCCCTCGGTTGACGGATGAATCTGCGGCATATCCGCCGCACGCGAGAAGAAGGGGGAGCTATGGAATTGACGCGACGCAGGTTCCTTGCGGGCGCCCTGGGGACCGGTGCGGTCTTGGGCGTCGGCGGGGCCTCCGGCATGTTCTCGTCCTCTGGCTGGCTTGCGCCCGCCGATGCCGACGAGCCCGCTGGAGAGCACATCGCCTGCACCTACCACCAGAGCCACTGCGGCGGCATGTGCCCGCTGCGCTGCACCGTGCGCGATGGACGCCTCGTGATGGTCGAGCCGAACCACTGCGCCGAGGATCGCTACGAGACCATCTGCCTGAAGGGCATTTCCGAAGTGCAGCACATCTACGGCGACCACCGCGTCCAGTCGCCGCTCAAGCGTACGGGCGAGCGCGGCGCGAACGAGTTCGAGGTCGTCTCCTGGGACGAGGCGCTCGACGATATCGTGGCGCGCATCCAAGAGATTCAAGCCGCCGACGGCAAGGACGCCGTCATGGTCACCGCGAGCGCCGAGGCGAACTTCCCGTTCCTGGCAGCCCTGCTGGGCGCGCAGACGGGCGGCAACACCGGCATTGACGTGGGCTACGGAAACGGCCTCGACCCCGCCATCGGCTGGGGCGCGGGCTACGCCAGCGCCACCGGCGAGGCGCGCGACTGGGTGAACTCGAACATGGTCCTCACCATGGGCAGCAACTTCTGCGAGTCGAGCCTGCCCAACGCGCGCCTGTTCTTTGAGGCGAAGGAAGCCGGCACGAAAATGGTCACCGTCGACCCGCACTTCTCCACCACCGCGGGCAAGTCCACCCAGTGGGTGCCCATCGAGCCCGGCACGGACGCCGCGCTGCTGCTGGGCATGAGCTCCGTCATCCTGGACGAAAAGCTCTACGACGAGGCGTTCGTGCGCGAGCACACCTCGTTCCCGTTCCTCGTGGACGCGACGACCGGCCTGTTGGTGCGCGACCACGCCGAGGACCCCGAGGCGGAAGAGCCCGAGACCGGCGAGACGAACCCGTTCTTCGTGTGGGACCAGGCCACGAACGCGCCCGTCCCGTACACGGACGCTGCCGCGAACCCCGCCCTCGAGGGAACCTTCGAGCATGATGGGCGCACGCTCACCACGGTGTGGAGCATGCTCCTTGAGTCGCAGAAACCTCATACCGCGGCATGGGCGGCAGAAGTGACGGGCATCCCCGAGGACACCATCGTCCAGCTCGCCCGCGAGTACGCGGCCGGCCCCTCGTGCCTGGCCATCGGCTGGGGTGGCAACGACAAGATGTCGAACGCCGACGTGGCAGGCCACGCTGCTGCCGTCCTTGTGGCGCTCACCGGCAACATCGGCAAAATCGGCGCGCACGTGGGCGTGTTCGTCGGCGGGTCCTACAACGGCCACACCGCGTCGTTCGGCTCGTGGGAGCTGCCCGAAGAGCTCGCCGCCGGCGAGGATGAAATGGCCGCGTACGACATGCGCACGAAAGAGAGCAAGGTGCGCGCGTGGATCTGCTGCGGCGATTTCGTCGCCCAGCACTTCGCCAACATGGCCGTGACCGAGGAGTGGGTGAAGACGCTCGACCTCGTCGTGTCCATCGACCCGTACTTCACCGAGGGCGCCAAGTGGGCCGACTACGTGCTGCCCGCCACCACGCGCTTCGAGAACGACGCCGAGGTGGGCAACGTGGCCTGCGGCTACAGCCAGATCATCCTGCAGGAGAAGATCATCGACCCGTTGTTCGAGGCGAAGACCGACTTCTGGATCCAGAAAGAGGTCGCCAAGCGCCTGGGCCTGGAGAGCGCGCTGCCGGAGAGCTCCGTCGAGCTGGTGGAGACCATGCTCTCCACGTCCGAAGAGGAGTACGTGAGCAAGCTCACCATCGACCAGATCGTCGAGAACAACGGCGTGTGGCCGGTGGAGGGCTACGAGGAGCCGCGCCGCGAGTACACCGACTTCGTCTTCGACACCACGTCGGGCCGCATGGACGTCTACTACGACAACCTGGCCCCCTACGGCCAGGCGCTCCCCGTGTGGGAGGAGTGCAGCGAGATCTACGCCGACAACCCGCTTCGCGCGCAGTACCCGCTGCAGCTGTCCAACGTCCGCACGCGCTTCCATATTCACAACCAGTTCAACGACGCGCTGTGGATCCAGCAGTTCGGCGAGCCCTTTATCGAGGTCAACCCAACGGAGGCGACCGAGCGCGGCCTGGAGAACGGCGACGCGGTCCGCGTGTTCAACGACCGCGGCAGCTATAAGTGCCGCGTCCACGCCAACGAGGCCATCCGCCCTGGCTCCGCCCGCATGTGGGAAGGCGCTACGGCCGACTTCCTGGAAGAGGGCAACATGCAGAACGTCACGAACGACGTGCTGAACGAACGCGGCGCCGAGCTGCTCTGCGGCCCGGTCATCCCGTTCTCCGACACGCTCGTGCAGATCGAGAAAGCGTAAGGAGGCTCACGTGACGAAGCTTGGAATCGCCATCAACCTTGATCGCTGCGTCGGCTGCCACACGTGCGCTAACGCGTGCAAGATGTCGAACAACGTGCCCATGGGCATGCTCTGGAACCGCATCCTCACCGAGGGCGTGGACGTCATGGACGGCGCGCAGGGCACCTACCCCAACCTGTCGCGCACGTACCTGCCCGTGCAATGCCAGCACTGCGAGAACCCCGCATGCATGAAGGTCTGCCCGACCGGCGCCACGTACAAGGACGACAAGGGCCGCGTGGAGATCAACTACGACAAGTGCATCGGCTGCCGCATGTGCATGGCCGCCTGCCCGTACAACGCGCGCGTGTTCAACTGGAGCGAGCCGCGCCGCGAGCCCGACTTCAACTACGGCGACGCGCGCGTGCCCGTGCGCAAGAAGGGCGTGGCGGAGAAGTGCACGCTGTGCAAGGAGCGCACCGACGCGGGCGAGCTGCCCATGTGCGTCCGCGTGTGCCCGGCGCGCGCCCGCACCTTCGGCGACCTGGACGACCCGGAGAGCGAGATTTCGCGCATCGTGCGCGAGCAGAGCGCCACGCAGCTGTTGGAAGACAAGGGCACCCGTCCGCAACTGTATTACTTCGGCTAGGAGGAGACCGTGCAACTCTCGAGAAACTTCAAGGTGGCCATCGGCGTCCTCGCCGTCCTGGCGCTCGCGGCGTTCGGTGCGTACTGCTACCAATTCGTGAACGGCCTGGGCGTGACCGGCATGAGCAACGGCACGTCGTGGGGCCTTTACATCGCCTGCTTCATGTTCCTCGTCGGCCTGTCCGCCGGCGGCTTGATCGTGGCGTCGTCCGCATCCATCTTCCATGTGACGGAGTACAAGAAGGTGGCCCTGCCCGCCGTCATCGTGTCCACGGTGTGCATCTGCCTGGCCGGCGCGTTCGTCCTCATCGACCTCGGCGGCATCGTGCGCGTGTGGAACATGTTCCTCACGCCGAACTTCGCCTCCCCGCTCTTGTGGGACATGACCGTCATCACGTGCTACCTGATCATCAACCTGGTCTACCTGTACTTCATGACCTCGAAGAAAGCCGACCAGAGCAAAATCGCCATCGTCTCCCGCTTCGCGCTGCCCGTCGCCATCCTGGTGCACAGCGTGACCGCGTGGATCTTCGGCCTGCACATTGCCCGCGAAGGCTGGCATACCGCCATCATGGCACCGCTGTTCGTGGCGTCCGCCATGGACTCGGGCCTGGCCATCCTGCTGCTCGCGCTCATCTGGCTGAACCGCCGGAGGATCTTCGCCACGTCGAAGAAGCTCATTGCCAACTTGGCAGGCCTGCTGGCCACCTGCATCGCAGTCGACGGCTACATGGTGGGTTGCGAAGTGCTCACCACCGCCTACCCCGGCACCGAGCACGCTAACGAGCTGTTGGGTGAGATGTTCTTCGGCGCCACCGCCCCGTTCTTCTGGTTCGAGATCATCTGCGGCGTCATCGTCCCGTTCTGCATCCTCGTGTTCACGAAGAACCGTCAGCGCACCGGCCTGGTGGTCCTTGCCTGCGTCGGCGTGGTGCTCGGCGTGTTCTGCAAGCGCCTGTGGCTCTTGTTCACGAGCTTCATCCATCCCAACGTGATGGGCGCGCCCGGCCTCATCTCCGGCTCGAGCGCCGCGCGAGCAGGCGAGGGCGTGGACGCCTGGGCCGTCGTGAGCTCGTACGCCCCCACGCTGCCTGAGGTCGTCATCGCCGTGGGCGTGTTCGCGTTCGGCGTCCTGGCGTTCATCCTGCTGGCGAAGAAATTCCTGCGCTGGACGCCCGAAGCCGACAGCGAGCAGGCGAAGTAACCATGGCGTCAGATGTGACGAGCGCCCAGACCGACTGGGCGCTCCACGCCAACCTGTACGCGTTCCTGGGCAACAGCCTGCTCGCACCCTTGCGGCCTGACACCGCAATGGGGTTGGATCCCGCGTTCTGGGGCGCCTGGGCGTGCGACGGAGCGAACGCGCGCGTGCGCGCCGGCATCGCCACGCTCCAGGAGCACGCCGCGCGCTGTGCCGGCATGCCCAGTGAGCAAGCGATCCAGCAGGTGAACGTGGAGTACGCGCGCCTCTTCGTTGGTCCACCGAAGCCCGCCGCCCCGCCCTGGGAGACGCTCAACCGCAACCCCGAGGCAACGTGCGGGTTCGGCGAGGCCACCTTCGCCATGCGCGAGCTGCTGCGCCAGGCAGGCCTGCAGCTGTGCAGCGAGAACCACCAGTACGAAGACCATCTGGGCATCGAGCTGCTCTACCTCTCGGAGCGCTGCCGCGCCTTCGCTGCGCGAGAGCCCTCCTTCGAGGAGGAGACCGCCGTGCGCGAGTTCGTCCGCGAACGGCCGCTCGCCTGGATTCCCGCTTTCCACGAGCGCATCCGCCATGCCGCGCCCCACGGCTACTTCGACGGCCTTGTCGAACTCACCTGGGGCTTACTCGAGGCGGAGGTGTAAAAAAGTTCCGCCGCTCTGACGAACGGCGGAACTTTTCAACGTTGGCGGTAATAGCTCAGGAAGTCCGCCAGTTTCTCCATTGCCTCCTGCAGCACTTCGATGCGCGGCAGGTAGACCACGCGGAAGTGGTCGGGCTTCTTCCAGTTGAAGCCGGTGCCCTGTGTGACGAGGATCTTCTTGTCGTGCAGGAAGTCCAGCGCGAACTGCTCGTCGTTGGTGATGTTGAACCGCTCCACATCGAGCTTCGGGAAGATGTAGAAGCCCGCCTTCGGCTTCACGGCCGACACGCCCGGGATGCTGTTGAGCGCCTCATAGACGTAATCGCGCTGCTCCAGCACGCGGCCGCCCGGCGCCACGTAGCCCTTGACGCTCTGGTGGCCGCCGAGCGCCGTCTGCACGATGGACTGCGCCGGCGTGTTCGAGCACATGCGCATGTTGCAGAGCATGTTGATGCCCTCGATGTAGTCCTCGGCGCCGCGCTTGTCGCCCGAAAGGATCATCCAACCAATGCGGTAGCCCGCGATCATGTGGGATTTCGACAGGCCGCTGAACGTGATGCAGAACAAATCGGGCGCGAGCGAGGCGGTGGAGATGTGCTCCAGGCCGTCCATGACCAGGCGGTCGTAGATCTCGTCCGAGAACACGAGCAGGTTGTGCTCGCGCGCGACGGCCAACAGCTCCTCGAGCACCTCTTTCGGGTACAGGGCGCCCGTTGGGTTGTTCGGGTTGATGATGACAATAGCCTTCGTGCGGGGCGTGACCTTGCTACGGATGTCGTCGATGTCCGGATACCACTCCTGCTCCTCGTCGCAAATGTAGTGCACCGCGGTGCCGCCCGCCAGGTTCACGCACGCCGTCCACAGCGGGTAGTCCGGCGAGGGCACGAGCACCTCGTCGCCCGTGTCCACCAGGGCGGACAGGCTGATGTTGATGAGCTCAGAGACGCCGTTGCCGGTGTAAACGTCGCTCATGCTGACGTTCGGGATGTGCTTGACTTGCGCGTACTGCATGATGGCCTTGCGCGCGGAGAACAGGCCCTTGGCATCGGAGTAGCCCTCCACCTCGGTCAGCTGGCGGCGCATGTCGTAGATGACCTCGTCAGGCGTGCGGAAGCCGAACGGCGCCGGGTTGCCAATGTTGAGCTTCAGGATGTGCGTGCCCGCCTCCTCCATGCGGTGCGCCTCGTCGGCAACCGGGCCGCGGACGTCGTAGAGGACGTTATCGAGCTTAGACGATTTCTTGAACTCTCGCATGTTCCCGCTCCTTAGATGTTGGGGGTTGGTGTCGTGGTCGCGAGCGATGTGCTCGGAAGGTTCTTCGGTCTGCCCTGCCGCGTCGGCAGGGGCGGCGGCTCCTGGGGGTGCGTCGGCGACATCGGTATCGGCCACGGAAGGCGCTGCGGCAGCGGCGCCTGCCTCGGCCGCCGGCTCAGCGGCAGCCAGCTGGACGGCAGGCACGCCCAGGATGTCAGCCAGCAGCTCCAGCACGTCCTTGCGCGGGAGGACCTTCCCGCTCACATACTGACTGACCTGGCTTTTCCCGAGTTTCTGACCGCGCTCTTCCGCCGCGCGCACCACATCGACCTGCTTCATGCCGCGCTGCGCCATGGCCTCGCGCAAGCGCTGTGCGAACATCTCGTGGTCCATGGTCGGCTCTCCAAAAGTTCAATTTCCAAAAGTTCAATTTCTGTCGCATCAGCGACTGGCTTCATGCTAGCAGGATTTTGAACTTTTGAAAGACTTCGAATTGAACTCATAGTTCAATTCCGCGAACGGCACCTTCGCAGCACCACCGGTGAATGGACACATGCACGGCTCACACCCCAGACTGCACCAGCCGAGAAAAAATCTTCCAAATTCCCCCTTGCGCACCATGCGCACTACCGGTAATATACATTCTCGCTTCGCACGAAGCGCACGGATATGCGGGCGTGGCGGAATTGGCAGACGCGTACGGTTCAGGTCCGTATGGGGGCAACCCCATGAAGGTTCAAGTCCTTTCGCCCGCACCATTCGACCCCTTTACCCGGCTACGGCCGGGTTTTTTATTGCCCACACTCCGCACGGCACGCTGCACCCACCTTCACTTTCAAAGCGAACCTGTTTCCGGCATGCACGTGCCGTAGTAGACTGAACCGTCATTTTTGGAAGGAAGGCACACATGTCCACGAACGCCGAGCAGACCCTCGCGCCGCAGACCGCGACGCCGAAACCGCGCGAGAAGAAGGAATCCACCGCCTCGGTCATCGCGGCGGGCATCGCGAACGTCATCATCGCCGTGTCCAAGGCGGTCGTCGGCACCATCACCGGCTCGTCGGCGATGATCTCCGAGGCCATCCACTCGTTCGTCGACACCGGCAACGAAGTGCTCATCCTCTACGGCCTGAAGCGCTCCCGCAAGGCGCCCGACGCCGAGCACCCCTACGGCTACGGTTCGGAGCTCTTCTTCTGGTGCCTGGTCGTTGCGATCCTCATCTTCGCCCTGGGCGGCGGCCTGTCCATCTGGCACGGCGTGGAGACCATCATCGCCAACGACATGGCGGCGCTCGCCCAGTCCCCCATCCCGAACTACATCGTCATCGCCATCGCGGCGGTAGCGGAAGGCACGTCGCTCGGCATCGCGCTCAAGCAGCTCAACGCCAACCGCGGCGAACGCAGCATCATGGAGTACATCCATTACTGTAAGGATCCCTCCGAGTACACCGTGGTGCTGGAGGACTCGGCCGCGGAAGCGGGCCTTCTGTTCGCGTTTTTGGGCGTGTTCCTCTCGCATCACCTGCAGATGCCCTGGATTGACGGCCTGGCGTCCGTGTTCATCGGCGCGCTGCTCGTCATCGTGGCCATCGTGCTGCTAAGCGAGACGAAAGGCCTGCTCATCGGCGAAGGCCTGACCGTCAAGGAGTCGGCGCGCCTGCGCGCCATCGTGGACCGGACGCCCGGTGTCACGGCGTGCGGAAAGATCCTGACCGTCTACCTGGGCCCGAAGAGCCTGGAGATCGCTATCGACGTCGACTTCGAAGACGGCCTGAGCGAACAGGACGTCATGCGCGTGACCGACGAGGTCGAGTCGCGCATCCGCGCCTCGTTCCCGGACGCCGACCGCATCACCATCGAAAGCCAGTCAGCCGAGGACGTGGCGAAGGGGCGCCGTGAGGACGAGCGCCTCGCGAAAGAGGCCGAAGAGGACTAGCGCCTACGGCAAGCGCTCTTTGCCCGTGAACTCCCGCACGGCAATGCGGAAGATGCCCGTGCGCTCCACCGCCTCGGGCGAGAATTCAGCGCGGGCATCCGGCGCCAGGTGCTCCATGATGAGCGTCAGGGCACGGCGCTTCTCCCATGGGTCGTCCACCGGCTCGATGTAGCCCGTGCCCATGATGCTGCGGTACGCGCGCGAGTACGCGCAGGCGAAGTCGCCCGCAATGTTTCCCAGGTCGATGTCCATCTCGATGGCCACCTGCGCTCCGCGCGAGAACGCGCGCGCCTTGCGCCCTTCTTTCGCGGAGTGGACGTACAGCGTGAGCTCGGGGCGAAGGTCGGGCTTTTCCAGGCGGTCTTCGTCCACGTCGGCGCGCTCTTCCAGCAGCGCCTCGGAGTCGAACTCCAGCACGTCGCCCGGGCCTTCGACCTCGCGCCAGTCGTAGCCGAAGCTCATCGGCACCACGAAGACGCCCGCTTCGTCCACCGCGCCAATGCGCACCACGCGGCACTGGTCGATGACCGCATGCAGCGCGCATGCGTCCGTGATCTCTCGCTTGCTGAGCCTCAACTGCCTCACCGCCCATCTCACGGCAGCCCAACGGGCCGCATGACAACGCACGATGGTACCGCCAACACGCGCGTTCCGCGATTATTCCCGGCCAGCGCGCAATTCCGGCAAGCTGGCGGCGCCATGCAGGCATGCCGACAGCACGACGGCGGCCTGTCTACCGTGTTACGTGAATGCCTGCGCACTGCGCCGTCGCGCCCCTGGTGCTACCATGGTAGCCATGCATGAAGGAGAGGAAGCATACCGAGACGGCTTGCCGAAGCGAGAGCGCACGCTCGTCATCGGCGTCATGATGGCCGGCACCACCGCCGCCTGCATCTCGCAGAGCATGATGATCGCGGCACTGCCCACCATCATGCACGACTTCAACGTCGACGCCACGCTCGGCCAGCTGCTCACCACCGCCTACATCTTCACGCTCGGCCTCATCTCGGCCATGACGGCGTACCTGGTGAACCATGTGAGCTCGAAGAAGCTCTTCCTCGCGTCTATGGCGTGCTTCACCGTGGGCTGCGCGGCGGCGCTCGTCGCGCCGAGCTACCCGCTTTTGCTGGCGTCGCGCCTGCTCCAAGCAGGCGGCGCCGGCATCGCGTTACCGCTCGTCCAGGTGGTAGCGCTGTCCGTGTACCCGAAAAGCGAGTATGGCAAGGCCATGGGCCTCGTGGGCCTGATCGTCGGGTTCGCGCCCGCCATCGGTCCCACCATCTCAGGGTTCCTGATCGACCTTTGGGGCTGGCACTCCGTGTTCGTGGCGCTCGGCGCCGTGGCCATCGTGGTCATCGCGCTCGCCGTCTTCCTGCTCAAAGACGTCGTGCGCCGCACGGGCGAGCACGACCGTTTCGACGCGCCGTCTGGCATGCTGTACACCGTGGGCTTCTACTGCATCCTCGTGGGCGCCAGCGCGCTCGAGTCCGACGCCGGCCTGAGCGCCCTCACCGTCGGCGCGCTGACAGTCGGCGTCGCCGCCATCGCCATGTTCGTCCGACGTCAGCTGCGCATCGAACACCCGCTGCTCAAGCTCTCGTGCTTCCGCGACCGCACCTTCGCCGTGTCCGCCGCGCTCGTCATGATCTCGCAGATGGCCATGATGAGCGGCTCGATCATGGTGCCCCTGTTCGTGCAGGACGTGCAGATGCAAAGCGCCACCGTCTCGGGCCTGACCATCCTGCCGGGCGCCGTGCTGCTCGGCTTCCTCAACCCGGTGACCGGCCGCCTGCTCGATGCGCACGGCCCACGCCCGCTCATCGTGGGCGGCTGCTCGGTGCTCGTCGTCGGCACGCTCGCTTTCGCGCTCTGCGACGCGAGCACGCCCGAATGGACCGTGACCGTCCTGTACGGCCTGCGCACGGTGGGGATCGCCTGCCTCATGATGCCCATGACCGCGCACGCGTGCACCGTGCTCGACGGCGAGGACATTCCGCAGGGCACCGCCATCATCAC
Organism: uncultured Coriobacteriia bacterium; assembly: GCA_949288145.1. Classification (GTDB taxonomy): domain Bacteria; phylum Actinomycetota; class Coriobacteriia; order Coriobacteriales; family Eggerthellaceae; genus Aveggerthella. The sequence continues at coordinate 14,570 of CASEJD010000008.1, forward strand.
GTCGTTCCGCCAGCTGTTCGCGTCGCTGTCCACCTCGGTGCTCATCGCCGTCATGGCGCACGCCTCCTCCAACGAGCTCGGCGTGGACGCGTTCGGGTTCGGCGTGAGCTTTATCGTGCAAGCCGCCGTCATCGCGCTCGCCTTCGTCGCCGGCATGGTGCTCATGCCGAAAAGAAACGGTTAGCTTTCAGGAACCGGGCCGGTCGTTCAACCCACGGTACAATCGCCTCATCAGACCACCGAATGGCAGGAGGCCACGATGGGAATCTTCTCCGGTTTCAGCGGAAGCGCCCGCAAACGTCAGCACCACGGTCACGGCAGCAGCCACTACCAGCAAGGAGGCTTCGGAGGCATGTTCGGCGGCATGTTCGGCTCGTCGATCTCCAGCTCGAAGCGCCGCCGCATGGGCGGCTACGGCGCGCCCATTCCCCAGCAGGCGCCTGCCGCCGCGCCCCAAAGCGCCGCCGCTGCAGGCGGCATGACGTGCCCCAGCTGCGGCGCCAGCGTCCCCGCAGGCTCGAAGTTCTGCCTCTCATGCGGCACGAAGATCGAAGCGCAAGCCGGCGGAAAGCGGTTCTGCGGACAGTGCGGCGCCGAGCTGCCGCCCACGGGCAAGTTCTGCCCTGAGTGCGGAGCCCCGCGCGGCTAACCACGGCGTGGGCCCCTTCCTCGAAAAAGCCGCCATCCTCCTGTTCCGGGCGCGCGCTCGCACGCTCGTCGGAACCTCGCACGGAGGGTGGCGGCTTTGCGCGTTCTTGGGATCGGGCTCGTACGGCGCCACGTTCCGAGCGGAGAACGCCGAAGGGTCGCAGGCGGTCTTGAAGCTCGTGCGCAAGCCCGAGTCCACGCAGTCCGCCCGCTCGCTGCTCGCCTGGCTGGACGCCCAGGAGCGCGAGCACGCGAAGGCCCGCCCGCACCCTGCCGACGCGGCGTGCGCCCAGCCGCCAG
>CASEJD010000009.1 GCA_949288145.1 uncultured Coriobacteriia bacterium
ACCGGAGCCTTGGCCGGAGCCGCTTCCTTGACCCGCACCGTCGCCTTGGCCGGAGCCGTTTCCAGCTCCCGCCCCGGAGCCGTCGCCCCGCCCGTGATGCCTAGTGCCCTCGGCATGATGGCCCGTGCCCACGCCGGCGGCCTGGGCCTGCTCGAGCGCCTCTTGCGCCGTGGACGCCGCGCCGGACTGGAGCGCGTCAATCATCCAGCGCATCTGGCCGAGCGTGAGGTCATGGCACATGTCGGCCGTGACGCTTGGATCGAGCTCGGTTAGCACGAGGTACGCCTGATGGCGCGCCGTGCCCATGCCGGCGTCCTGCGCGGCCTGGCGCTCTTCGACGCTCGCGTGCTCGCACGTGTACGAGCCCGCGGAACGGTGCCCCAGGCACGTCTCGCTCGTCTGGTCGAGGTACGCGCACTGGCCGGCGTTACCGCCGCTCACCGTGACGTTCACGTAGCCGTCCTGGCCAATGGCATCCTGCCCCATGATCAGGGCGGCAGCGTCCTCATAGGATTTACCGACCACGTTCGCGGACTGTAGCAGCGCTTCGCCCGCTTCGTTCAGGCTAGTCGCGCGCACGACGATATTGAAGCGGTTCACGCCCAGCTCGATGGCGGCCTCGCTGGCGGCACCGCCCTGGGAGGACGCGTTGTCCGCGGTGGCACCGGCGACCGCATCGGTGGAGATCTCGACCGCGGCGCTTTCGCTGGCGTAGACTGCCGTGCCCCCGCCGAACACGAGCGCTGCGCACAGGCACGCCGCGACGGCGAACCGGAACGACCGGCGCGCGAACAGGGACGTGCGCTTCTTGCCGCCCGGCATGACCTGCGGTTTGAACGACGAGGCGGCAGTGTGCTCAATTGCGTCGTCGTCGGCGCGCACGTCGGCGGGCATGCCCTCCGCGCGCGGTGCCGTCTCATCCACCTGCACGGCGGATGCCGGGGCGGCCGCCTCTGTGCGCGTGCTGAGTGCCGGTGCTGCCGCCTCCACACGGACTTTCGCACGCTCTTCCTCCGCCCGCGCGGCCTCAATGCGCGCGAGCGTGCTCTCCGCGAGATTCCCTGGGAGGGTCAGGGCATCGAACGCTTCGTGCAGCTTTTTCTCCACGTCGCTCATGCCAACACCTCCTGCAGGGTCTTCCTCCCGCGCGATATCCACGAATAGACCGTGTTCACGGGAACGTCGAGCATGTGGGCGATCTCTGGCGCCGTGTACCCTTCGTACAGAGCAAGGTACACGGCCGTGCGAGGCGGGTCTCCCAGGCCATGCATGGCGCCCAGCACTTCCCGCACCACGCCGCTTTCGTCTTCGGCGGCCACGTCGAAACCTGCCTCCCGGCGCGCATCGAGCGAGCTTTCGTGGGCGGACGCCCTTCGTTCGCGGTCGATGCAACCGTTGATGGCAACGCGCAGAAGCCAGGCTTTGACGTGCTCGTCGTCGTTGAATGGGCGGTCATGCTGCGCGTACTTCAGAAACGTTTCCTGCAGCACGTCTTGCGCGTCCTCCACATGGGCACACCGCATGACGCACGCACGCCACACGGCGTCTCCGTGCGTGCTGAGCGTCTCTTCGATGTCCTGGGAGCTTCGCAAAAACAGTCCGCCAAACCTCAGGATCGGGCCGGCGCACTGCCGGCCCGATCGCTCTCTCAAATCCTAGCGCCACCCGTGATGGCCGCCGCCATGGTGGTGGCCGCTGCCGGCGCCATAGCCGTAATTGTCGCACACGCCGTCGCCATCGGCGTCGACGTAGGCGCCGCCGCAGCCGCCGCCATGCCCATGGCCGCACGTGGTTCCGTGGTTGTCGCAGACACCGTCGCCATCGGCGTCGACGAAATGGCCGCAACCCTGACCGGCAACCGCGCCGCAGGTGTCGCACACGCCATCGCCATTCGCATCCACGTAGCCGCCGCACTCGACGCCCGCGCCCGCGCCGTTGCTCGCGGCGCAATGGTCGCACACACCGTCGCCATCGGCATCGACGTAGCCGAGCCCGCAGCCCGCGCACGCCGCCGTGCCGTAGTTGCCACACACGCCGTCGCTGTCAGCGTCAACGTAGTTCGCGCCAGCACCGTTGCCCTGGCCGTTCGCTGCGGGCTGGACATCCTGCTCCTGCACCTCAACGGCAGCCGTCTGCACGTCAGCGCCCTGGAACGCGCCGACCCACGCACCGTTACCATTGCCGGCAGCGAGCGCGATGCTGGGAACCGCCAGCAGCAGCGCCGCCGCGACCGCCGCCGCCTGCCATTTCTTGACCTTCTTCATGCCATCCTCCTCGGTTGGAAGTTTCCTTTTCACTTCCAACACGTGCGAGCGAGGCGAATCCTTGCGCCTTTTTCATTTTTTCTCATCACATTCGCATACGAAAAGGAGCACGGAGCCGGCTCCGAGGATCGGCACATCCTCTGTCATGTCAAGCCTGCCAGCTCCCGTGCGGATGCAGAAGAGCCCCTCGGCGAGAGTGGTCCGCGTTTGCAAGGGGGATTAGGGGAACGGACCACGCCCGCCGAGGGGCTCTTCTGCGTTTGGAGAGAGGGTGTTGGCAGGGGCAGGCTCTGTGCGCAGAAACCGGCCAACATCGCGACGTTTTTCGCGATAGGGACACGCCAGGCCCTCCGTGTACGGAATCCGGTCGATTTCGTGACGCTTTTGACGATAGGGACGCGTTTCCTGGCCGGAAGGGCGCCGGCCGAGGGCCGCGAGAAGAGCGCACCGCGCGTTTCCCCAGGTCGGCGTCCGCCGTCGAGAGGAACGTCGGGTGGGATGGCCTCGCCGAAAACCAAATCCGTGTCCCTATCGTCAAAAGCGTCCCGGATTCGGGCCCTTATCTTGCACGGAGCCCGCGGAGGGAGGCCCGGCCGCCGCCGGAGGGAGGGGAAGCGGCGGCCGGGATGTGAAAATCCTCGCAGGTCGTTCGAAGGGTCAGCGAGGGCTTCCGCGGTGCCCCGAGCGGGCCCGACGGGCGAAGGGAGCGGCCTTCGGGCCGCGACCGGAGCTCGGAGGGCCCGGGCGGGGTGCCGCGGGAGGCCGCAGTGGC
>CASEJD010000010.1 GCA_949288145.1 uncultured Coriobacteriia bacterium
CGGGCGCGACCAGACGATCCCGCGCGAAACGGCACGCGCGAGCAGGCTCTGCCCGCCGTTGCAGCCCCGTCCTGCGCGCACGCACGCAGCCGCTCCCGTACGCCCAGCGAACGCCACAACAAGCAGGCCTGCCGCCGCGAACGCCGTCAGGCAGCCGACTGCCGCGAGCACGCTTGTTTCCATGCCTCCACCTCCTCCCGGCTCGCCAGGCCAAGGGCGCAGACGTCCTCCAGCCAGTCAGGGCGCGCGACCCACCGTTCCACGCCGCGCACCCGGTCGCTCTCGTACAGCGGCAAGACGGCACACCGACGCCGCTCGTCGTCGAACGAGAACGAGACCACCTCTTTCACGTAGCGCGCCCCGTCGGGAGCGCGGGCGGTCTGCACCGCCATGTCGATCGCGCCGGCGATCTGCGCCTCGACCACGTCGATTGGCAGGTCGGCGGCGTAGCGGACCATCGTCGAAAGGCGCGTCACGGCCTCTGCCGGCGAGTTCGCATGCAGCGTGGTGAGCGAGCCGTCGTGCCCCGTGTTCATCGCCTGGAGCATATCGAGCGCCTCGGCGCCGCGGCACTCTCCCACCACGATGCGATCGGGCCGCATGCGCAGCGCGTTCGTGACCAGGTCGCGAATCGTCACCTCGCCCATGCCCTCGGCGTTACGTGGGCGCGCTTCAAGACGCACGACATGCGGGTGCTCGAAGAAGCGCAGCTCGGCAGAGTCCTCGATCGTGAGGATGCGCTCGCGCGGAGAAATCTTGCACGAGAGCGCGTTGAGGAGCGTGGTCTTGCCGCTGCCGGTACCGCCCGTGACCGCCACGTTCTTGCGCGCGCGGACCGCCCAGGTGAGCAGCTGTGCCATCCTGCCGTCCATCGCACCGGCCTGCACCATCTCCTCGAGCGTTATGACCTTCTCCCTGAACTTCCTGATCGTGAGCACCGAACCGTCCAGCGCAAGCGGCGGGATGACCGCGTTGACGCGGTGTCCCTGGGGCAAGCGCGCGTTGACCATGGGCGACGACTCGTCGATACGGCGGCCGAGCGGCCCGATAATGCGGTCGATCAACGCCCTGACCTGGGAGTCGTCCGTGAACGGGTTGTCCTGCTCCACCAGCACGCCCTCGCGCTCGATGAACAGCGAGCGCGTGCCGTTGACCATGACCTCGGTGACGGCCTCGTCATCAAGGGGCGCCTCGAGCGGCCCCAGCCCGAAGATCGAGTCAAGCAGCCGGTCGACCAGGTTAGCCAGGTCCGACGCCGCCATGCCGGCACCCCATCCTTCCGAGAAGACGGCTCGGCACGCGCTGCGCACCTCCGCGCGCGCACGCCCCGGGCTCTCCCGCATCAACAGCGCCATGCGGTCTGCGGAGATGCGCTCCTGCACGCGCTCTTTGAGCGCGCTGACCGACCGTGCGCCTTTCGCGTTCTCGTCGGACGGGGCGCCCTCCATCGAAAGCGCGATGGATCGCTCTAGCAAAGACATGCCACCCTCCTTCGCAATCGGGAGAGCGCGCCGCCCGCCTTGGGGCAGTCGTCGCCCGCGCGCTCGAACGCCGGCGCAGGGCGCGCGGGCGAGGCAGAAGCGGGCAGGATGTCCGCCAGCACGTTCTCCAGGCTCACGCACAGCGGGTTCTCGTCCTGGATGAGCCCGAGCGGTTGGCCGGCCGCCATGAGCTCGTCGACCGCGCGGCCGCCGTCGCGCAGCTCCACCACGGACGCGCCTTGGAGCAGGCACGCCGCATCGATGGAGGAGAGCGGCGCACCGCGCTTACAGCGGTTGACCGCGAACAGGAACTGCCCTGTCGGGATGCCGCAGCGCCCGCACAGCGCAAGCGCCCGCTTGCACGCCTGCAGCGAGGAGGCGCGCTGGTCCACCAAGAACAGCACGCGCGATGCGCGCTCGGCCAGCACCGCATGCTGCTCGCCCCACAGCGACCCCGTGTTCACCACCACGACGTCGAACGACGAGCCTGCGCGCTCGATGACCTCCGGTAGCATGCCTGCCAGCCGCTCCGAGTCCTCCAACCGTCGCGGCGCCGCGAGGACCGCCGGAAGTTCCGACTCTGACGCGGCGGGAAGCGGCGCGCCCGCTGCCACGTCGTCGAACGTAGGGGCGTCCTCGACGCCAAGCATGGCGTGCGCGTCGCCGAACTGGAAATCCGCGTCGATCAAGAGCGCGCGATGGCCCAGCCCCTGCGCGAACACCGCGGAGAGCGCCGCGACCGTCGACTTGCCCGACCCGCCGCTCGCGCTGGCGACCACCAGGACGAACGCGCGCCGCCCGGCGCCGTCGGGCGCCTGTGCGCCGCCGACCTGCCGCGACG
>CASEJD010000011.1 GCA_949288145.1 uncultured Coriobacteriia bacterium
CCGGAAAGTCTACCCCGCCCCGCCCGCGCGCCCGCCGCCCCGCCCCGAGCCGTCACCGTGCCGTTTCCCAACGTCCACGCACTGCCCGCTCGACGCAGCCTCGCGCAGGGCGGACGCGCCGCCCCGCGAAACAGGCGCACGCACATTGAAGGCCGAAACGCATCGTCAACCCTCGCTGCACCGGCCTCGCCAGTCCGAACGCCCCTACTCGGATGTGGGCGTTTTACGCTCGTTTCCGAAGGCCGCGAGGCCGGTGGGATAATGGACACCGCTCCCGCACGAACGCGCGAGCACGCATCTGCCGGTAGAGGCGGGTGCACCACCCGTCAGCCCATGCGCGCACGCACCTCGTCACACGGAGCGCTTTTGCACGGCCCACACGCCGTTCCACGCCTTCCATAGACGACACGTCGTCCTGCCTTCGCAGGCCGCCTTGCTGCGCGCCCAACCGAAGGAACCATCACACATGACGAAACCGTTCACCGAACTCGGCCTGTCCGAGAAGCTCATCGTGGCCGTCGGCCGCCTGGGCTACGAAGCGCCCACCCCCGTCCAAGAGCAGGCCATCCCCGCGGTCCTCGCCGGCCGCGACGTCATCGCCGCCGCGAAGACGGGCACGGGCAAGACCGCCGCGTTCTCCCTGCCCTCGCTCGACCGCATCGGCCACGCTCAGCGCAGCCAGGGTCCGCTCATGCTCGTGGTCACCCCCACGCGCGAGCTGGCAGCTCAGATCGCCGAAGTGTGCGAGGTCATCTCGCAGGAAACGCACCATCGCGTCGTCACCGTGGTGGGCGGCGTCTCCTACGACCCGCAGATTAAGAAGATCAAATCCGGCGTGGACGTGCTCATCGCCACGCCCGGCCGCCTGATCGACCTCATGGAGCGCGAGGCCGTCAACCTGGGCAACGTGGAGGTGCTCGTCCTCGACGAGGCCGACCGCATGCTCGACATGGGCTTCCTGCCACCCATGAAGAAGATCATCGCCGCCACGCCGAAATCCCGCCAGACGCTGCTGTTCTCGGCCACCATCGACCGTGCCATCATGAAGAACGTCGGCTACCTGCTGAAGGACCCCGCGTTCGTGGAGATTGCCCACCGCGGCGAGACCGCCGACACGGTGGACCAGTACATCATCCGCACCGAGCACCTGCGCAAGCCGGAGCTGCTGAAGGCGGTGCTCGAAGAGAAGGGCAGCTTCCGCGTCATCGTCTTCGCCCGCACGCGCGGTCGTGCCGACACGTGCTGCCGCCGCCTGAAGCGCGCCGGCTACCCCGCCGAGGCCATCCACTCCGACCGCTCGCAGGCGCAGCGCCGCCGCGCCCTTGAGAACTTCGCGTCCGGTAAGACGGGCATCCTCGTGGCGACCGACGTGCTCGCGCGCGGCATCGACGTGAGCGAGGTCGAGTACGTCGTGAACTTCGACCTGCCGGAGCAGGCCGAGGACTACGTCCACCGCATCGGCCGCACCGGCCGCGCCGGCCAGGCGGGCTTTGCCATCTCCTTCGTCACGCCCGAGACCAAGGGCCTGCTGAAGGACATCCAGAAGCTCATCGGCAAGGAGATCCCCGAGCTCACGCTCGAGAACTACGACGAAGAGGCTGCAGCCCGCGCCGCCGAAGAGCGCGCCGAGCGCGGCAAGGCCCGCGCCGAAGCCCGTCG
>CASEJD010000012.1 GCA_949288145.1 uncultured Coriobacteriia bacterium
ATCCGAATCGGACGAAACCCTTTCTTGACCTGCGGAAATGTCAGTTTTTGGAAGAAGGTGTTATGAAGCGTCAGACCCCGAAAATCACTCCCACTCGATAGTGACGGGGCGGTTTTCGGGTTTTTTCATATCATCATCTCCGCAGGTCAGAGTGGGTGTTTCTTATCGGGTGGGGTTCATCGCTGACCCTCCTGCCACAAATCTGCCACAAATTATACCGCGGCCAATCCCTGCCACGTAAGGGCGGGTCTCGCGGGTGGCCGCCGCCATCATGCGAACGCCTTCGAGACGGCCGCCACGGCGTCGCGCTTCGCGTCCATGTTCACGTGGGTGTAGATGTCCATCGTGATCTGGGAGCTGTAGTGCCCGGCGAGCTCCTGCATGACCTTCGGGTGGACGCCGGAGAGGGCGAGCATGGTGAGGTAGGTGTGCCGAAGCTCGTGGAGGCACCATCCTTCGAGCCCGTACTTCGTGCGGTCCTCGGTCCACCAGCGGCTGAGCGTGCTGGGCAGCAGGCGCGTCCCGTACTTGTCGGACACGACGGGCGACTCGTCGGTCTGCTCGATGTAGCCCTCGTACGGCTTGCGGTACGAGTTGGTCTTGGCGTAGCGCGCCGCCTGCGCCTCCTTGTGGATCTTGAGCGCCTCCGCCACGTTTTCGGGCAGGGGCAAAAGGCGCATGCCCGCCTTGGTCTTGGTCTCCTTGAGGTTGCCCAGGGTGTCGTAGGAGTGGCTGATGTCCACGATCCCGCGCTCGAAGTCGATGTCGCCCCATGACAGGCCGCAGATCTCCCCGCGCCGCAGCCCCATGGTGATGGCGAGCAGGTAGGCGCACTCGCGATCGTTCTTCTCGTCGAGCATGGCGATGAACACGTGGGCGCGGTCGGGGTTGAGCGCGCGCTTCTCCTTGGTGTCCATCTTCGGCGGGTTGGCGCCGTCGCAGGGGTTCTTGACGAGGATCCCTTCCTTGATCGCCTGCTCGAACACGAGCGTTATGTTGTCGTGGATCTGGTTTACGTAGCTGCCGCTGGAGGGCTTGCCCGAGAGCGTGTCGCCCTTGAGCATGGCGATGTACATGTCGTCGAGCATCGCCGGGGTGATGGAGGCGAGGTTCGCCTTGCCGATGTGGCGGCTCGCCGCCTTGAACTGCCACCTCTGGCGCTTCTGCGTCGTCTCGGCGACCTCCTTTCCCAGGGCGCGCCGTTCGAGGAAGCGCTCGCAGTATTCCTCGAACGTGTACGACGTCTTTCCCTGCACCCTGTCGTGCTCGATCTCGTCCACGAACTCGCGCAGCGCCTTCTTGGCCTCGGTGTAGGTGCCGTTGAAGCGGCGCGATTTTGTCTTGTACTTTCCCGTTCTCGGGTCGAGCCCCACGGGAACGCGGAGCTCCCACTTGCGGCACTTGCTCTTGGGCTTGCTCTTGTCGCGCTGGACGATGTAGCCGCCGCCTTCCACGTTCGCCATGGCTACTCACCGTCCTTTGCGGGGACGTAGGGCGGGCGGTAGTGCCAGGCGAGGTCGGACGCGAGCTCCCTTTGCCAGGGCTCGTCGAGGCGCAGCGGGGCGCCGGGCTCCGCTGCGGCGAGCACGACGACGGGGAACTCGTTGCCGGCGGCGTCCGTGGCGAAGCAGGACACGACGCGCAGGTTCTTCTCTGCCTTGGTCATGGTGGTCACCTCCTCCCCTGGGAGCGGGCGGCGCGCTCGCCGAGCTCGACGTAGGCGAGGTAGCTGTCCACGAGGGCGCGGCCGTCGGCGCTGAGGGCGTCGTAGCGGGGCTGGATGCCCTCGGGCTCCGGCGCGTCGATGTCCTCGCGGCCGACCACGAGGTCGATGGAGCAGCCGAGCCTGTCGGCGATCTGCCAGGCGGCGGGCAGCGGTATGCCGCAGTCGGCGCCGTCGCCGGCGCGCTCGTAGCGGGCGTAGGTGGAGCTGGGGATGCCGAGCGCCTCGGCGAAGTCCTTCGCGGAGCGGAAGCCCGCCTGGCGGCGGAGGCGCTGGAGTGTTCTTTTGCCGCCGATGCGGCACGTTGGGGTATGAGCGGGGTTGAGGGATGACATATACTTGTCACCGTCCCTTCTGGATTTGCCTCTGGACCGGACACCGAGCCCGCGGGAGGACCAGTCCCGCGGGCTCAACTCGTTTCGCTTCCTATGCCTTCGCACCACCGTCCCTTCTGCTCGCCGAGGAGTCGTACTCGAGGGCGGCGCCGAGGTCGACCGTGCTCCAGAGCACGTGCATGCCTTCGAAGTCGTACTCGCCGTGCGTGCGGTCGTAGGCCGCCATGATCTTCTTGATGGTGGCGTTGTCGTTGAGCTCTTGAAGCTTGGTCGAGAACCTGCCGCGCTTCCTCGCCGCCTGCTCCTGGAGGAAGGACTCGAAGGCCGAGCGCGCGGCATCCGCGCTCTCGAAGGCCACGAGCTCGCCGAAGCCGGCGCCCTCGCGCATCTGGGAGAGCATCTGCTGCTCGTACTGGTAGCAGAGCGCCTCGAAGGGGCGCTCCTCCTCGCGGCGCTTGCGCGCGCGGATCCGCTCGTCCTTCATGAGCACGAACTCGCGGAGCTCGTCCGCGAGCGCCCGCCCCTCCGGCGTGAGGCCGTCGTACTCGAGCTGCACCTCGCCGCGCGCGCCGGCGGGGTCGGGCGTCTCGCGCCCCACGATGGCGTCGATGGTGGTGCCCAAGATGTCCGCGAGCTGCCAGGCGCGCTCCATGGGGATCTTGTCGGGGTTGGACTCGTAGCGCGCGTAGGTGGACGAGGGTATCCCGTGCGCCTCCGCGAAGTCGTTGGCGTTGCGGAAGCCCGCCGCCCTGCGGAGCTCCAAGAGGTTGCTTGCCATGGCGTCCGCCTTTCTCGAGATGTGTGCAACTTGTGGAGCGGCGCTTGCCGCCGTCCTGCTCTCGTTCTTACGCTTCGCAACAGATTCTATCACTACTTGACAAGCTGTTCAACGTTCTAAGGTCATTCTACACCAAATCTTGCAGACAATCTCACTATCTGACAATTCCTGTGATATTCTACCGCTGCAAGGCGACGGAACGTGCCACTTCCTGACAGACGGCGCGGTCGCGTGTCCGGTCCAGAGGCAAATCAGACGAGAAGGAGCGAGAGATGAGGTTCGAGGAACTGCCTTACTTCATGACCCCCAAGCAGCTCGCCGACGTGACCGGCGAGCACGAGGGATCCATCACCCGCGGCATACGCGAGGGGCGGATCCCCGCCGACAAGGTGAACGGTCGCTGGCGGATCTGCCGCGACGTGATCTTCAAGAAC
>CASEJD010000013.1 GCA_949288145.1 uncultured Coriobacteriia bacterium
AGCCTTCGCAGCCTCCGCGGCGCCATCAGCCGCCTTCGCCGGCGCGGCGGTCGGCTCTTCAGCATCCGCCATGGCATCGAGCTGGGCTTTCACGCCTGGCAGCGCCGTGTAGTTCGCGATCACGAACAGGCGGCGGTCGTTCTCGTCGCCCGCGATGCGGCCCACCACGTCGTCGGCGCCCTCCACCAGGTCGGCCTTGATGCCGGCGTACTTGAGGCGCAGCTGCATGTCGTTCTTGCGGATGCCGCCGGCGAATACCTTGATGTCCGGCTCCGCGGCGAGCTCTTCGAAGTCAACGTCCCACAGCCACGAGATGTCGCGGCCGTCGGCCTCGCGGTCGTTGATGAAGAACGCGACGGCCTTGCGCCCCGGGGCGCCCGTCACGATCTTGAGGTTCTGGTTAAAGCCGGTCGGGTTCTTCGCCAGGTTCAGCAGCGTGGGACGGCCGTTGATGGTCATCTCCTGCAGGCGGCCGTTGTTCGGGTCGAAGTCGTCGATGGCGCGCTGGACGGCCTCGATGGGGCAGCCGAGCAGCGTGGCCGCCACCGTGACGGCCATGAGGTTGTACACCATGTACGAGCCCGAAAACGAGCCCGAGACCGGGCGCTCCATCGCCGGCTCCGGCGCGGAGGCGTCCGGGCCGCGCAGCGTGAAGGACAGCCCGTCGGCGCCCACGTGCACGCCGCGCGCCTCGAAGTCCAGCTGCGGGCGGCTGAAACCGCAGTTCGGACAGTGGTAGTCACCCAGCTGGCCGTACTGGCGGAAGCGGTATTCGAACATGGACGAGCACCACTGGCACATGGTGGCGTCGGCCACGATATTCTGCTCGAGGCCCATGTCCACCGCCACGCCGAAGGCCACCGACGGCACGCCGGCGCGCTCGGGCAGCTCGGCGGCGCGGCGCGCGATGGTGGCGCACAGCGGGTCGTCGGCGTTGTACACGAGCACGGTCTTCGGCGACTTGCCGAGCGCCTCGACGATGCTGTCCTGGATGCGGTCGATCTCGCCACAGCGATCCAGCTGGTCACGGAACAGGTTGAGCAGCAGCACGTAGTTCGCCTGCAGCTGCGGCAGCGAGCGCACAAGCCACAGCTCGTCGCTCTCGAAGACGCCCCAGTCGGACTCCTGCGCGTGCAACAGCGCCGTGGCGACGCCCGAATCCAGGTTCGCGCCGGTGCGGTTGCACACGACGGAATGGCCGGCCGCCTCCACCGCGTCCGCCAGCAGGTTGCTCACCGTGGTCTTGCCGTTCGTGCCGACCACCACGATGGAGCCGCAGCGCAGCTTCGACGCGGTGTCCGCGATGATGCGCGGGTCCACGTAGAGCGCCACCTTGCCAGGGAAGTTCGCCGCCGGACGGCGGAACACGTGCTTGAGCGCCACGGTGCTGAGCGCGCTCACTGCCTGCGCGCCGACTTTCCGAAGACCCATGAAGGGCCCCCTTTCTTCAAAACGCAGCCCGCCTGCGCGGGCGCGCGGCCGCTTGGCCGCGCTGGCGAGGCACGAGCGCCCCAGGCG
>CASEJD010000014.1 GCA_949288145.1 uncultured Coriobacteriia bacterium
CCCCCGGTCCGCCTTCGACCCCGGCTTTCGCTCGGGGGGGCGGGTTTTTCACTTTCATGTGGGGGGGGGGGGGCCGGGCGGCCCCCCCACCCCATTTTTATTGGAACGCCCCGCCACCGCAGGGCTTCGCAGCGGCAATGAAAAACGCCTGCCGACAGGCAGGCGTTGGATTGATGGTGGAGCATAGGGGGATCGTGCGTATTCGCTGCGCGAATCCGCGTACGTCGGGCTTCGCCCTCCTTAGAGAACAGCCCACTGGGCTGTTCTCCCCTCGCGGGTTCGATCCCCCTATGCGTGAGAGACCCCCGACTCTGAAAATAAAAAACGGGCTGGAAGTCTTCCAGCCCGGTAAGTTTGGTGGAGCATAGGGGGATCGAACCCCTGACCTCAGCATTGCGAACGCTGCGCTCTCCCAGCTGAGCTAATGCCCCATATATGATGCGCTTGCTTAGCGCGAAGCAGTATATTGCCCGATTGCCAACCTGTTGTCAAGCAGATTCTTCGGCCCCGTTCACAAGGCCGACAAAAGCGCCGGACAATACACGACGAGGGATGACCCAGTCATCCCTCGTCGATTCGTACGGTGTTATCGTCGCAGAAAGAGCCTACAGCAGCGAGGCAGACGGCGCCTTCGCCTCCTCTTCCTCGTCCTCTTCGATGAAGGGGGCAAACAGCGGCTCGCCGTCCTGGCTGAGCTCCACCATGCCGGTCAGCACGTCGACGTACTGGTACGATTGGCGCGCCGTGCGGCCGCGCTTGCGGTCCACTTCCATGATGAACAGCTGCGGATGCACCTGCGTCAGAACGCCTTCGCACTCGACGATCTTCGAACGACCCATGTTGGCGCGCACCTTCAGGCGCTGGCCGACGAAGTCGTTCAACGTGTCGTGGATACCGTCCACGATCTTAGCCTGTTTCGCAAGATCCATGCTCTTTGTCCATTCTCGCTCGCAAATACAGAATAACGGCGGCAATTTTACCAGGTTTCGAATTGAATTCAAGTATTGTTTTGATTTCATGAAATTTGTATTGGGCGGTCGGGCCATTCGCATTTCAACCGTTGTTTTCTCCCTTGACGCCGTTCGCGGGCATTTTTGCGCACACCTCGCAGAATGGATGTTAGCCATTGCTAATTGATACTAATTTAGTATCATTATGCGCAAGATACAGAGGAGGACACCATGGCGAAAACCGCGAAAGACGTGAAGAAATCCAAGAAGAAGGCCGAGAAAGCGCTCGGCAAGACGGCTCAGAAAACCGCGGGCAAGAAGGGCGCGAAGGCAGCCATCCCCCACTGCACGTGCTGCGGCAAGCACTGCCCGCTCACCAAACCGCGCTGCGGCAAAGGCCGCAAGCTGGCGGTGAAGCTGCTGTAGCAGCGCCGATTGCTCAAGCTCAAGGCGTTGCATCCCACGCGCCGCACGGTGCCGCGCCCCACATGCGCACAGCGTGGCGGCGTCCTTTGAGCGCAAACACGACCCCAGCGCGCAGGCACGATGTCTCCTCATCACGCCTGCGCGCCCTACAGCGAACAAAGCGCACAAGCGCAAACGCTTGATTCCTCTCCCCCAACGCAAACAAGGCCCGATGGCTTGCACCATCGGGCCTTGTGCCGTTTCGGGGCAATCACAGCGGGCCGAAAGCCCGCCATGCATCCTGCGCGTTACAGGGTGCGCAGGCTCACTTCTTTGAGCTGGCGGCCGGTGACCTCGGACGGAGCACCCGTCATCGGGTCGGAGGCAGAGCTCGTCTTCGGGAAGGCAATGACGTCGCGGATGGAGTCCTTGCCCGCCAGCAGCATGACCAGGCGGTCAAGGCCGAGCGCGATGCCGCCGTGCGGCGGGGCGCCCAGCTCGAGCGCGTGGATCAGGTGGCCGAACTTCTCGTCAATCTGCTCGTCGGTCAGGCCGCACACGCGCAGGACGCGGCGCTGCTCTTCGGCGTTGTGGATACGGATGGTGCCGCCGCCCACTTCGAAGCCGTCCATAACCAGGTCGTAGGAGTAGCTGCCGCACTCGAGCGGAGCGGACTCAATCTTGTCCATGTCCTCGTCGCGCACGTGCGTGAACGGATGGTGCTCGGCGGCGTACTTCTTCTCTTCCTCGTCATAGCGGAACATCGGGAAGTTCACGACCCACAGGAGCGCATGGCCCTCGCGCGGGATGTTGAGCGCGTCAGCCATGTGCAGGCGCAGCGCGGAGAGCACCGCGTGCACGGTGTCCGGCACGTCGGCGGCGAACAGGATGAGGTCGCCCGGCTGCGCGTCAAGCGCCTGCTTCATGGCGGCGAACTCCTCGTCCGTGAAGAACTTGATGATGGGGCTCTTCTCCTGGCCGTCGGTGGTGAAGGCGATCCAGGCCATGCCCTTCGCGCCGTTGGCGGCGGCGATGTCGGCCAGCTTCTCCACCTCGCCGCGGCTCCAGTCGCCGGCGCCCTTGGCGTTGATGGCCTTGACGATGCCGCCGTTGGCCACCGCGCCGGAGAAGACCTTGAATCCGCAGTCCTTCACGATGTCGGTCAGGTCAACGAGCTCCATGCCGAAGCGCACGTCCGGACGGTCGCAGCCGAAGCGGCGCATGGCCTCGGAGTACTGCATGCGCTGCAGCGGGAACGCGTGCTCGACGCCCACGGCCTCGAGCGTCTCCTGCATGACGCCTTCCATCATGTCGATGACGTCGTCGCCGTGTACGAAGCTCATCTCGATGTCCACCTGCGTGAACTCGGGCTGGCGGTCAGCGCGCAGGTCCTCGTCGCGGAAGCAGCGGGCGATCTGGTAGTAGCGCTCGATGCCGCCGCACATGAGCATCTGCTTGAACTGCTGCGGGCTCTGCGGCAGCGCGTAGAACTTGCCCGGGTTCGGGCGGGACGGGACGATGTAGTCGCGCGCGCCCTCGGGCGTGGAGTTCGCCAGGATGGGCGTCTCGACCTCCAGGAAGCCGCGCTTGTTGAGCGCGCCGCGCATGGCCTGGGCAACCTCGTGGCGCAGACGCAGGGAGGCGTACATCTCCGGACGGCGAAGGTCCAGGTAGCGCCACTTCATGCGGGTGGTCTCGTCGGTCTCGATGCCGTCTTCAATGGAGAACGGCGGGGTGACGGAGGTGTTCAGCACCTGCAGGCCGGTGGCCAGGAGCTCGATCTCGCCCGTTGCCATGTTCGGGTTCACGGCGTCGGCCATGCGGGCGCGCACGCGGCCCGCCACCTTGATGACGTACTCGCGGCCCAGGTGCTCGGCCACGGAGAACTCGTCGGCGCTCACGCAGTCGGGGTCGACGACCACCTGCGTGTAGCCCGCGCGATCGCGCAGGTCGATGAAGATAAGGCCGCCGTGGTCGCGGTTGTGCCACACCCAGCCGGTGAGCACGACCTCGCGGTCGACGTCCTCCATACGCAGCTCGCCGCACGTGGCGGTATGCATGCAGTACTCGTTGATGTAATCGGTCATGGTGTCTTCGTCCTTGCTTTGCACGGTACCTTTGCTCAAAACGCCCGGCCGCGAAAGCTCGCAACCGGGCGCCGCTCAAACTGGGTTATTGTAGCACGCTGCAGGCGCGCTTGCGCGCTGAGCCTACAGCTCGCCTATTCGCCGAACTTCTTGCCGCCGAACTGGCCGAAGAAGCGCTCCATCATGTCGAAGTCGACCAGGCGCTCCTCATGCGTGCTCATGTCGCGCACCTTCACCTTGCCCTCTGCCAGCTCGTCGGGGCCCAGGATGGCCACGCGGCGTGCGCCGAGCTTGTCGGCCAGCTTGAACTGGCCTTTCAAGCTGCGTCCCTGGTGGTCGAGCTCGGCCGAGGCGCCAGCGTCGCGCACAATCTGGGCCATCTCGAAGGCCTTCGGGCGCACGTCGTCGGTCACGCACGCAATGAACACGTCCACGCCGCGCGGCGTGGCCATCTCGACGCCCGCCGCCTCAAGCGCCAGCACGCAGCGCTCGTAGCCGAGCGCGAAGCCCAGGCCTGGCGTGTTGCGACCGCCCACCTCTTGGGCGAGCTTGTCGTAACGACCGCCGCCACCGATGGCGTTCTGCGAGCCCATGCCGTCGATCACCTGCACTTCGAACACGGTGCGGGTGTAGTAGTCCAGGCCGCGCACGAGCTTCGGATCCTCGACGTAGGTCACTCCAGCGGCATCGAGCAGCTCTTTCACGGCGGCGTAGTGCTCGCGACACTCCGGGCACAGGTGGTCGGTGATCTTCGGCGCGTTCGCCATGACGGCGGCGCAGTCCGGGTTCTTGCAGTCGAAGGCGCGCAGCGGGTTCACCTCGGCGCGGTGGTTGCACTCCTCGCACAGCTCGTCAGCGTGCGCGTGGATGAACTCGCGCACCTGCTCACGGTAAGCCGGTCGGCACGCCTCACAGCCCATGGAGTTCAGCAGCAGGCGCATGCTCTCGCGTGGGATGCCGATGCGCTCGTAGAAGCGCATGAGCATGATGATGGCCTCGGCGTCCACCGTGGGGGCTTCCGCGCCCAGGCACTCGATGCCCACCTGGCGGAACTGGCGCAGGCGGCCCTTCTGCGGACGCTCGGCGCGAAACATGGGGCCGGCGTACATGAGCTTCGCCGGCGCGCCGCCCTGCGGCACCAGGTCGTGCTGGACCACGGCGCGCACCACGCCCGCCGTTCCCTCGGGACGCAGCGACAGGCGGCTTTTGCCCTTGAGCTTCTCGCCGTTGAGCAGCTTGCCCAGGTTGCCGCCGGAGATGGCGGTGAACATCTCCTTGGAGACGACGTCGGTCGCCTCGCCGATGCCGCGGACGAACAGCTCCGTCTGCTCGAAGACCGGGGTCTCGATGGGACTGTAACCGTAGCGGGAAAAGATGTCGAACGCCGTGCGGCGGAAGTAGTCCCAATGCCGCGCGCCGTCCGGCAACAGGTCGACGGTTCCTTCGGGTGCTTGAATGGCCATGTGCGCTCTTTCTTCGAAAGGCCCCGCGAACACGCGGGGCCGAACATGCAGGTGACTGTTTATCTTAGCGTTCCTTGCGCTGGCGCGCTATGCCTCCATAGCTTCGCGCACGACCGCGGAGATTTCGCCAATGAGCGCCGTCGCCTCGTCGTTCGGGGCGCCTTCGGCCATGACCACGACGACGTGCGGCTTCTCGGCGTAGACGATGCCGCTATCGCCCTGCGTTCGCCGCGCGCGCGAGCCCCCATCAAACAGTAAGCCCCGCAGGCATCCTCGTGCCTGCGGGGCGAAACGTCTTTCGAGCGCCTTCCTTACGGGCGAGCGCACCCGCACTTCGGGCAGAACTTCGCGGTGTTGCCCGTCCTACCGCACAGCGGGCAGGTCCACGCGCTATCGTTCGCGGCAGGCTGCGAAGGCATCACGACGGTCGCATCAGGCTCGCCCTGCGCAGGCCGCGACTCCGCAGCAGGCGCCGGCGAAGGCTCATGCGG
>CASEJD010000015.1 GCA_949288145.1 uncultured Coriobacteriia bacterium
CGGGAAGGCCGCCTCGGGCGCCGAGGCGCTCTGGAACACCGCATGGACGGGCGCCGACGACCCGACGGCCACGCTGCGGATCGTCGAGGGCGCCATGGCGGAGAGCGCGGGCGGCACCGAGCGCGCCTGGTTCTTCTCGGCCGAGGAGCCCTCCGAGGCCGGCGGCGTGCTAAGCGTGCCCATCGAGGTCAAGGGAACCGGCGATAAGGCGGGAGGCTTGTCGCTCATCCAGGTCTCGGGCGACGGGGACAACCGCACCCTGGCATGCGACCTTCTGACGCAGGCCTACGTGCCCCAGAAGGCGCAAGACGGAGCGTTCTCCGTGACCGGCACCGACGGCCGCCTCTCCGAGGCGCTTGGCGCAGACGTCGCCGCCATCGAGGAGGCCGTCGCCGGGAAGGCGGCGGAGGTGTCCCCGCAGGCGATGGGAGCCACCTGGGACAAGGAGGTGTGGCTCGACTACGCCGGGAACGTCGCGTCGACGACCTTCACGCTCGACGACCCCGCCTCGACGGTGGTCACCGTGGTTTCGCGCGGCGGCTCGCTGGAGGCGATGTAGCCGTGCGGGCGCTTGAATCGCGACGCCGAAGGGCGTTCGCCATCTCCGCCGCGACGGCGTTCGCCCTCTGCGCGCTCCTGCTCGTCCCCGCGCAGCCGGCATACGCCGACATAGCCGGGGACGTCAACGATTGGCTGTGCGGCCTCCTGCGCGACTGCTGCAACTGGATGTTCAAGGCTCAGACGGGCGTGCTCGGGTCGATCGGCGCGAACGGGATCCTCTCGGCCGACTTCGCGCACATGCTCACGAGCTCGAGCGACCTGACCATGCACGACGTCGCCCGGGGCGTATGGCAGGTTGCCATCCTGCCGATCGGGTGCGGGGTGCTCGGCCTGGTCTTCACCCTGAAGCTCATCGAGATCTCCCAGCGCATGGACGGCAGCCAGAGCCTTCCCGGCGTCAAGGAGGTCGTTTTCCTCCTCGTGTTCTTCGCCGTGTTCCTGTTCCTCATACAGAACAGCTTCGACCTGATGGCGTCGATCTACGAGGTCTGCGGGCTCGCCATCGACCGAGTCGAGGCGCTCTTCGGCGCCGGAGGCGCGCTCGACCTGCCCGAGGTGTCCGTCGTTACCACCGACGACGACATCCCGTCGCTCATCGCCATGCTCGTCGTGAGCCTCATCAGCTGGGTCGTGGTGCTGGCGGCCTACGTCGTCGCCCTCGTGGTCTGCTGGGCCCGCGCGCTCCAGCTCTACATCATGGCCGCGTTCGCCCCGATCCCGCTGGCGTTCCTCGGCATGGACGCCACGCGCCAGATAGGCCTTGGCTACCTGAAGAGCTTCGGGGCGGTCTGCATCGCCGGCGTCATCATCTTCGTGCTGCTCATATCGTTCCCGCTCGTGCTCGGCGGGCTCACCGGGGCGAACCCCGGGACGGGCACCCCGGCCGACGCGGTCGCGAACGGGCTCACCTACGCGCTGCAGTACCTGGCCATGTGCGTGCTGCTCATCCTGGCCCTCGTGAAGAGCGGCTCCTGGGCGCGCGACATCGTGAGCGGCTTCTAGCGGAAAAGCGAGGAAGGGGGCGGTCGCCATGAGATAGGGGCACCGCGCCGGGGCACGCGTCCCGGCGGATGAAGACAAGGACCGATTGAAAACGAAAAGGAGGAAAGACATGGAAGAGAGGAAGAACGTGTACCTCTCGCTGCACAAGAGCTTCGTGCGCGAGGGCATCGAGTACACCGACCGCGCGACCGGCGAGGCCAGGACCTTCAACTCGGCGACCCTTCCCAAGGGCACTGTCGTCGACGGCATGGACGTCGGAGGTTACGAGTTCAGCCCCATGTTCGTTAACGAGAGCCGCTTCAAGGGGTCCGACTTCCGGGACATACCGCTGCTCGCGAACCGCGAGGTGTGGCTGAGGAAGACGGTGATGGGCCCGGACGGCCAGCCCGAGCTCGACGAGGGCGGCCGCGCGGTCAAGGACACCGTGAAGGTCATGCCGGCGCAGCTCAAGGAGGCCGTTGACGCAGGGCGCTCGCGCTACCTCGCGGAGCGCGTCGAGCACGCTCGCCAGGCGAGCCGCGCCGCCGAGCACGAGGCGCCCCGCGCACAGCGAAGCGTCGAGAGATAGGGGGGCGGAAAGATGAACGCAGCGAAAGACTGCACCCTGCAGGAAAAGCTCCTCCGATGCGCCATGGCGCTCATCCTGGCGGCGGGAGCGCTGCTCGCCTCCGTGGCGGCCTCGCCCGCCTACGCCGCGCCGAGCACGGTCGACGTGTCCATCGGCGGCAAGATCCCCTACGGCGGCTTCGCCACCACGTGGATGAGCGCCGACGGGAACATCGCCTACTGCGCCGAGCCCTCGTCCCCGACGCCCGCGCCGGGCTCCTACTCGACGAGCCCCGTGCCGAGCGGCGACGTGACAGCGGCGATATGGTTCTCGTTCGGCTCTCCCGGCTTCGACGCGTCGATGTTCCCGAGTAGCTGGTACGACGGCGGCGGCTGGGACGACGCGAAGTACGCCGCGGCGAGCCATGTGCTCATCGCCTACGCCTACTCTGGGTCCGAGTCGGCTGCCACGCACGGCACGAGCGCTGAGTTCGCCTCCTGGGCGAAATCCGAGCTGATCGGCGGGACCTTCGCCAAGATGAAGGCGGGCGCTGGCAAGGTATCCGCCGGGTTCGAGGCGTTCTGCGTCAGGACCGGCGGCGGCTCCCAGACGCTCGTGAGCTTCAGCTGGTCCACGGGCGGAGTCAAGGTCGCCAAAACGGACTCCGAGGCGGGCGCGGAGCCCCAGGGCGACGCCTCGCTCGACGGCGCGAGCTTCTCCGTCGTTAACGAGACCGGCTGCTACGTGCTGGTCGGCGGCAAGTACTACGCCGACGGCGAGGTATGCGCCACGATCAAGACCGCGCCCGAGGACGGGTCGCACGTCGCCGCGACCGGCACCGACGCCCTGCCCGCGGGCAATTACCGCATCGTCGAGTCCGGCGCGCCCGAGGGCTACGACGCCAGCGACGCCTCCGTCGCGTTCACCGTGAAGGCCGGCGAGGTGCGCGACCTCACGGGCGACCCCGTGACCGACGAGGTCTTCCGCGGCGGCGTGCAGGTGACCAAGTCCGACAAGGAGCTGCAGGCGTCCGAGGCGCTCGCGGGCAGCGGCCACAAGGAGGCGCCTGGCGAGCACCCTGGCCTCGACGGGATCGAGTTCACCGTCACGAACCGCTCGGCGCACAAGGTCCTCGTTGACGGCGAATGGCGCGAGCCGGGCGAAGCCGTGGCCACGCTGACCACCGCATGGAACGACGAGGCCGGCGCCTACACCGCGCAGACCGCGGCCAACGCACTGCCGTACGGGACCTACGACGTGCGGGAGACGGCGACGAACGGGAGCTACCTGCTGACCGACGGCGAGCCCCGCACCTTCGAGGTCCGCACCGGCGGCGAGATCGTGAGCGCCTCCGCGGACGGCGCCGCGCTCGAGTTCCGCGACCAGGTGGTGCGCAACGACCTCGAGCTCTCCAAGAAGAGCGAGTCCGACAACGCCGGCCTCATGGTCCCGTTCGCCATCGAGAACGCGGCCACCGGCGAGACTCACGTGCTGGTGACGGACCGCAACGGCGACGCGTCGACCGCGAGCAGCTGGAACAGGCACTCGAGGGACACCAACGCCAACGACGCCCTGCTCGGCCATGAGGGCCCGATTGCCGCCGCCGACATGGATCCGAAGGCCGGCATCTGGTTCTCGCTCGGCGAGGACGGCTCCTCGGCGCCGGTGGACGACTCGCTGGCGGCCCTGCCGTACGGCGCCTACACCATGACCGAGCTGCGCTGCGATGCCAACGAGGGCCTCGAGCTCATCACCAGGAGCTTCTGGATCGATCGCGACTCGACGGTGGCCAAGGCCGTGTGGATGGGCCTCGACGACCAGGAGGGCCCGCGCATTTCCACCACGGCAAAGGACGGGGCGGACGGCGACAAGGACGTCTCGGCCGACGCCGTGGCCAAGGTCGTCGACGCGGTCGCCTACGAGGGCCTGAAGGCCGACGAGGAATACGAGCTCTCGGCAACCCTCGTCGACAAGGCGACCGGCAAGCCCGTGGCCGACGCCTCGGGCATGCCCGTGGGGGCCAAGGCAGAGTTCGTCCCCGCGCTCTCGACGGGCAGCCAGGACGTCGAGATCTCCTTCGACGCGAGCCTGCTCGGCGGCCGCGACCTGGTCGTGTTCGAGAGCCTTCGCAAGGACGGCGCCGAGGTGGCGTCGCACGCGGACCTCTCCGACGAGGGCCAGACCGTCCACGTCGCCGTCGAGGTGGGCACGCAGGTGGCTGACGCCGCCGACGGCGACCAGGTCATCGAGGCCGGCAAGGCCAAGGTCGTCGACACGGTGGCCTACAAGGGCCTCGTCCCCGGCGAGACCTACATCGCCGTGGGCACGCTCATGGACAAGGGCACCGGAGAGCCGTTCCTCGACAAGGACGGCAACGAGGTGACCGCGCGCACGCCCTTCGAGCCCGAGGCGCCCTCCGGCACCGTCGAGGTGACCTTCGAGTTCGACACCGAGGGCCTGGCCGAGGGAGACGAGCTCGTCGTCTTCGAGAAGGTCCTGGACTCCGCCGGCAACGTCGTCGCGGTCCACGAGGACATCGACTCCGCCGAGCAGAGCGTCGTCGTGGACAACCCCGACACGCCCGAGGTGCCCGAGGAGCCCTACGCCAAGACCGGGGCCGACGCCCCCGACGGCACCGGCTACGCCGTGGCCGCAGGCATCGCTATGGCAGCTGCGGCGGGCGCGGGCGGGGCGCTCGCGTACCGCAAGCGCAAGACGGCCGGCGCAAGCAAGGATGAGGCGGCCGAAGAGCCTGTCGAAGAGCCGGAAGAGTAGCGGCGCCGCATCGATACCGAACCGGAGGCCCTGGGCGCCCGCCCGGGGCCTCCCCTGCGAACGGGGGAGGACATGAACAAAGGGAAAGCCGCCACGGCGCTCGCCGTCGCAGTGGCGTTGCTGGCGCTGGCGGCGCTCGCCGCCCTGCCGCAGCCCGAGAGGAACCCGTACGTGGTGCACGAGGTGCCCGCTGCGGAAGAGGACGCGGCGATGGGGGCGCAAGAGGCGCGAGGCGGAATCGACTGGGACGCCCTTCCCGCCTCCGTCGTCGCATGGGTGCGCGTGCCGGGCACGACCGTCGACTACCCGATCGTCCAGGGTTGGCCCGAATCGCCCGACTTCTACCTTACGCACGACGCCGGCGGCGAGCGCTCCGCATGGGGCGCTCCCTACATCGACGCAGGCTGCGCGCAGGGAGCCGAGAGCCCGCTCGTCATCGTCTACGGGCACCACATGTCCGACGGCACCATGTTCGCGCCGCTCGCGCAGTACTCGTCGCGCGGTTTCGCCGAGGGGCACCGCACCATCCGGGTCTACACCCGCGAGAAGGAGATCGAGCTCGAGGTCTTCGCGGCCGACGTGGTCGACGCGAGCTCGGAGGGCAAGCGGACCGACTTCGCCGGCGCTGCGGAGCTCGACGCCTACCTCGGGGACAAATTGTCCCGCTGCGAGGTCGTCCTGGAAGAGCCTTCGGACGCCGCGCATGCCTGGGCCTTCGTGACGTGCAGCTACCAGACGAGCAACTCCCGCACCGTGGTCTACGCGAAGGAGGTGGAAGCATGGGATTCGCGCCCTTCGGAATAGGGATCCTCATGGGGCTCCTCACGCTCACGGCCTACGCCTGCTGCGCAGCCGGCGACGACGACCGGGACTAGCCGTGGGAAATCGAAATCGCACAACGGAAAGAGGCGGGCAATTGCCCGCCTCTTCTCACATCACCCACTTGAACACGGCGCGGAACAGCCAGACGAAAAAGCCCAGCGTGACCTTAAGCGCCGCCATGAGGAACCTACCAAGCCTCTTCATCGACGTCACCCCAATCTTCCTTGACCTTGCGGGCGCCCTTTTCGGCGCCCTCTTCCTTCTCTTGCGCGAGCAGCCTCGCCAGCTCGTCGGGCACGCCCGGGACCTCCGCCCTCCCCAGAGCGCGCTGCAGGTCCCTTATCTGCGACTTCAGCGGTTTTGAGGGAGGGCCCACGTACTCGCGGTAGCAGGCGCCGATCGCTGCCGCGTCGCACAGGTACCCCCGCACCCGGGCGAACGCCTCGTCCCCGTCGAGCAGGACGCGGCGGGCGCGCCCCAGCTCGGCCTCCGAGGCCAGCATGAAGCGCCAGCCGCGGGACCTGCGCGCCGCCGGGATGCCGTCCGCGGGCGCGTCGGCGCGCCAGTCGTCGCGCACCTGGTGCCAGTTCGCCGTGAGCCAGAGCCCCTTCTCGGGCTCCTCCCGCATCTCGAGCTCGAACTCCGTGAGCATGTTCGCGCCGGAGAACGGCGACCCCTCCGTGAACGAGAGCGTGTCGAACAGCGTCGTCCTGCCGCCCTCGTACTCTATCCTCACCATCATCTCCGGCCCCTCTCCCTGCGCTGGTCCTGCTGGGCCCGCTGCCGCTCGGCGGCGAGTATGCGCTGCTGCTCGTCCCCGCGGCGCCCGTCGCGCAAGCTCCCCTCGGCCGCACCGCGCCCGCCATCATTCCCGTATCGGGTCTTGAGGGGCATGAGCCCGTTCTCTGCCATGTAGGCGCGGGCGGCCTCGAGGCGGCGGTACCCCTCGCCGCCCGCCTGGCCGCGCCGCTCGAGCGTCGACATCCTGAGACCGAACTCCTCGATGGACTCGACGTCGAACTTCGCGCAGGTCTCGAGCGCCGAGGAGAGCCTGCTCAGCTCCGAGAGGTCGTTGAGCTCGAGGGCTCGCTCGGCGGCCTCGCGGATGCGCGCGGCGCTCGCGTCCGTGGGGCGGTAGGCCCCCTCGCGCTCGAAGCGGCGGCGCAGCATCTCCTTGCCGTAGACGAATCCCAGCCGCTCGCCGCTGACCTTCTTGGACGGCTCCTCGGCCAAGCTGAACACCCAGTCGTCCCGCCTCGCCTTGGCCGAGTTGTCGGCGACGTGCACGCCCAGGGCGTCGAGGATACCGAGGAACTCCGCCTCGTCGCGCGCCGTGGTCTTGGCGAGCGCGACTCGAGCGCGGATGTCGCCGACCCACGAGTAGCCGCCCGAGCGCATGATC
>CASEJD010000016.1 GCA_949288145.1 uncultured Coriobacteriia bacterium
AGGTCGAAGGGGAGCGCCAGCGCGCGCTGCGCGACAGGCTCTACGCCGAGCTCACGGCGCGATCGAACGTCCGCGCTACCATCGACGTGCCGGCCGGCAGCGAGCGTCACCTGCCGAACATCGCGAGCGTGCTCGTGGGCGGGTTCGAGAGCGAGACGCTCATCCTGCGCCTCGACATGCTCGGCTTCTGCGTCTCGGGCGGCTCGGCCTGCTCGTCCACGAGCCTGGAGCCAAGCCACGTGCTTCGCGCCATCGGCGTTTCGGCCGACGACGCGCTCGGATCGCTGCGCGTCTCCATCGGGCGATACACCACCGACGAGGACGTGAGCGCCTTCGTGCAGGCGTTCGACCAGGCGCTGGACTGGGAGAACAGGTAAGGGATCGTTTCGCGCCCGCGCGCTCGCACGGCGTGCGGGCGCGGTGTGTTGAAAGGGGCTTGACGGAGAGTGGAGCTTGTCACCACGCACGTGCACACCACGTTCTGCAACCATGCCTACGGATCGGTCATGCAGATGGTCGACGCCGGCGTCGCGGCGGGCGTGACCACCATGGCCATCACGGAGCACTACCCGCTCACGCACCGGTTCGACCCGACGGAGCGCGTCTCCATGCGGCAGTGGCGTACGAGCGAGTACTTCCAGGCCATCGAGCAGGCGCGCGCCGCGCACCCGGAGATGGAGGTCCTTGCCGGCTGCGAGCTCGACTGGCTGGGGGACACGGACGACCGCGGCCTTACCCCGCAGGACTTCGACCGGTTCGAGATCGTCCTGGGATCCGTGCACTACATCGACGGCTGGGGCATCGACGACCGCGACCATCAAGAGCACTGGGAGGAAGCGGGCGTCGACCACCTGTGGCGCCGTTATTTCGAGCTGTGGTGCGAGGCCGCCACGTCCGACTGGCCGTTCACGGTCATGTCGCACCCCGACCTGGTGAAGAAGTACGGCCACGTGCCGAGCTTCGACCCACGCCCGCTCTACGAGCAGGCCGCGGAGGCTGCCGCGGCAGGCGGCGTGATGGTCGAGGTGAACACGTCGGGCGCGCACTACGCCTGCCATGAGATGTTCCCGTGCCCGGACTTCCTGCGCGCGCTCTGCCGCGCGGGCGTGCCATGCACCGTGGGCACCGACGCGCACGAGGTTGGCCACGTGGCGCGCGGCATCGAGGAGGCGTACCGGCTCATGTGGGAAGCGGGCTACCGGAAGGTGACGGTTCCCCAGCGCGACGGTTCCGTTCGCGAGATAGCGCTAGAGTAGGGTCGAAACAACGGAAGGCGGGCGCCCGCGAAGCGCGCGACTGCGCGCGGAGCACAGCGGCCGCCGTGCGAGGAACGGAGGCATCACATGGCGAGCGAGAACATGACCGGATTGGCGGCTTTGCGCTCAGGAACGCTTTCGAAGCGCGCGGGCGTCACGACCGTGGGGGCATTGGAGCGCGCGCTGCTCAAGCGCTTCCCGGCGGCGACGGCGGAGGAGTGGGATCGGACAGGCCTGCTCGTAGAGC
>CASEJD010000017.1 GCA_949288145.1 uncultured Coriobacteriia bacterium
CATGCCCCCCCCCGCCATGCCCGCGCATGCCCGCCGTGCCCGCGCGTGTTGCTCCCGCCATGCCCGCGCGCGGTGCTCCCTTGCGCCCAGGCCTCGGCGGGGCGCCCTGCTCCCGAAGAGTTGACGTAAGTTTTACAAAAGAGCACAATCGCGCGGGTTTGTCTCGAAACGATGTGTCACGTGTGTAAAGTTTGGGATAAACTTTTTACATTACGGTTTCGAGCACTGTGGAAAGGACGCTGCGTGGTTATCGAATGGGGCACCTTTCTTTCTGAGCTGATGTCCAACCCCATGCTCGTGGCGGTGACGCTGCTCAACATCGGCGTCATCGTGGTCAACGGCGCCACTGACGCGCCGAACGCCATCGCCACCGTCGTCTCCACGCGGTGCATGAAGGCGGGTCCCGCCATCGCCATGGCGGCCGTCTGCAACTTCTTCGGATTGCTCGTGATCACGCTCGTGTCGTCCGCCGTCGCCAACACCATCTTCCACATGGTCGACTTCGGGGGAGACAACCACCAAGCCATCATCGCGTTGCTTGCTGCCATGGTCGCCATCATCGTCTGGGGCGTCGTGGCCTGGGCGTTCGGCATTCCCACCAGCCAGTCCCACTCGCTCATCGCCGGTCTGACCGGCGCGGCCATCGCCCTGCAGGGTGGCTTCGCCGGCATCAACGGGGCGGAATGGGCGAAGGTCATCTACGGCATCCTGCTCTCCACCTTCATGGGCTTCGGCTTCGGCTGGGTCGTCTCGAAGGTCGTGATGCGCGTGTTCAGGAGGTTCGAGCGCGCGAAGCTCGACCACGCGTTCAAGTGGCTCCAGATCATCGCCGGCGCGGGCGTGGCATTCATGCACGGCGCGCAGGATGGCCAGAAGTTCATGGGCATCTTCATCCTGGCCATCACGCTGGCCACCGGCATCGGCCAGGCGGATCAGATGGTCCTGCCCATCTGGCTCATGTTCTTCTGCGCGCTCAACATGGGCTTGGGCACTGCCGTCGGCGGCAAGAAGATCATCAAGAGCGTCGGCATGGACATGGTGAAGCTCGAGAAGCACCAGGGCTTCTCCGCCAGCTTCGCCGCCGTGGTCTGCCTGCTCATCTCCACGTTCGGCGGTCTGCCGGTCTCCACCACGCACACGAAGACCACGGCCATCATGGGCGTGGGCGCGGCCAAGAACAAGAAGGCCGTCAAATGGAGCATCGCCATCGACATGGTGAAGACGTGGGTGCTCACGTTCCCTGGCTGCGGCATCTTGGGGTACGTGTTCGCCCAGCTCTTCTTCCTCGTTCTCTAAGAAAGGTCCGTGCGGCCTTTCCGCGGGGCCGTACGCGAAAGTCCGGAAGCGGCGGCATAGGAAAGGACGCACATGGCACGCAAGCACAAGGAGTTCGATTACTTCGAGGCGTTCGAGCAGCAGGCCGAGTACGCCTGCAAAGAGGCGACGCTGCTCGTCGAGGCGGTCGAGTCGTTCGAGACGGCCGAGGAGCTTAAAGGTCTCATGGACCGCGCGCACGAGGTGGAGCACGAAGCCGACCAGGTCAGCCACGACATCCACAAGGCAGTGGCGCACGACTTCATCACGCCGTTCGACCGCGAGGACATCATCGAGCTCGCGTCGAAGCTCGATGACATCACCGACTCTATCGAGGCGGTCGTCCAGCGTCTGTACATGTACGACGTCCACTTCATGCACGACGGCGCGAAGGAGTTCTCGCACGCCATCGAGAAGAGCTGCAAGGCCCTGTGCAGCGCCATGGGCGACTTCCGCAACTTCAAGCGCTCCAAGGAGTTCAAGAACCTCATCGCCAAGGTGAACAGCCGCGAGGAGGAGGCCGACGAGCTTTACATCAACGTCATCCGCGACCTGCACACGAAGGACATCGACAACCCGCTGCGCGTGTTCGTCTGGACGAACGTGTTCAACCGCATGGAAAGCTGCGCCGACGCCTGCGAAGAGGCTGCCGACGTCATGAACTCCATCATGCTGAGGAACGTGTAAGCACGCGAAAGGCGCCCGGGTGCTCACGGGCACGCAAAAGGCGCCTGGACACCCACGGGCGCTCGGAAAACGCACTACCATGCCATCGCGCTACGAACCCGGGGTCGGGCGGCCTTCCAGGCCAGCCCCGCCTCGGGTTTTCGCGCCTCAGGGAGCGATTGCGTGCCGCGGGGGTTTCCGCGCAACGTCCATTTCACCGCACGGCATCACCCGGCGGGCCCGGCATCGCCCGGCAGGGTTGCGTCAGGAATCAGGCGGGTATTGGACGGATATGGTGCTTGAGAATCATATTTTGGCAGCGACGGAATCCCATCGGCGCTATACAGCTGACTCCGGCTTTCTGCGCACGACAAAAGCCCAGGTCACAGTTTTCTCTCGATTCTACCGTTCGCATTATTCTGCAAACAGATGGTTCTTAAGCACCGTATCCGTCCAAAAAAAGGCTGCTGGTTGACGCAAGAGGATTCGCATTGGCCGTGCGAACAAGGCGGGATGGACTTCCGTCAAGCATGAGCCCGCTGGATGATGTAAAGGGCTTTGTGTTTGCCGTGCGAACAAGGCAGGGTGGGCGTCCGTCGAACATGAGCTCGCTGGGCGTCGCAACCAGTCCGTGCCAACCGTGCGAACAGGGCGGGTATCCGCATGGCAAGGCCCCTGACCGACACAAAAAGAGAAAGCATGCTTCGAAAGCCCAATGGGTTTTCGAAGGAACCGCGGATTCGGTGAATTTGATGGTGTGCGGCAGGAAGCGACTTGACCGGAGGTGTAAGGTCGACGCCATACTCCGCATATCTCGCGCGTTCGCATCTCGTGTTCGTTTGACCGCACACGGTTGGCTTGCTAGGCGTCCGATTCGTTCGTCGGGCATGCAGAGCCGTCCGTCGTTCGCGTGCGGTTCGCGCGCTCGCGGCTCGTGCACGTGCCCGCATCTGGGCGCACGGTGGGGCCGCCCGCGTGATTCGCGCGCAGAGAGGCGCCGCTATGGGCACCAGAACGCTCTTCCTTGCAGGCATGTCAGCCCTCGAAGTTTGGACCGCGTCTGCGACCGGCCACGCACCGTCGCCTACGCCCACGCGCGCGGCGTCCTTGCGCGATTGCGCCATGTCGCTTACGGACATTCGTGCGTTCGACGTCGGCAGGCTCGGAGTTGATTCTCGCTCGCTTGACGTGCTCGTTCCGCCCGATGGCGGGAACCGTGCGACGCTTTCGGTGCGTCGGAGAAGGGCAGCTCGCACATACCCACAGCGCTCGTTCTTTCGCGCGTCCGATCATGTGTTGGCGTGCTGTCCAGAGCTTTGTTTCGTACAGCTTGCGCGAGAATTCTCGCTTGTTGATCTGGTGTTGTTTGGCTACGAGATATGCGGCTCGTTCGCGATTGACCGCCAGCGCGAATCCCTTGTTACGCGCAGGGCGCTCACGACTGCGCAGCGTTTACGCGCGTACGCGCAAGCGGCAGGAGCCATGCCTGGCGCCGCGAAGGCGCGCACGGCGTCAAGTTTGGTGCTCAACGGCTCTTGCTCTCTAATGGAGTCGAAAGTCGCGTTCGAGCTGTCAGCGCCGCGCCATCTCGGGGGCTTCGGGCTTCCTGCGCCCGTGCTGAACAAGCCGCTTTCGTTCACGCGACCGGACGGAACAATCGTGCGCAAAGGCGATCTGTTGTGGGAGCGGCACGGTGTCGTCATTGAATACGACAGCAGCGAGCGCCATGAAGGCGAAGCGAACATCGACCGCGACGCGCGCCGGCGCAACGAGTTCATCGCGGATGCGTACCGCGTGCTCACCGTCACCAGGCAGCAAGCGCACGACCTTGCGAGCATGGAGCACGTGGCGCGTCATCTCGAGCGCTTGCTCGGCATCCGGCTGCGCAGCCGGACAAGCGACCTTGAAGGTCGCCGCCTCAAGCTGCATCAGAGCCTCTACCCAAAGGTTGACCGTGCGCCGCGTCCGGCGGTGGTGCGGCATGACCTGCCGTGGCAGTAAGCGCTCGCGAGCCTACTCCCGCGGCATCTTCCAGAGGAGCGCGAAGCCCGCCACGAACAAGAGCGCGAGCGCCAGCACGCCAAGGGAGGCGTTGCCGGAGAGCTGCGTGGTGACGCTCACGAGGAGCGTGCCCATGACCGCGGCGTACTTGCCGAAGATGTCGAAGAAGCCGTAGTACTCGTTCGCGTGCTCCTTCGGGATGAGCTTTCCGAACTCCGAGCGCGAGAGCGCCTGGATGCCGCCCTGGAACAGGCCGACGCACACCGCCAGGATCCAGAACTCCACGGCGCTGCGCAGGAAGAACGCCGCGAACAGCGTGATGCCGAAGTACGCCGCCACGGCCGTGAGCAACATGGTGCGGGCGCCCACTTTGCCCGCCAGGCGCCCGTAGAGGATGGCGGAGGGGAACGCCACGAACTGCGTGACGAGCAGCGCCAGCACGAGCTGCGTCGAGTCGATGCCGAGCTCGGTGCCGTAGCTCGTGGACATCTTGATGATGGTGTGCACGCCGTCGATGTAGAAGAAGTACGCGAGCATGTACATGAGCAGGCGCTTGTCGCGCGCGATCTTTCCCAGCGTGGCGACAAGTCCGCGCACGGTGTCGCGGAAGATGCGCTTGGTGCGCGGCTTGAAGTGCGTCTGGTGCACATTGCGCACGAGCGGCACGGTGAACGCTACCCACCAGGCGGCCGTGATGACGAAGGCGATCTGCATGCCCGTCCCCATGCTGATGCCCACGTTCTCGCCGAAGAGCACGATGACCAGGCACGCGACGAACGGGATGCACGAGCCGATATAGCCCCAGGCGTAGCCGTGCGACGAGACGCGGTCGTAGTTCTCCTCCGTGGTGGCGTCCACCAGGAAGGCGTCGTAGAAGACCATGGAACCGTTGAGCATGACCGAAGCGATCACGTAGATGACGAGAAATGCGAACGCGTGCTGCGGAATGCCAAGCGCGGCGCACGCCACGGCGCCCGTGCCGACCGAGCCGATCAAGAAGCGCTTCTTGTTGTGCTGCAGGTCCGCCAGACTGCCGAGGAAGGGCATGAGCAGCGCCAGGATGAGCGAGGCGACCGTCTCCGCATAGCCCCATGCCACCACGACCGAGGAGCCTGGCTCCGCGAGCGAGGCGAAGTACACGGGGATAAGCGCCGTCGAGAGCATGACGAACGCGGAATTGCCCACGTCGTAGGCGATCCAGCTCTTCTCCTGCTTCGTCAGCTTCTGCATGCGCGTCCTTTCTCTCGGGGATGTGGCGCAGTCAGGCATTGTAGCCGAGCGCGCGCGGAGCTGGAGTAAAAAGGGCGTCAAGTTGGGGTGCGCTGATTGTTGACGAAGCGCGAGCCCTGGCCGCGGCGGTGTGTGCGCTCTGGTCGCGGCGGGCCGATGCACATCGGGATGCCATGCGGTGGGGCGGCCCGCGGTGGGGTGGCGCGTGGCGGGGCGGCTCGCGGTGGGGTGGC
>CASEJD010000018.1 GCA_949288145.1 uncultured Coriobacteriia bacterium
GGTATAATCCTCCGCATGAAAAACCCTGACACGACATTCGACATCAACGTGCCCGACGTCGCTCTCGTCATCGAGGGCGGCGGCATGCGCGCGAGCTACACGGCGGGCGTCATCGTCACGCTGCTGGAACGCGGTATCAACTTCGGGCACGTCTATGGCATCTCCGCTGGCTCGAGCCATGCGGTGAACTACGTCTCGCACGACATCCCGCGCACGCGCGCGTCGTTCGTCGACCTGGTGCGCGACCCTGAGTTCGGCGGCATGCGCAGTATGCTGCGCGGCGACGGGTACTTCAACGCGCATCACTTGTACGAAGGCGTGGCGGAGGACCTGGTGGGCACGGGCGACCTGTTCGAGTTCGACTGGGATGCCTTCCGCACCAACCCCGCCGACGTGCACATCGACGCCTTCGACCCCGCCACGGGGGAGACGCTGCGCTGGTCGAAGGCCGACATGCCCGTCATGCACGACATGATGCTGTGCGTGCGCGCAAGCTCCACCATGCCGATCTTCATGCCGCCGCCCACCATCGACGGCCGCGTGCTCTACGACGGCGGTTTGGGGGAGAGCTGGGGCATCCCGCTCGAAGCGGCGCGCGCCGACGGCTTCGAGCGTTTCTTCATCGTGCGCACGCAAGAGCGCGCCTACCGCAAGAAGCCGCTCGGCGGCGGCATGCAGGCGGTGTTCCGCGCCGCGTTCCGCAAAGAGCCGCTCGTGGCCGAGCGGACCATCGATCGGTGGCGTCACTACAACGACCTGTGCGACGAGGTCGAGCGCCTGGAGCGCTCCGGCGCGGTGTGCGTGTTCTACCCCGAGGTCATGCCCGTCTCCAACAAGGAGACCGACCTTGCGAGACTGCAGGACTCCTACGAGCGCGGTTACGCCCAGGCGCAGCGCGAGGCGGACGGCTGGGAACGCTGGCTGTTCGGCTGAGCGGCCGAGTTTTCACGCGCGGGAAACGCTGTGTGCGTACAATGCCCTGAACGGACGTGCTCGAAGAAAGGACCACCATGGCCTACCTTCCGCAGGCGCAGCAGACGCCTTGGCAGCAAAGCGACAACATCGAGCTGGCGAAGACGGCGGTGCTCGTCGTCGACGTGCTCGGCGGTAGCGAGGGCGCGACGCCCGGCCTCGAGGTGATGGCGTACAACGCCATCGGCATCGTGCGCGCGGCGCGGAAAAGCGGCGTTCCGGTGGTGTTCGCGTGCGACGCGCACCTGCCGGGCATCGACCGCGAGATTCAGCTCTGGGGCGAGCACGGCATGGCGGGGACGGAGGGCTCGCGTCCGCTCGACCCCTTCCAGGTGCAGGCGGGTGACTACGTCGTCCCGAAGCGCCGCTACGACGCCTTCTTCATGACCGACCT
The DNA here is from genome assembly GCA_949288145.1 of uncultured Coriobacteriia bacterium. Lineage (GTDB taxonomy): Bacteria > Actinomycetota > Coriobacteriia > Coriobacteriales > Eggerthellaceae > Aveggerthella. The sequence goes on from CASEJD010000018.1 coordinate 1,367, forward strand.
GGACCTTACGCTGCGCGAGCTGGGCGTCGACACGCTCATCGTCTGCGGGTGCGACACGAACATCTGCGTGCTGCACACGCTTGCAGGCGCGTTCTACCGCGGGTATCGAACCGTCGTGGCTGCTGACGCGTGCGATACGTTCTTGGTGGGCACGCAGGAAGCGGGCCTTGACTACTTCGTGCGCTGCTTCGACAGCCGCGTGGTGGACACGCAACACGTGCTGGGGTACCTGCGCGGTTAGCGATCCTGCCAGCTGAACGGCTCGCAGCGCGGCGCGCCCGTTGCAGTGTTCCACGAGATGGCAAGCGGGCAGTCGAAAGCAGGGTCCTGCTCCGGGAAATCCGCTCGATAGTGCGCGCCCCGGCTTTCGCGCCGTTCGCGCATGGCCGTCACCAGGCAGCGCGCCGTTATGGCTTGGTGGCGCAGGCGCAGGGCGTCCACTGTGGCGCCGTCGCCTGAAAGGAGCTCGTCGGCGAGTTTCGCGATGTCTTCCAGCTCTGATTCCGCTTGCGACAGGCTCTCTTCCGTGCGCACGATCATGCAGTGAGACGACATCGTGCGCTGCAAGCGCTGGCGAAGCGCCTGGATTTCGGAACCAGCCGTGCGAGCACCTGTGCCCGCGAGTGGGCGTGCGATGGCCTCTGCGGAGAGCGCTGTGGATAGCGCAGGCTTGGAAGGAAGGCGTCTGGTTGTGGGGCGGTCGGCGTCAGCGCAGGATCCCGGTATGCTCGCATCGCTCGCGCCCGAGCATTCAGGGTGCGCGATGGGGTGCTCCGCCGCTTTTTCGAACGCCCATGCTGCTGCGGCTTTTCCGGCGCGCGCGCCGAAGACGAGGCCGTTGGCGCTCGAGAGCCCGCCGATGCGGTCGGCGCCGTGCATGCCGCCGGTCACCTCGCCGCAGGCGAACAGGCCAGGCACGCCCGTTTCGCCATGATCGTCGATTAAGATGCCGCCGTTTGCGGCATGGGCGTACGGGGCGACGCGAACCCAGTCGTGCGGACGGACGCCGAAGTCGCGCTCGAGCCATTCGTAGTAGTCGCGCACGAGCTCGGGCATAGCGACTGTGCTTGCGGGCGCGCTGTCGTCCGCGCGTTCCAGCCGATAGCGCATCGCCAGGCCGTCAGGACCAGCGGCATCGATGGCGGCGTCCACGGCGCGCGAGGCCAAGCGCGCGGTGAAGGGGCCGTAGCCCGAGCGCTGCGCCAAGAGCTGCTCGCTGTCCGCGCGCTCGGTGAGCTGCCGTGCTGCGGGGGAGCCGTCGAATTCCATGAATCGGAATGCCTTCTCGTTGAACACCACGCCCGAGCACGGGTCCACGAGCCCGGGCATGATCTGCAGGAACTCCATGTTCACCAGGCGGGCGCCATGCGCGAGGGCGATGGCGTGAGCGGTGCCGACGACGTCGGCTCCGGTGAGGCGACGCTCGAACAGACCGCCCGTACCGCCGCACGCGAGAACGACGGAGCGGCACGCGACGCGATGGCATGCTGAGCGCCCGTGGTCGTAGAGCGCCGCGCCTTCGACGCCCCGCTCGTGCGAGGATTCGAGGTCCACGAGCTCGCATCCGTCCATGACGTGCACGCCGGCTTCCTTCAATGCACGTGCGATCGAGCGCTCGCACGGTTCGCGCAGGATGCCGCGCCACAGGCGCTCTGTGTGGTCGAAGCACGGGATGAACTCGCGCTCGCCTGCATGGTCTGGCCGTCTCAGCTTGGCGCCCAACGCTTCCAGCCGTTCGATGGCGGGCCGCACGCCGCGCACGAGCGTCCGAGCAAGCGCGGGCGAGGCCATGCCGCAGCCAACGCGCAGGATGGTGCGCTCGAGATCTTCGGCGTCCTCGTCGGCGAGCGGAGCTATGAGCCCCAGGCCCCAGGTGCCCGGATAGAAGCTCGACCCCGAGAACAGCGGGCCGAGCGAGGCGAGCACGGCGCGAGCGCCCGCCCGCGCCGCCTCAATCGCCGCGGTGACGCCAGCGATTCCTGATCCCACCACAAGCACGTCGCAGGAGGTCTCGGTCGGTTCGCTGGGCATTTCGGTTCCTTTCGTCGGGCGATGGCGTGCTTTCGGGGGCCATGGGAGCGGTTCCGGACGCTCGGCCGCTCTCCTCATTCCGGCCGTGCGCTCCGTTTGTTCTTTAGGTTTCGGCGCCCGAAATCATTCTTCCTTGAAACGTGCGGATGTGCCTCCTTGAGTAATTTCGCTCACGAAAAACACGGTTTAGCGAAATATTCCGTGTGTAATGTGAGCGAGAAATGTGAGAGCGTGAAATCAGGCCATGCAACGTGGCGTGAAGAACGGGAGAACGGCGGCTTGACCTCGAGCCTGCTCGAGGCGCTACGATATGCAGAGACGAGTCGTCGCAAGGCCGCGTATTGGCGGGCTTGGCGGCGGGATTGTGGCGAGCGGCCGCGGAAGGGCGGTCGCGGCATGACGGCGTAGGAAGGGGAGGCGCATGCGCTATCGGCGGTTGGGCAAGACGGGCCTTGAAGTGAGCGAGATCGGCTTTGGCGCCGAGTGGATGGGCGGCGGCAAGACGCCCGAAGAGGTGCGCGACGTGGCGGAGGCGCTGCGCGCGGGCGGCGTGAACATCCTCGACTGTTGGATGGCCGACCCGGAGATTCGTGACAACCTGGGTTTCGCCCTGCGGGGGACTCGGGATGCGTGGATCATCCAAGGGCATATCGGCTCCACGTGGCAGGACGGGCAGTACGTGCGCACGCGCGACATGGACGTGGTGAAGCCGGCGTTCGAAGATCTGCTCGCGCGCTTGGGTACCGACCATGTGGAGCTGGGCATGATCCACTACGTGGACAGCGTGGACGAGTACCGTGACGTCATGTCCGGCCCGTTCATGGCGTACGTGCGCGAGCTCAAAGCGGCGGGAACGATCGGGCATATCGGGCTTTCCACCCATAACCCGGACGTGGCGCAGCGTGCTGCGGAATCGGGCGAGATCGAGATGATCATGTTCAGCCTGAACCCCGCCTTCGACATGATGCCCGCCTCCGAGAACCTGGACGATCTCTTCGGCGAGTACGACGAGTCGCTCGAGGGCATCGACCCGGCGCGCGAGCGCCTGTACGCCACGTGCGAGCGCGAGGACGTGGGCATCACGGTCATGAAGGGCTATGCCGGCGGAAGGCTGCTCGACGCGCAGACGAGCCCCTTCGGCGTGGCGTTCAGCCCGGTGCAGTGCGTTCACTACGCGCTCACGCGCCCGGCAGTGGCGAGCATCATGGTGGGCGCGAAGGACGTGGCGGAGGCGCAGGCTGCCTTGGCCTACGAAGAGGCGACCGAGGAAGAGCGCGACTACGCGAGCGTGCTGGCGGGTGCGCCGCGGCACGCGTACTACGGGCAGTGTACGTACTGCGGCCATTGCGCGCCGTGCGCCGTGGGCATCGACATCGCGATGGTGAACAAGCTGCACGACCTCGCGGTGCTGCACGACGACGTGCCGCCGTCGGTGCGCGCGCACTATCACGACCTGGCGGTGACGGCGGACGCGTGCGTGGGGTGCCGGGAGTGCGAAGCGCGCTGTCCGTTCGGCGTGCGCATCGCCGAGCGCATGGAGCATACGGCGGAGTTGTTCGCGTAGCGGTGCCCGAATACTTCCAGAGACGAGGAACGGCCGGCGGGATGAACCGCCGGCCGTTCGTTTCGCGCGAGACGCGTGCTTGCTGCGGGAGCGATCATCCGGAGGCGCGCTACTTCACCACCATGACGGGGATGTCCGTGTTCTGCAAGACGCCGAAGCTCACGCTGCCGAGCACACTGCGCAGCGGGCCCATTCCGCGGCGGCCCATGACGATGAGGTCGCAGCCGTTGTCGATGGCGTAGCCGATGACGCCGGTGGTGATGGAGGTGTTGAACGCCGCCTTCGTGACCAGACGGTCTCCCAGGTTGTGCGTGACGTCCTGGATGCTGTCGGCCAGGCGCTGGCGATCCTGCTCGAGCGCCTCGGCGACGGTGTCCTTGTAGTCCTCGCTGTCCATGAGGAACATCGGGACGCCGGCGTACTCTTTGTTGCTGTCGGTGCCGGCTGCCCAGGGATTTGTGTTGTTGTTGACTACGCTCAGTACGTGGACACGCGTCTCGGCGTCGTCCTGAGCCATGCCCACCGCCATCTTCAGGGCGTTGAGGGCGCTGTCAGAGGTGTCGTAGGGGACTAGGATGTTCTTGAAGATCATGCAATCCTCCCTTTCGTCGGTGACGGGAAGATTATAGGTTTTCGAGTGCCGTGCTTTCGATGGATTTGCCGAAAGGCCGCAACGGGCAACGAGCGTCGCCGAATCGCGCTACAAGGATTGGTACCATGCGAATGGTCGAAGGGCGCGCAGCATCGTGAGAGGCGTCGTCCTGGCTTGAGGAAGGGAGCTACTCGTGGAGGGCCTTGAACAGAACGCGGCTGGGCAGAGCGCGGAGGCGCACAGCGCGGTCGACACTGAAGACGCCGCGACGTCGCGATTGGAGCTCGTGTTCGGTTGTGAGGGCGTGCGCCGGCTGGCGGCGTCGAAGGTCGTGGTGTTCGGTGTGGGCGGCGTCGGGTCGAGCTGCGTCGAAGCCCTCGCGCGCGGCGGTGTGGGCCGGCTCGTCATCGTGGACGGGGACGCGGTGCAGCGCAGTAACATCAACCGCCAGGCGCTCGCGTTCCACAGCACCGTGGGCGGGCGCAAGGTTGAGGTCATGCGCGCCATGGTGGCCGACATCAACCCGGACGCCCAGGTGACGGCGCTCGACCGGTTCGTGCTGCCCGACGAGGTGGCGGCGCTCATGGACGAGGTTGCCGCGGACGCCGACTACGTGGTGGACGCGGTGGACACCGTGGGCACGAAGCTCGCCATCGCGCAGTACGCCGACCAGCACGGTCTGCGCCTGGTGAGCAGCATGGGCGCCGCGAACAAGCTACGTCCCGACTGCTTCCGTTTCGCCGACATTTACGCGACGTCGAATGACCCGCTGTGCCGCGTCGTGCGCAAAGAGGCCCGCAAGCGCGGCATCAAGCGGCTCGAGGTGCTGTACTCGACCGAGGAGCCCGCGCGCCTGCCCGTGTTCGACGACGCGCCGGAGGAGGAGACCGCTGCGGAAGCTCGTCATGCCGGCGAAGGCGGCGCGCGCCAGGAGGCGCCCCAGGGCCGTCGTCGCCCGACCTTGGGCACGGCATCGTACGCCCCGCCCATCATGGGCCAGATGATCGCCGGCCGCGTGATCAGGGGCTTGCTCGGCATCGAAGGATAGTTCGCGTACCGTGGCGGCGCCTGCGATGGGCGTCATAGGGGGCGACCGCCCGAGCGTGATGCCCACAGCGCTCGAGATTCCAACAGAGGATAACCGTTCGAAGAAAGGATGCTCCATGGACAGGTCACGGCCCCTTCCGTACTTGGACGCGCACTGCCATTTGGATTTCGCGCGGAATGGACGCGTGTTGGGCGATGCTGCGGCGTGCGCAGGGGTGCGCGCGCTTTCGGCCACGGTCACGCCCGCGGGGTACGAGCGCGCGCGGGCGCTGTTCGCGGGCTGTCCGGCAGTGCTCGTGGGGCTTGGCTTGCATCCGTGGTGGGTCGCCGACGGCTCGTGCGGCGAAGCGGAGGTCGCGCGCTTCGGGGAGCTTGCGGAAAGCGTGCGCTTCATTGGCGAAATCGGGCTCGATTTCGCCACGCGCCACGATGGGACGCAGGAGGCGCAGACGGCGGCGTTCGAGCGCGCCGTGCGTGCGGGCGTCACGGGCGGCAAGGTGGTCACGCTGCACGCGGTGAACGCCGCCGACGAGGTGCTCGACGTGCTCGAGCGCTTTGAATGCACGGCAGACAACGCCTGCATCCTGCATTGGTTCTCGGGCTCCAACGACGCGCTCGTGCGCGCCGTCCGGCTGGGCTGCTACTTCTCCGTGAACCCGCGCATGCTCGCCACGAAGCGCGGCCGCGCGTACGCGAAAGCGGTCCCTGCGGACCGTCTGGTCGTGGAGACCGACTGGCCTCCCGAAGCGTGCGGGGACGTCTCGTTCTCGGAGTGGACAGGCCTGCTTCGTCAGACGGTCGAAGGCCTCGTGGAATTGCGCGGTGAGGACATCGTGGCACGCATGGAGCAGACCGCGCGCGAGGTGTTCGACGCGCCTGCGCCGGGCGCAGGGATGGAAGCTGTGGCACAATAGCGAATCGCGGCTGGCTGCGTGCGGACCGAACGACGCGAACGCCCCCAATGGCGGGCGCTCTTGAGTGGGCGTGCGCGCACGCCCGCCACCCCATCTCAACGATTGACCGCGAAGGAGCCACCATGCCGATCATCCACGTGACGGACGTGAACGATGAGCGCCTTGCCGCGTACTGCGGGCTGACGGACGGCCAGCTGCGCGACGGCATTGGCGGCGGACGCGGCGGCGGCATGTTCGTGGGCGAGTCGCGCAAGGTCATCGACCGCGCGCTCGATGCGGGCGTGCGGATGATATCCCTGTTCATGGAGGAGAAGTGGCTCGAGCAGACCATGCCTGTCGTGGACCGCGCGCTAGCGGCCGACCCTGAGATGCCCGTGTTCGTGGCAACGCGCGAGCAGTTCCGCGCGGTCACCGGCTACGAGGTCACGCGCGGGGCGCTCGCGCTCTTCGAGCGCCCGCCCATGCCAACCGTGGAAGAGCTCGTGCGGGATGCCCGCCGCGTCGCCGTGCTCGAGGACATCGTGAACTACACGAACGTGGGCGCCATCTTCCGTTCGGCGGCGGCGCTCGGCATCGACGCGGTGCTCCTCACGCCCTCGTGCCACGACCCGCTGTACCGCCGTGCTGCCCGCGTGTCCATGGGCGCAGTGTTCCAGGTGCCGTGGGCGCGCATCGGGGGCGTGCGCGATTGGGCGGTCGAAGGCGTGCCGCTGCTGCACGAACTTGGGTTCAAGACAGCGGCGCTCGCGCTTTCCGACGACTCCATCTCCATCGACGATGCGCGCTTGGCATCTTGCGATAAGCTCGCGCTCGTGCTCGGCACGGAGGGCGACGGCTTGGCTGCGAGCACCATCGCGCACTGCGACTGGACGGTGCGCATTCCCATGGACCATGGCGTCGACTCGCTCAACGTGGCAGCGGCGAGCGCCGTCGCCTTCTGGGAGACGCGCGTGCGTTGATCGCGCCTTGAGACGTGCGCGCGCGAAGCACCATGCGCGCGCTGAAGAGCACGGCTGTGCTACCATTCCCACGTGACGAAACACGTCGGAAGCACTCCATGAAGCGAACGAAGGTGATTCCCATGGCCAAGAACCCGCAGCAGGTCCACGCCGTGCTCGAGGCGCTCGGCATCACGCCGGGCGAAGGGAGGGTGCACATCGACCTGTGCGCCGCCGAATTGGTGGAACGCGCGCTCCAGCGCGGGGAAGGCCGGCTTTCCTCGACCGGGTCGCTCGTCGTGGAGACGGGAGAGTACACCGGACGCTCTCCGAAGTGCCGCTTCATCGTGGACACGCCCGACGTGCACGAGCGCATCGCCTGGGGCGGCGTGAACCGCCCCATCGACCGCGCGCACTACGAAGTGCTGCGCGATGACGTGTGTGCGTACCTCTCCCAGGGCGACCTGCACGTCATGCGGGGTATTGCCGGGGCGGACCGCCGTCATTCCCGCGCCTACCTCGTGGTCGCCGAGCGCGCCACGCAGGCGCTGTTCGCGCGCCAGATGCTCGTGCGCCCGCACAAGGGCGACCTCGAGCGCTTCGACGGCCCCGATTTCACCGTGCTGGCGGCCCCGGGCTTCGCGTGCGACCCCGAGCGCCATGGCACGGGCATGAACGCCGGCGTGCTCATCAACTTCGAGGAGCGCGTCATCGTGGTGGCGGGCACGGGCTATTCTGGCGAGATCAAGAAGTCCATCTTCTCTACCATGAACTACCTGTTGCCGGTTGAGGACGGCGTGCTCAGCATGCACTGCTCCGCCAACCGCGACCCGCGCACGCGCGAGACGGCGGTGTTCTTCGGCCTGTCCGGCACGGGCAAGACCACGCTGTCCGCCGTGGACGGCCGCCAGCTCATCGGCGACGACGAGCACGGCTGGTCGGACGAGTGCGTCTTCAACATTGAAGGCGGTTGCTACGCGAAGTGCATCGACCTGTCCGAAGAGTCCGAGCCGCTCATCTTCAAGGCCATTCGCTTCGGTAGCGTGACCGAGAACGTCCTGCTCGACCCGGACACGCGCATCGCCGACTACGCCGACTCGTCCATCACCGAGAATACGCGCGTGGCGTACCCGGTGGGGCACATTGCCGGGGCGAAGCTCGACGGCGTGGGACAGCCGCCGTCCGTTGTCGTGTTCCTCACGGCGGACGCCTTCGGCGTGCTGCCGCCCATCGCGCGCCTGACGCCGGAATCGGCCATGTACCACTTCCTGACCGGCTTCACGGCGAAGGTGGCAGGCACGGAGCAGGGCATCGTCGAACCGCAGCCCACGTTCAGTGCGCTCTTCGGCGAGCCGTTCATGCCGCTCGACCCGTTGGAGTACGCGCGCTTGCTGGAGCAGCGCATCAACGCCACGGGCGCCCGTGTCTACCTGGTGAACACCGGTTGGACGGGCGGTGGCTACGGAACGGGCCACCGCATCAGCTTGCCGCACACGCGCGCGCTCGTGCACGCGGCGCTCGCGGGCAGCATCGACGAGGCGGGCTACCGTCGCGACGAGCGTTTCAACATGGACGTTCCCGTGGCGTGCGAGGACGTGCCGGCGGAGCTGCTGGACCCGCGCCTCGTGTGGCCTTCGCCCGAGGAGTACGATAAGGCGGCCGACAAGCTGGCGCGCATGTTCGAGGAGAACTTCGCGAAGCGCTACCCGAACGCCGACGCCGCGATCAGCGCTGCCGGCCCGCACCCGCTGGGCTAGACAGCGCGCAAACGAGCTCGAAAGGGCGCTGGCTTCCGCGATAAGCGACGGGCCTGGCAGCCGACTTCCGATCAAGGAAGGGCTGCCAGGCCCGTTTCGTTGTGTCGCGCAGGAAGGTGGGAGCGCTCTTGCGGCGGTCCTACCAGATGCCGAGCGCCGCCTGCATGGCCAAGCTGGCCACGGCGATGCCCACCCAGCAGCACAGGCCGAGCGCGATGGGCTTGCCGCCGGAGGTCACGAGCTTCACGACGTTGGTGTTGAAGCCGATGGCGGCCATGGCCATCATGATGAAGAACTTGCTGAGCTCCTTGATGGGGGCGGTCACCTCTGCGGGCAGGCTGAAGACCGTCGTGACGACCGACGCCGCCAGGAAGAACAAGATGAAGAACGGGAAGACCTTCTTCAGGCTGAAGGCATTCTCTGCTTCCGTAGCGCCCTCCGCCTTCGCGCGGCGCACCTGCCAGAACGCGAGCACGAGCGTGATGGGGATGATGGCGAGCGTTCGCGTGAGCTTTACGACCGCCGCCTCGTCAAGGATGTTGCTTCCGTGCATGCTGTCCCACGAGGACGCCGCCGCCGTGACCGAGGAGGTGTCGTTCACGGCCGTGCCGGCGAACAGGCCGAAACCCTCGTTCGAAAGCCCGAGCATGCCGCCCAAGGTGGGGAAGATGAGCGCTGCGATGACGTTGAACAGGAAGATGACCGAGATGGACGTGGCGATCTCCTCGTAGTCAGCCTTGATGACCGGCGCCGTGGCCGCGATGGCGGAGCCGCCGCAGATCGATGAGCCCACGCCAATGAGCGTGGCCACCTTCGAAGGAATCTTCATGGCCTTGCAGAGCACGAAGGCGATGACGAGCGACGTCGCGATGGTGACGATGATGATGGGCAGGGACTGCTGGCCCTTCGCCAGGATGTCCGCCAGGTTCATGCCGAAGCCGAGCAGGATGACGGCGTACTGCAGGACCTTCTTCGAGGTGTACTTCACGCCCGGGTCCAGCTTCGAGCGGAAGCCGCCGTCTTTCACGAGCAGCGCGAGCGCCATGCCGATGAGCATGGCGAACACAGGGCCGCCCACCACGGGCGCAAGCCCGCCAAGGAAGGCGGAGGGGACGGCGATGACGAAGCAGAACGCCAGGCCGGCAAGGTTCTTTTTGATTGTTTCCACAGGTGTCCTCACGTCGTGTCGAATGGGCAAGCCGCTGCGAAGCGGCCTGCCCATAGTACGGCGCGAAAACGATCATGAAAAGAAATAAATAGTTATCGAAGAATAAGTAACTCTTATGGCTATACGCCAGTGCGAATAGCGTCCTGCGCCGCGCGGTAGGCTTCGCCTAGCTGCGGCATGAGCGCCGCCGCCTCGTCGGGGGAGCCGGCGCGCAGCAGGTCGCACTGACGACCAGCGAGCTCATAGACCGTGGTGACGGACAGGTTGCCAGCCACGCCCTTGAGCGTGTGCGCGGTATTGAGCGCTGCTTCGGCGTCCTGCGAGGCGAACGCCGCTTCCAGATGCTCGAAGCTCTTATCGTCGAGGAACTTGCCCAGCAGGCGGGCGAGGAGCTTCTCGTTGCCCATCATGCGGTCGAGCGCGCCCTGGACGTCCACGCCGCCGGCTTCGAGGGCTTCGCGGTTCATGCCTCGGCCCCTTCGGCCTGCAGGGCCTCGTACAGGTCGTTCACGTCCGGCTCGATGCGCAGGAAGCATTCCAGCACGAGCGGGTTGAACACGCCGCACTCGCCGTCCTGGATCATGCGCAGGGACTCTTCGCGGCTGAAGGCTGCTTTGTACACGCGCTTGTTCGTGAGGGCGTCGTACACGTCGGCCAGCGAGACGATCTGCGACCAGATGCTGATCTCGTCGCCCTTGAGGCCGTCGGGATAGCCGCCGCCGTCCCAGCGCTCGTGATGGTGGCGCGCGATGTCGCACGCGTACTCGTACACGTCGGTGGCGCGCAGTTGCGGGATGCGGGAGAGCATCCGCTCGCCCTGGATGGTGTGGGTCTTCATGACTTCGAACTCCTCGGGCGTGAGGCGTCCGGGCTTGCCGAGGATGGCGTCGGGGATGGCGATCTTGCCCACATCGTGCATGATGGAGGCAAGGGCGATGTCGTCGACCTGACGGGCGGTAAGCCCGTCTCCGAGCTCGGTGCGCAGGAGCATGAGCTTCGTGATGTCGTGGATGCGGCGCACGTGGCCGCCCGACTCGCCGTCGCGGAATTCGATGGCGGTGGAGAGCGATTCGATCATGCCGCGGTTGAGCTCGATGATCTGCTCGGCGCGGCGGATGAGCTCGGAGCGCTGGTCTTCCACCACGTAGCTCAGGCGACGGCGCGCCTGGAAGAGCTCGATCACGGACTCCACGCGGCGTTTGACGACGAAGGGGACGATGGGCTTGCGGATGACGTCCATCACCCCGCGCTCATACGCTTCCTTGGTGACGTCGCTGCTGGTCTCGGCGGTGATGAGGAATACGGGAACGTGCTCGATGATGCCCGCCTTGCCCAAGTGCTCGAGCATTTGCAGGCCGTCCATCTGATCCATGACCACGTCGAGAAGGATGGCGCAGTACTCCTGCGGGCGCGTGAGCACCTTCTGCAGGGCGACGACGCCGTTCTCGGCCTCCTCAATCTGGAATTCGTCCTCGAAGAGGTTCGCCAGGATTTCGCGGTTGATGTCCTCGTCGTCCACGATCAGGATCGTGTTCGAGATGGCATGCTCGGCGTTTTCGTGCGTTGCGTCCATGCGGTCCTTCCCTCCGCTCGATGGTGGGGCGTCCTGCCTGCGCAGCGCTGGCGAAAGATGGCGTGCGCACGCGCGGCGTCTGATGGCGCCTCCTGGGATGGATTGTAGCCTATATCACAGCCTGGTTGGGGGCTTCCCGCATTTCAAGCGATATTTCTTATAGCGTCGGAGACGCGGGGTCGGCGCTTTCGGCCGGCTTGTCGAGCGTGCGGTAATTGCGAATTGCGATACCGCCCTTCTCGTCCCGTTTCGCCTCGTACAGCGCGTTGTCAGCTTGCATGAACAGCGAGTCGAAGTCCACCGACTGCTCGCGTGCGATGACTGCGCCGACAGAGCACGTCATACGCACGCCGACGCTCGCTTCCGTGGCGTCCGCGAACGTGTGCTGGAGTCGCAGGAGCTTCGTGTTGACGACACGCTCCGGCAACGAGCCCAGCATGAGGGCGATGAACTCGTCGCCGCCGAAGCGCCCAAGCACGTCGGAGGCGCGGAAGTGCTCTTTCAGGAGGAGCGCCATGTCGCGGAGCACGGTGTCGCCGGCATAGTGCCCGCGCTGGTCGTTGACGTTCTTGAAGTCGTCGAGGTCGATGACCACGAGCGCGCAGGACGCCGCCGGGCCGGCAGCCTGGATGGCAGCCTGCGCCATCTCGATGAGCGTACGCTTGTTGTAGATGTCCGAGAGCGTGTCGCGCTTGCTGAGCTCTTCGAACTGACGGCGCGTCTCCCAGTCGTTGATTCGATATCCCATGACAAGGTGCGCCAGGGACAGTGAGAACGCGAGCGACACGATGGATTGGAACACGTCGTATTGAGCGATGTAGGGGTTCTTGAACGTGACGCAGAGCACGCAGTACAGCACGTCGAAGAAGATGATGATGCCGTACGAGAAGGCGAAGCGCACCACGAGCAGCGAGGGCAGGGTGACGAAGACGAGCGGGATGAACGACCCCGGCGCGATCGGCTCGCTCAAAGCGTCGATAAGGATGGTGCACGTGCACAGCGCGCACGCGAACGCGATACCGATCACCGTGCCGTAGCGCGGCGTGGGGATAAAGTGCCGGTACGTCAGCGTCAGCACGGTGAAAACGACGCTCACGGGCAGGAACGCGAAATGGTAGACGGACGGCTCCCATCCGGGAATGATGGCGGGCGTGACCAGCAGGAAGACGGCGAGCAGGGCGGTGGTGATGCAGCTGGCGAAGCACGCCATGTTGAGGTTCTCACGCTGGATCTCCGCCTTCGCGCCCGTCAGGAAGCCGTGGCGTCGAGCGAGGCTCGCTTTCGTGTAGTCGATCAGGCGACGCATGGGCAAGCCTCCTTTCGCGCAAATGGTGGGTAGTGTAGAAAAACCCACTATGTTGTGCGTAATTACGACGGTGCAGCACAGGGTGTTGTGGTCAACCGTGCGATGGTTCGAAGTATCGCGCAAGCCGGAAGGGCGCGCAAGGGAGGAGAGGGCGGACAGAATCGCACGTACATGTATTCTGGGCGGTGATTCAAGCGAGATGACCGTGCGATATGATAATGTTACTAAAACAGTAGCAATTAGTCCGTATTGACGTGACAACAGTAAAAGGGATGCAAATTGTCGCTGTATAATAATTGAGACTTTGTATCGCGTTTGCGCTCGTAGCATGTCCAGCTGGCGAAATAGATTGTCGTCACTGGAGCCGTTGGGCGAAGGTGCTTGCCCGCAATGACTCGCGGCTGTTTGAAACGTGCGCATTGTGTGAAAGCTCAACCGAGCATTGAAAGGAGGAGCTTGTGCGGCAGGTCTTGCGCAAAGAGAAGAAGTTCCTCCTCAACATCGCGAGCGCCAAGCAAGCGGAAGCGCGCGTGGGCGCCATCTTGCCGGCCGATCCGCACAACGGGCTGTTCGGCTACCCGGTGCGCTCGCTGTACTTCGACACGCTGCACGATCGCGATTACGCCGAGAAGCTCTTCGGCACGGACCCGCGCCGCAAGGTGCGCATCCGCGTGTACGACCCGTCGGCGGACTTCGCCTTGCTCGAGCTCAAGCAGAAGCAGGGCGACAACCAGCTGAAGCGGTCCCTGCCGCTTTCGCGCCATGAAGCGGAACGGATCATCGACGGGGATTTCGGCGTGCTGCGCGATCGCCCCGAGCCGTTCGCGGCGGAGATGCACGCGTTCATGAGCATCAACGGTTATCGGCCGAAGTGCATCGTGGAGTACGACCGTACGGCGTTCATCGCGAAGGAGAACAAGATTCGCGTCACGTTGGACCGCAACATCCGGGCGACCGAGGCGAACATGGACTTGTTCGATTCGAAGCTGTGCCTATACCCGGTGTTCGACCCGTTCAACGTGGTGCTGGAGGTGAAGTTCAACGGCTTTTTGTTGAGCTACATCAAAGACGTGTTGGGGACGGTGGATAAAAGCGAGCTGTCCGTGAGCAAGTACTGCCTGGCGCGGTACGTGCGCATGGGTTTCCAGTTCTGATGGAAGGGAAGCGCGCCAACGACGGTGGGGCGGCATGAAGGAGACGTAGCGTGAAAGAGCAACTGTACAACCTGCTGCAGGGCAGCACCTCGGTCGTGGGGCTGGAGGACATGTTCCTGCGCGTGGTGGTGGCCGCGGTCATTGGCCTGGCCATCTTCCTTTCGTACTGGATCTCGCATGCGGGCACCATCTACTCGCAGAAGTTCAACATCAACCTGATCACGCTCTGCGTGCTCACGGCGACGGTCATGGCAGTCATCGGCAACAACATCGCGCTGTCCCTTGGCATGGTGGGCGCCCTGTCCATCGTGCGTTTCCGTACCGCCATCAAGGACGCGCGCGACACCACGTACATCTTCTGGGCAATCATCGCCGGCATCTGCTGCGGCGTGGCGCAGTTCATGGCTGCGGCGGTGGGCAGCGCCATGGTGTTCCTCATCATGCTCGTGCTCGGGCGCGTGCGCAATGACGTGCGCACGCTGGTCGTCATCCGGGCGGCGCGCGCCCAGGAATTGGCGGTGGAAAGCCTGGTGTACGAGTACTTCAACGGGCGCGCGGTACAGCGCGTGAAGAACACGACGCCGGATTCGGTCGAGTTCATGTTCGAGCTCTCGAAGGGCACGCTCGACCGCGCCCAGCGCAAGGCCGAGCGTCCTATCACGGAAGAGCTGTATTCCATGGGCGGCATCGATTACGTGAACATCGTCGCCCAGAACGACGAAATCGGCAGCTAGGGGCGTTACCCCATGCGCTCAAGGATCATAGCCGCGCTCGCAGCCGTCTGCCTGGTGGCAGTGGGCGTTGGCGCTGCGCTGTTGAACGGCGGTAGTGAAGAGTACGAGCGCTATCATCAGCATCGCGAGGCTCAACAACTGAGCGACCTTTCCGCTGAAGACCAGGAGGCAGCTTGCTCGAGCAATATTGATACGGAGTCGTTTGCCTCGCATCTTCCGGTCGTGAGCATCGACACGCGCGGGCAAGAGGTTCCAGGCGAGCAATTGCGTGTTGACGCGGAGGGCTTGGAGCTTCCTTATGAGAGATCCTACACAATGGCTTCCGATGGTGCGAAGACCATCCCGACGGACTTTTCCCTCTTCTACGACGAAACATCTGCGAATAGGCTCGATGACACTCCTGCGCTGGAAACGCAGGCAGAGGTTCGTTACCGAGGGCATTCCTCGCGCTTGTTCGACAAGAGGAGCTATGCGGTCACGTTCACCGAGTCCGACCGAACCACCAAACGCGATCTTGACGTCCTGAACATGGGGAAAGAGAGCGATTGGATATTGAACGGTCCGTTCTTGGACAAAACGCAGATTCGCAACTACCTCTCCATGAACGTCATTGGGCAATTTATGCAATATGTTCCCGACGTGCGATTTTGCGAACTGTTCGTCAATGGCGAATACCAGGGAATCTACCTTCTCATGGAGACCGTGAAGTATGGCGAAGACAGGGTGAGCCTGACCCCTTCCGATAGTCGCACTTCCGCAACGAGCTATATTGTCCAGCGAGACTGGGGCCAAGCCGACAACCCGTCGAACATCACGGACTTGTTCGACGAGACGTATGTGGTCTCGGGAACGTATTTGGACCTGATCTACCCCAACGAAATGTCTGTCACAATCGATCAGCGAGAGTGGATTGCTTCTGATCTCAACTCTATCGAGAAGTCTTTGTACTCATACGACTACGACACGGAGAACCATGGGTATTGGACCGTGCTCGACGTGGACTCGTTCGTTGACTACGCCATCGTGAACGAGCTCACGCTCAATATTGACGCGGGGTCATACTCAACGTTCTACTATCGTGACGTACGCGGAAAGCTTGCGATCGGACCTGTTTGGGACTTCAACAACGCCTACGACAACTACACCGAAGAAAGCGTTGCCGAACTTGGCTTCCTTATGAACGAAAAGCCGTTCTATTACATGCTGTTCAAGGACGAGAAGTTCGTGGGGCAAGTCATATCCCGCTATCGCGAGCTGAGGAGTTCGTATCTTTCAGACGAGGCGCTGTCTTCGTATATCGACGAGGTCGTGGCGTATCTTGGCCCAGCGATCGATCGCAATTTCCAAGTGTGGGGGTATACGTTCGACGCTTCTGCACTTGGTGCGGACAGTAAATTGTCTCCTGAAGACAGGAATCCAGAGTCATACGATGAGGCTGTTGACGATTTGAAAGACGCCATAGAGCTTCGCGGTGAGTGGCTCGATCGAAACATCGAGAACTTGCGGCAGTATTCTCACGAGTCGGCAGTCAAGATGTTCAACCACTAACAAGAGCTACCCGCAGAAAGGAGGTCGCCATGAAACGTTTCATCATCGCATGCTGCTGCGTATTCTTGCTTGCCGGCCTTCTTCTGTACGGGTATTACTTCGCAGGATTGCACGTTACCTTTGGTGCGCGCGAGGAAGCTGCCACGACGTTCGTCAAGCAGGAAGGCGACCAGCTGCTTGTCGATGAAGGGAGCGGGTACGAGGCCTTTGAGCTTCGGGGTGTAAGTGTCGGAGCTGGAATACCGGGTCACTTTCCGACGGACTACGCTATCGACAAGGACGCGTATTTACGGTGGTTCGAGCAGATTCAGCAGATGGGGGCGAACACCATACGAGTGCACTCGCTTCAAGGCACGGCGTTTTATGAGGCGTTTTTCGAATACAACCAGGACAATCCTGACCCGCTGTATCTTGTTCACGGCGTGCAAATTGACGACTACAGCCAGAATTCGTACATGAGTGCCCTCGATGAGGAGTATCTTTCAACGTTCAAAGATAATGCGAAAACCGTTGTCGACGTCGTCCACGGGCAACGGCTCGTCGAGCTTGGGAGCGTGGCGGGAACGGGGAGCTATTCCCATGATGTCTCTCAGTGGGTTATTGGCTATATTCTCGGCACAGGCTGGATACCGCGCACGGTCGTCTACACCGATATGCAAGAGAGCGGCACCGCTCCCTATCAGGGCGAGTACCTGTCCGCGACGGCTGATGCATCTCCTTTTGAGTCGATGCTCGCGCTTATGGGAGATGAGGTAATTCGTTACGAGACGGACCGGTATGGACAGCAGCGATTGATAACGTTCGAGAGTAGTGTCAGCACCGACCCCTTTGTTTATCCGGACGAAATAGAGTCGGACTTTGAGATGTACGCGAGCTTCGACATAGAGCACGTCGTTGCGTCCGACCGCGCGGTGGCGGGCCTGTTCGCATCGTATCAAGTCTATCCCTACTACCTTGAGTTCATGGACTATCTGCCCAAGTCGGAATCGGAAGAGTCGAGCTATTTTGCCCAGTACGTGAAGCAGTTGAACGAGCATCACAGCCTGCCGGTTGTCATATCCGAGTACGGCATGTCGAGCAGTCGCGCCATGATGAGGGACGATAGCGATTCCGACAGGACGTTCGGGGCGATGAACGAGCAGGAGCAAGGCGAGTACATTGCCCAGTCCTACGCGGAGATAGTTGCCGCGGGAAGTGCTGGGTCGATCCTGTTTTGCTGGCAGGACGAATGGACAAGTCGATTGTGGAATACGGCGGCGAATGTCGACACGTTGAAATCGCCGTACTGGAGCGATGCCCAGACGGGCGGGCAGTCCTTTGGCGTGCTGTCGCTTGACCCGGGGTCCGATCGCTGCGTGAGCTACGTCGATGGCGACGACGAAGAATGGTCGGATGATGACATCGTGGGGGAGTCTGGCGGTACGACCATCTCGATGAAAACAGACGAGAAGTACCTGTATTTCATGGTGCGAGGGGAAGGCGTGAGCGAGGGCTCGAAGCTCTATATCCCTATCGACACGACGTCCAAGAGCGGGTCGTTTTCAAGCGTAGACCCTGCGGTTTCGTTCGACCGTGCAGTCGACTTTCTTCTTGTTGTAGATGGCGTGGATGAAAGCCGCGTTCTCGTGCAAGAACGGTACGAGGTTTTGCGCGCGACGTCGCTTGGCAAGACGGACGGCGAGGATCCCTTCGCGGACGTTCCCGCGATTGATAGCCCGGTGTTCAAGCCGGTGAATCTCATGCTCCAAACATTGAGCAATCGCGCTGCGCTCGATGGGGGCAAAGGTTCCGACGCCCGGCTTGCCAATACGTGGAAGCTGTATCAAACGTACGAGACCGGAAAGCTCGTCTATGGCGATGCGAACCCCGAGCGCGAGGACTTCAACTCGCTTGCGGACTTCTGCTTCGGCGACGGTTTCGTCGAGATCAAGATCCCGTGGCAGCTGCTCAATTTCTCGAATCCGTCCGAAATGCAGATTCATGACGATTATTACGAGCATTACGGCGTCGAGAACATGAAGATCGACCGCATGTACGTGGGCGTGGGCGACGGCAGAGAGACCATCTCACTGTTCGAGAAGTCGCTCAAAGGCTGGGGTACGAACGTGACGTACCACGAGCGGCTCAAGGAGAGCTACTACATCGTCCAGCAGATGTGGGCGTACGGGGTCGACCCGAAAGAGCTGTGGCAAGAAGAGGACGATGCGAGCGTGACGGATGCTTCAACTGGCGACGAGGCCGTAGAAGGGGCGGCTGGGCAATGAAAGTCGAGTACCTCGTATTCTTCTACATGCTCGTTTGCGTCATGATGACGCTCTTCAACTTCGGGTTCCTGTTCTACGAGAAGGCGCACTCGAAGCGGTTCGAGCGGAAGATGGCGCGCATGGCGGTGGAGCTGGAGGAAGAGATTGACCGCAACGCCGACTTCCCCACGGAGGAGCATCGTCGCGTGCTGGAGCGTCGAATGCGGCGCCTGTCCGGCATGGAGGCGTTCGATTTGTCCATGGACAAGCTGCGCGAACTCGATGTGGACAAGAGCGAACGGTACCTGCACGGCATCGCTCAGGTCTTCGAGCACCTGACGTACGAGTTCGCGCGTAAAGACGACCTGAAGTGCGCCTACTTCGCGTACATCGTGGGCAAGTGGTACCGCAAGCGGCCTGCCGCGAGCGTGGTGACCGAAGCGCTGCTCCATTACGTGCGCGAGCGCTCGTTCTATGCACGGCAGAACTCGCTTATGGCGCTGTCCGCCATCGCCGACGAGCGCACGCTCGTGGACGCGGCCGTCGCGCTGGATGAGATCGACTCCTTCCACCACCCGAAGCTCATTACCGAAGCGTTCCTAGCGTACGCGGGAGACCGCGCGGCGCTCTCGCGCGAGGCGATTTCCAGGTTTGGCGATTTGCAGGCCTCGTCGCAAGTCGCCGTGGTGAACTTCGCGCGCATGTACCGCGCGCAGGAGGGGGCCGCGCTGTCAGGCAAAGAGCTCGCCGAGCGTCAGGCGTGGGTCTTTGACGTGCTGCGCGACGAGCGCGCCGACATGGAGGTGCGCTTGGCGTGCGTCCGCTACTTCATGCGCTGGCCTTGGCAGCCTGCTGCCGACAAACTGCGCGAGTTGGCGATGCGCGATGCTCCCGAGACCTGGGAGTTCGCGGCAGTCGCCACGTCGGCTTTGGCGTCGTACCCGGGCGAGGAGACGGTCGCCGTGCTCAAGCGCTGCTTGCACAGCAGCATGTGGCACGTGCGCGCCAACGCTGCGAAAAGCTTGCACGACCTCGGACTATCGCTCGACGACCTCACGGATGTTCTGGAAGGCGAAGACCCGTACGCGGCCGACATGGTGCGCTACCGGTGGAACGTCGAGCGCATGCAATCGGACGAGCCGGCGTCCACCGCTCAGTGCGTGCTGAAGGCTTCGATGGGCTCGGGCAACGCCGCCATGGGCGAGCATCCCGGCAGCGTCACGGGCGCTCCCGTAACGGAAGGGGGCGCATCGTGATGAACATGCCGAACTTCCTGAACGTCCTGGACACTGGCGTGGGCGCCGCTGCGTTCGTGCAGGGCTTCCTGTACTTCGTGGGCATCCTGTTCGTGCTGTACTTGATTGGGTATTCCACTTTCCTGTTCCTTTCGGTCACGGTGGGCTCGTCGATTCTGTACAAGCGCAAGCGCGAGGACCATTACAAGAACTGGCTCACGGTGGACTGCTACGTGCCGGTGACCATCGTGGTGCCGGCGTACAACGAGAACGTCACCATCGTGGACTCGCTACGATCGCTCGGGACGCTCGACTACTCGCTCTATGAGATCGTGGTGGTCAACGACGGGTCAACCGACGACACCGTGGACGTGCTGCTGGAGGCGTTCGACCTGAAGCCCATCGAGCGGCCGATTCGCTACCAGGTGCCCTGCGAGCGGGCGGAAGCCGTGTGGATCGGCAAGGTCAACGGCGTGCCGCTCACGCTGGTGAGCAAGGGCAACGGCGGCAAGTCCGACGCGCTCAACATGGGCATCAACGTGGCGCAGTACCCGTACTTCATCTGCATCGATGCGGACTCGGTCCTGCAGTGCGACTCGCTGCGCGAGATCACGGCGCCGGTCGTCGAAGAGGACAACGTGGTCGCCGTGGGCGGCCTGGTCAGGCTTTCCAACGGCATTACGCTCAAGGACGGCCGCCTGACGAACTACTCGCTGCCGCGCAAGGTCATCCCCGCCATGCAGGTGCTCGAGTACGACCGATCGTTCCTGTCCGCGCGCATCCTGCTCGACCAGTTCAACGGTAACCTCATCATCTCCGGCGCGTTCGGCTTGTTCCGCAAGGATCTCGTCATCGCGGCGGGCGGCTACGACCTCGACACGGTGGGCGAGGACATGGAGCTCGTCACGAAACTGCACGTGTTCTGCCGCACGAACAACATGGACTACCGCATCCGGTACGCAGCTGACGCCATCTGCTGGAGCCAAGCGCCCGAGACGCTGCGCGAGCTGCGAGGCCAGCGCCGGCGCTGGCACCGTGGCTTGTTCGAGTGCATGACGAAGCACTGGCGCGTGTTCGCGAACCCGCGCTACGGCCTGGTGAGCTTCGCGTCGTACTCGTACTTCCTTGTCTACGAGCTACTTTCGCCGTTCATCGAGCTGTTCGGCCTGGTGACCGTGTTCATCGCGTTCGCGTTCAATTTCATCAACGTGCCGTTCATGATTATGTTCTTCATGATCTACGCGGTTTTTGGCGCCGTCATGTCGCTCACGGCGTTCTTCTCGCGCGTCCAGACGCGCGACCTGAAGCTCTCGGCGGGCGACGTGGTGAAGGCCATCTTGCTGGCGCTCTTCGAAATCACGGTCTTGCGCTTCATTCTGGCGGTCACGCGCATGCTGGCGCTGGTGGGCTACAAGAACAAGGGCCGCCACTGGGAGCACGTCACGCGCCAGAAGATCAACTGCACGCACTCTGAGGAGTAACGGGGCGTTGCCGCGCGGTAGGGCGCGGGCTGCTGCTGTGGTTTCGCGCCCTGTACCTCCCGTGTGGAGCCGCGCTTTTGCCGGCGGAACGCCCTGCCGTGTCGTATCATAGAAACGATGTGCAAAACGCGCGGGAGGGCGCCCTTCGCGCCCGCAGAAAGGAAACGACACATGGTCTCTCGCATTTACGTGGAGAAGAAGCCTGGCTTCGACGTGGAAGCGCGCCAGCTCCTATCCGAGCTGCGCACCATCCTGGGCTTGGATCGCCTGGAGGGCGTGCGGCTGTTCAACCGCTACGACGTCGAAGGCATCACTGAGGAGCTGTTCCGCGCGTGCGTGCCCACGGTGTTCAGCGAGCCGCAGTCCGACTGGGCTTACGACATCCTGCCGTGCCTGTCCGGCTGCGAGGTCTTCGCGGTGGAGTTCCTGCCCGGCCAGTTCGACCAGCGTGCCGCTTCCGCCAGCGAGTGCATCCAGCTCATCAGCCAGGGCGAGCGCCCCGAAGTGCGCAGCGCTGTGGTCTACGCCCTCCAGGGCGAGCTGACGGCAGAGGACGTGGCCGCCATCAAGCACTACGTCATCAACCCGGTCGAGGCGCGCGAAGCCTCGCTCGAAGAGCGCGAGACGCTCAAGATGGACATGGCGGACCCGCAGCCGGTCGAGGTCATCGAGGGCTTCACGGAGATGGACTCCCAGCAGCTTGCCGCGTTCATCGACGCGCGCGGGCTTGCCATGGACCTGGCCGACATCGAGTTCTTCCAGCAGTACTTCCAGAAGGAAGGCCGCAACCCCACTATCACCGAGGTGAAGGTGGTCGACACGTACTGGTCCGATCACTGCCGCCACACCACGTTCGGCACCGTGCTGGACGAGGTGGCCATCGACGACACGGTGGTGCAGGAGGCCTTCGACCGCTATATGGAGCTGCGCCACGAGCTCGGCCGCGACGAGAAGCCGGTGTGCCTCATGGACATGGGCACCATCGGCGCGAAGTGGCTGAAGAAGGAGGGCGTGCTCAGGAACCTCGACGAGTCCGAGGAGATTAACGCGTGCACCGTCAAGGTGAAGGTCGACGTCGACGGGGAAGACCAGGACTGGCTGTTCCTCTTCAAGAACGAGACCCACAACCATCCGACCGAGATTGAGCCGTTCGGCGGCGCGGCCACCTGCGTGGGCGGCGCCATCCGCGACCCGCTCTCCGGCCGTAGCTACGTGTACCAGGCCATGCGCGTGACCGGCGCCGCCGACCCGACGACCCCGGTGTCCGAGACGCTGGAGGGCAAGCTCCCGCAGCGCAAGATCGTGACCGAGGCCGCGGCCGGCTACTCCTCGTACGGCAACCAGATCGGCCTGGCGACCGGCCAGGTGAACGAGTTGTACCATCCTGGCTACGTGGCCAAACGCATGGAGATCGGCGCCGTGGTGGGCGCCGCCCCGGCAGCGAACGTGCGTCGCGAGACGCCGGCGCCGGGCGACAAGATCATCCTGCTCGGCGGCCGCACCGGCCGCGACGGCATCGGCGGCGCCACGGGCTCGTCCAAGGCTCAGAAGGTGGAGAGCGTCGAAGAGTGCGGCGCCGAGGTGCAGAAGGGCAACGCGCCGGTCGAGCGCAAGCTGCAGCGCTTGTTCCGCCGCGGCGACGCCTGCCGCTTGATCAAGCGCTGCAACGACTTCGGCGCGGGCGGCGTGAGCGTGGCAATCGGCGAGCTGTGCGACGGCATCTCCGTGAACCTGGACGTCGTGCCGAAGAAGTACGACGGCCTGGACGGCACCGAGCTGGCTATCGCCGAGTCCCAGGAGCGCATGGCCGTGGCGCTGGCCGCGGAGGACGTGGAGGAGTTCCTGGGCTACGCGCGCGAAGAGAACCTCGAGGCCACCGTGGTCGCCGAGGTCACCGAAGAGCCGCGCATGCGCATGACGTGGCGCGGCGACGCGATCGTCGACCTTTCGCGCGAGTTCCTGGCGTCCAACGGCGCGGCGAAGCACCAGACGGTGCGCGTTCTGTCCGCCGAGGCATACGCCGTGCCCGCCGCGTGGACGGAAGGCACGGTCGAAGACCGCTTGCGCGCGGTGCTGACGGACCTGAATGTCGCCTCCAACAAGGGCCTCTCCGAGCGCTTCGACTCCACCATTGGCGCGGCTACGGTGCTCATGCCGTTCGGCGGCAAGACGCAGCTCACGCCGTCCATGGCCATGGTGGCGAAGTTCCCGGTGCTCGGCGAGACCACCACGGCAAGCGCCATGGCATGGGGCTTCAACCCCTACGTCATGGAGCGCGACCCGTTCGCGGGCGCGTACCTGTCCGTGGTCGAGAGCGTGGCGCGCCTGTACGCTGCCGGCTACGCCGCCGACGGTGACCGCGGCGTGTACCTGAGCTTCCAGGAGTACTTCAAGAAGCTGCGCGACGTTCCGGAGCGCTGGGGCACGCCCACGGCGGCGGTGCTCGGCGCGCTCATGGCGCAGGTGGACCTGGGCTTCGGCGCCATCGGCGGCAAGGACTCCATGTCCGGCAGCTTCGAGGAGCTTGACGTGCCGCCCACGCTCGTGAGCTTCGCGGTGGGCACGGGTTCCGTGGACCATGCCACGTCGCCTGAGTTCAAGCGCGCGGGCAGCCGCGTCGTGCTTGTTCGTCCGCGCTACCGCACGGGCGAGGGCGCGATGCCGCTCGTGCCGGAGGCGGAGAGCTTCCGTGCGGTGCTCGACCTTGTGCGCGAGCTGACGGCGCGCCGCGATGCTCTTGCGGTGGCCACCCCGGGCTACGGCGGACTGGCCGAGTCCCTGTTCAAGATGTGCGTAGGCAACCAGATCGGCCTGGACGTGCGCGGCGTCAGCGCTGGCGAGCTGTTCGATCCTGCGTACGGCAGCTTCGTCGTGGAGCTTGCGCGCGACGACTTCGAGATGCCGCACGCTGACGAAGGCCACCCGTTCGAGGTCGTGGAACTGGGCACGACGACCGATGCGTACCAGCTTGCTATCGACGGTGAGGTGCTGGGCCTTGCTGCGCTGCAGGAGGCGTGGGAGGCCGCCATCGAAGGCGTGTTTCCGTATCGCACGCCGGCCGAGGAGCGCGCGGTCCTGCCGGAGGTTGAGGCCGTCTCGTGGAGCGAGCAGGCTCCGCTTGTGCTCGACCACACGCTGGCTCGCCCGAAGGTGGTCATCCCGGTCTTCCCGGGCACGAACTGCGAGTACGACTCCGCCCGCGCCTTCGAGCGCGCTGGCGCCGAGGCGCAGGTGCTCGTGATCAACAACCTCACGCCCGAGGCGGTCGCCGAAAGCACGAAGGTGCTGGCCGAGGCCATCCGCGGCGCGCAGATGGTCATGCTGCCGGGCGGCTTCTCCGGCGGCGACGAGCCGGACGGCTCCGCGAAGTTCATCACGGCGTTCTTCCGTGCGCCGGAGGTCACCGAGGCTGTGCGCGACCTGCTGCAGGTGCGCGACGGCCTGATGCTGGGCATCTGTAACGGCTTCCAGGCGCTCGTGAAGCTGGGCCTGGTGCCGTACGGCGACATCCGCCCCATGGACGACGCGTGCCCCACGCTCACGTTCAACGAGATTGGTCGCCATCAGAGCAGCCTGGTCCGCACGCGCGTAGCGTCGAGCCTGTCCCCGTGGCTGTCCCGCTGCGAGGTGGGCGACGTGCACACGGTGGCCATCAGCCATGGCGAGGGCCGCTTCGTTGCCAGCCCGGAGCTGGTGGAGCAGCTGAAGGCGGCGGGCCAGATTGCCACGCAGTACGTGGACGAGCATGGCGTGCCGTCCATGGACCTGTCCGTGAACCCGAACGGTTCCGTGCTGGCTATCGAGGGCATCACGAGCCCCGACGGCCGCGTGCTGGGAAAGATGGGCCACACCGAGCGTTCCGGCCACGGCTTGTACCAGAACGTCCCGGGCGACAAGTACCAGCCCCTCATCGAAGGCGGCGTGAGCTACTTCACGGAGTAACTCCGAACGCGAATCGCGATTAAGTAGAACGGGCGCCTCTTCGGAGGCGCCCGTTTTGTTGTGGTTGTTTTGTTGCGCTGGCGATTTTGCTGCAGGAAGGAGGACTCGTCAGCGTCGGGGCTCTCCAGAATGGCAAAAACTCGCTGACGTTAGCTGTCCTTGCGTTTGGGAGAAAGCCTGGCTCCCGCATTCGTTCCGTGACGGACTGCATTCATTCCGACAAGGTGCAGGATTCTTTAAAATGACAGCTTACATCGACCTCGTTTTGCCATTCCGCGCTGCTTGGGCGCTGCGAAGATGCGAAATGATGCCGGATGCATGCAACGCGAACACTTGTTTCATAACTGTCTAGGCTCGTCTATAATAGACGCTTGAATGAACAAGGATTCAAGCGAAGGCTCCGGTTGCGCCGGGGCTACGAGCTGGCGGGAGGTGGCACGCATGGCGGACGGTCGCGAGCATGCGCGCACGAGCGCCCAAGAGCTCGTCGAGCGCCTTTTGGCGGAGCAGCGTGCGAAAGCTGCCGCACGCCGTGCGCGCGAGCGCGGTGGCGAGTGGGGTGGCGACGATTCGCCCGTTCATGCGGGCGAACGGGACCACGGCGAAGCCGTCCATTCCAGCGACCGCGTCTACGAGGACGAACCCATAATCAAGACCGGCGCGCAATTCGTGCGCGAGAGGCAGCAGCGCGAAGAGTGCGACGCTCGCTCGAAGGCCGCGTACGTGCGCCAAGCTTCCTCCCGTGAGGACGCCTCGTGGCGCGAGCTCATGGCGTACGGCACGGTTCGTCATGCTGAAGAGGCGCGCACTGCACATGTGCCTGAATGGCGGCAGCCGGCGCGCGAGGCGTCTTTGGCGGACTTCTCGCTCGAAGATGAATCGGGGAGGAGCTTCGGCATGGGGGCGGAGCCTCCGGAGCCGGTCGAGCTTCCGCCTCTTCTGCAGGAACTGCGCGCGCTCGAGCGCGAGGATACGGCGTTCCTCAAGTCGCGCGACTGGCTGTTCGTCCGCCAAGCGAAGCTCGCGGCGGACTACGAGGACGACTTCGCCTACGAAGGTACGTTCCAGCATTATTTCCCCACCTACCAAGCTATGGACGACCGCCAGCTGCGCGGGTACTTCGCTTGGCGCACGAAAGCACGCCAGGGGAAGCTGGAGCGCACGTCGCTCTCGTTCGTGTTCGTGCGCCTCTACGAGCTGCTGAACGGCGTGGGGGCGCCCGCTCCCGAAGCGGGGTTCGAAGCGCTGCGGAGCTTTGTGGACGCGTACCGCGCACTGGATTCCCGCATCGATCGCTATGCCCGCATGTGGTTGCACGACTACGTGATCTACCATGGACTCGACCGTAGTCTGCTTGAAGAGATGGGCGAAACGGTAGGTTCGCAAGCGGGGGCGGAATGCTCTCTGGATGAGGCGCTTGCCGTGCTCGCTGCGACGGAGTGCGATGGCGCTCAGGACCGCCAAGCGCTTGGTGGTGAAAATGCGGCGTCCGACGTCCTCTCCGACGAGCGCCTCTTCGCGGCGTTGTGCGCGTTGTCGTCCTACCATCTGGACGCGGCGCGCTTCTATCGCGACGAGCCTGAGCTCACGCGGCGCGCTGCCTGTGAAGTGTGGCGGGCGCTTGGCGCGTACTATCGCAAACACCGCAAACGGACGCTATTCGAAAGCTTGTTCGGGCGACGGTTTGAGGTGCCGTACCCTCTGTTCCGATCTGCCGTGTTCTACGGCGAGACGCGCCATGCGGACGCGGAGTATATCGTTAACCCGACGCGCCGGTTTCTTTACCGAAACGGTCGTTGGTCGGAAGACGCGTACCATGAGACGAAGGGCAGCAGCAAGGACCTCGGACGCGTCATGAAGGCGCTCGACCGAACGCTGCGAAAGGCGTGCGGCAGCAGGCATCAGCTCAAAGCAGAACGGGTGCCGAAGTACGCGCAGGACATCATCGACGGCGTGGTGGGGCGGCTTCTCGAAGAGCGGCGCCAAGCGGAGGAACGAGCGCGCGCCGTTCGGGTGGAGATAGACTTCTCGAAGCTCCAGGGCATCCGTGCCGCCGCCGCGAGCACGCGCGAGTCGCTGCTCATCGATGAGGAGCGCGCGGACGCAGAGGAGGCCATCGGCTTGGCCGAAGGGGCGCACTTGGCAGGGGGCGCAACCCTGGAAGAGAGCGCGTGCTTGGTGGAAGAGGTCGGCGAAGCAAGCGACGCCGACGGGCAGTGCCCGATGGGCGCGCCGGACGAAGCGCACGTTCAGCACACAATGCTCACTCCCGACGAAACGCAGGCGACGATCCCCGCAGACGCGAACGCAGCTGGGCTCACGGCCGACGAGGTTGCGTATTTGCGCTGCTTGGCGGACGGTGCTCCTGCAGAAGAGCGCGCTGCCGTGCTCAAGCGGTCGGGCATCATGGAATCGCTCATGATGGACGCCGTGAACGAGAAGCTGTTCGACATGCTGGGGGACATCGCCATAGAGGACGCGGGCGAAGGGCCTGCGCTCATCGAGGATTACGCAGAAGACGTGAAAGGAATCGTCGGGCTATGACGGACAACGTGAAGGTGCCGCGCCGCGTGGCGACGGTCATCATGAACTCGCTCAAGGGCGGTGTCGTACCGCGTATCGGGCTGCCCTATATCACGGTGGGGCGTGAGCGCGAGATTCAGGCGCTCCTGCACGACCTTGACCTCATCGCCGAAGGCGGCGCGTCGTTCCGTTTCCTGGTGGGCCGCTATGGCGCGGGCAAGAGCTTCCTGCTTCAGACCATTCGCACGCACGCCATGGGCAACGGCTTCGTGGTGTGCGACGCCGACCTGTCTCCCGAGCGCCGCCTGCAAGGGCGCCAGGGGCAGGGGCTTGCCACGTACCGCGAGCTCATGCGCAACCTCTCCACCAAAACGAAGCCCGAAGGCGGCGCGCTCACGCTCGTGCTCGACCGCTGGATCAGCGCGGTGCGCACCGAGGTGGCGGCCGAGGGCGGCCTGCTCGAGGATGACCCCGCGTTCGACCAGCAGGTGGAGCAACGCATCTTCGCCGTCGTCCGCTCGCTCGAAGAGCTGGTGCACGGCTACGATTTCGCGCGCGTGCTGGCGCTGTACTACCGCGCCCACGTGGCGGGGGACGACGAACTCAAATCCTGCGTGGTCCGGTGGTTCCGCGGCGAGTACCGCACGAAGACCGAGGCGAAGGCGGATCTGGGCGTGGGCGTCATCGTGACCGACGACGACTGGTACGACTACCTGAAGGTGTTCGCGCTGTTCCTGAAGGGCGCGGGCTACCAGGGCCTGCTCGTGCTCATCGACGAGCTCGTGAACCTGAGCAAGATACCGAACGCCGTCACGCGCCAGTACAACTATGAGAAAATCCTGGCCATGTACAACGACACGCTGCAGGGCAAGGCGCGCTACCTGGGCGTCATCATGGGTGGCACGCCGCAGGCCATCGAGGACCGCCGCCGCGGCGTCTACAGCTATGAGGCGCTGCGCTCGCGCCTCACGCAGGGGCGGTTCGCGCAGGAGGGCCTGGTGGACATGCTGGCGCCGGTCATCCGGCTCGAGCCGCTCACGTACGAAGAACTGCTCGTGCTGGCGGAGAAGCTGGCGGATATCCACGCCGGGCTGTTCGGCTACGAGCGCACGCTGACCGAAGAGGACCTGGCTTCGTTCTTGCGGATCGAGTTCGGGCGCGTGGGGGCGGACTCGCACCTCACGCCGCGCGAGGTCATCCGCGATTTCATCGAGCTGTTGGACATCCTGTGCCAGAATCCGGACGCGTCGGTGGAGGCGCTGCTCCGCTCGAGCGATTTCTCATACGCCCAGCCGCCCGAGCCGGGAGAGCAGTCGGGCGGTGTCGCGCACGCGCAGCCTCTCGAGACGGATGGTCGTTCGAGCGACAACCCCTTTGCCGAGTTCACCATCTAGGAGCGAGCCATGGGCATCTTCGAACGCTACGCGCCGTTCGTGCAGGACTTCATTTACGAGCACAGCTGGGATTCGCTGCGCGCTATCCAGGTGGCCGCGGCGGACGCCATCTTCAACACGGACGAGAACGTCCTGCTCACGGCGTCCACGGCCTCGGGCAAGACGGAGGCCGCGTTCTTTCCCATCCTCACGGAGTTTTGGGAGGATCCGCCGGCGTCCGTGGGGGCGCTCTACATCGGGCCGCTCAAAGCGCTCATCAACGACCAGTTTTATCGCCTGGAGGACTTGTGCGCGCAGGCGGACATCCCGGTGTGGCATTGGCACGGCGACGTGGCGCAATCGCACAAAGCCCGGATGCTCAAGCACCCTTCGGGCATCCTGCAGATTACGCCGGAGTCGCTCGAGGCGTTGCTGATGCGCAAGCACGCCCTGGTCCCGCGCCTGTTCTGCGACCTCCGCTACGTGGTCATCGACGAGGTGCACTCGCTTCTGCGGGCGGACCGTGGCGGGCAGACGCTCTGCTTGATCGAACGGCTCTCGCGCATGGCGGGCGTGAACCCGCGCCGCATCGGGCTGTCCGCCACGGTGGGAGAGCCGGAGCTTGTGGGCGCGTTCTTGGCCGCCGGCACAGGGCGCGGCACCGTCATCCCGCAGGTGCAGGCGCCGGGGCGCACGTGGCGACTGTCCATGGAGCACTTCTACAACACCGGCCCGCAGGCGAGCGAGGTGCCGAAGCATGACAGGACTGCCTTCGGCGTGGAGGAGGCGAAGCTGCGCCACGACAGTAGCGCTGCCGTGCGCGCGAAGTTCGGCCTTGACGAGTCCGCCCCGTTCGAAGAGGACGGCGGTGCTGCGGTGCACGTGCAGGGGCTCGAAGGCTTCGCGGGGTCGCGCGGCATGGGCGTCCAAGGAGCGGACGGCGCTACCCTGGGAACTGACGCTGGCGCGCTGCCGGGCGTTGCGGGCGAATCAGCGGAC
>CASEJD010000019.1 GCA_949288145.1 uncultured Coriobacteriia bacterium
CCTGCAGGCCGAACGCCACGCGGTCGCGCCCCGGTTCGCCGAGGCGGTCCGCGCCCAGATGGCGCGTCTTGAGATGGGCTCCGCCTCCATCGAGGTGCAGTTCACGGAGCTGCCGCGCGCGCAGTGGACGCACGCAGGGTCTGAGCGCGTGGAGTTCCTGTTCCGCGCCGGCTCCGGCATGCAGCCACGCCCGCTCGCGCGCATCGCGTCGGGCGGCGAGGTCAGCCGCGTAATGCTGGCGGTGAAGACGGTGCTCGGCGCCCTGGACGACGCCGAGACGCTCGTCTTCGACGAGGTGGACGCCGGCGTGGGCGGCGCCACGGCGCGCGCGTTGGCCGACGTGCTGGCTGATCTGGCGAAGACCCGCCAGGTGATCGTGGTGACGCACCTGGCGCAGGTCGCCGTCGCGGCGCAGGCGCACTACCTGGTCGAGAAGTCGGAAGGGGAGGACGGCGTGCCCGTTTCCGAACTGCGCCCCATCGAGGGCGAAGAGCGCGTCCGCGAGGTCGCCCGCATGCTTTCCGGCGACGACGCGGAAACGTCGCTCGAGCACGCGCGCGAGATGCTGGAAGGATAGCCGCCGGGCGGCGTGCCTCCGCGTGCCGCTCTGAGCTGCGAAAACCCGTCCGCCTTGTGTTTTTCGCGGAAGCCTTGCCACGCGTGGCGTTTGGACGTATCATAAGCAATCGCTGTTTTGCGGGGTCGCGCGCGCATGCGCGTCTTCGCAGGAAGATTACCGTACATCACAAAGGAGTTCACCTTCATGGCTGTCAAGATTCGCCTCGCCCGCCATGGCGCTAAAAAGGCACCGTTCTACCGCGTCGTCGTCGCCGATTCCCGCTCCCCGCGTGACGGCCGCTTCATCGACATGGTCGGCCGCTACAACCCCTGCGTCGAGCCGTCCATGATCGACCTCGACCTTGAGAAAATCGACGAGTGGATCAAGAAGGGCGCTCAGCCGACCGACACCGTGGTTCGCCTGATCGAGACCGCCCGCAAGGACGCGTAAGGTCATGTCTGATACAACGACTGACATCGCCGGTTTGGTGCGATCGGTCGTGGAGCCGCTCGTCGAGTACAAAGACGAGCTGGACATCACGTCCGGCTACGACGAGAAGGGCAGCGTGCTGGTCGAGATCAGCGTGAACGAGGCGGACGCCGGCAAGGTCATTGGCCGGCAGGGCCGCGTCATCAAAGCGGTCCGCACCCTGGCGCGCGCGGCCGGCTCCCGGTCGAACACCCACGTGGAAGTGGAGCTTGTCGAGTAATGGGCGCTTGGGCTAACGTCGCCGAACTCGTAAGAACGAAGACGTTACAAGGAGGGCTTGTCGTGCGACCCACGTCAGGCCTTCCTTTTTTGTTGGAGGAGGGCATGGAGGTCGTCTTCGTGCCGCCCGTCCTGACCGAGCCGAAGTCGGCGGTCGTGGAGGAGGCCTCCTTCATCAAGGACGACGCGTGGTTCGTTCGCTTCGAGGGCGTCGACACGAAAGACATGGCCGACCAGCTGGTCGGCCGCTACTGCCTGGTGCGCAAGGCTGACCTGCCCGAAGGCTGGGAAGACCTCGCCAACGGCGGCCTTGCAGGGTACGAGGTGATCGACGAGGAGCTCGGCGCGCTCGGCACGGTCGACCGCTTGGTCGAGATGCCAGCGCAGGCGCTCTTGGCGGTCGTGCCGTCGGACGGCGCGGGCGAGGTCCTCATCCCCATCGTGGACGAGTTCATCCGCGAGGTGGACGAGGAGGCGCGCGTCATCCGTGTCGCCGTCCCCGCGTCCCTTGTCGAGCTGGGGCGAGAGGGGTAGCCGTGCGCATTGATACCATCTCGACCTTCCCGGGCATGTTCGACTCCGTGATGGGCGCGTCCATGATGCGCATCGCGCAGGAGAAGGGCATCCTGGATTTCGCCGCGCACGACCTGCGCGACTGGACGCACGATAGGCACCGCACCACCGACGACGAACCGTACGGCGGCGGCCAGGGCCTTGTCATGAAGTGCGAGCCTATCTTCGAAGCGTGGGAGGCCGTGCGCGACATGCACCCGGCGCGCCCGTGCACCGTGTTCCTTTCGCCCGCCGGCGAGGTCCTTTCCGAAGCGCTCGTGCGCCAGTTGGCCGAAGAGGAGCGCCTGCTGTTCGTGTGCGGGCACTACGAGGGCATCGACGAGCGCGCGTACACGCTGGCGGACCGCACAGTCTCGCTTGGCGACTACGTGCTCACGAGCGGCGAGCTGGCGTCCATGGTCGTCATCGACGCGGTCGTCCGCAAGCTGGACGGCGTCCTTGGCGACGAGGGCAGCGCGGTCGACGAGAGCTTCTACGACGGGCTGCTCGAGTACCCCTGCTACACGCGCCCTGCGGTTTTCCGCGGGATGGAGGTGCCCCCGGTCCTGCTCTCGGGCAACCACGCCGCGGTCGACGCATGGCGCCGCGAGCAGAGCATCGAGCGCACCGCGCGCCTGCGCCCGGACCTTTTGCAGGACGCCGACCTGACCGAGAAAGAGCGCGCGCGTTTGGATTCTTTATCAAAGGAAGACCGCACGCCCATCATGCGCCCTGACGAGCGCTAAGATGGCAAGCACGCGTCCGAGCAGGCATTGCGCGCGGACGTGTGTGTTTGAAAGAGAGCGGGCCGCGCGCCCGCTTGCGCGTTGTAGGGCCGGCATCGGCCTGCGCCTCATGGCGCGGGCGGAACCGGCCGAAAAGGGAAGGAGACGCTATGGACGCCGGCAGGCACGCCCAGGAATCGCGGCCGAGCTTCCTCTCGCAAGTCGTGTCGTTTCTGCTCATGCTGGCCGTCGCGCTGGCCGTCTTCTTCGGCCTGCGCACGTTCGTCATCGAACCGTACGATATCCCGTCGGGCTCCATGGAGACCACTATCATGACCGGCGACCGCGTGTTCGCCGAGAAAGTGTCGTACTATTTCCGCGACGTCGAGCCGGGCGACATCGTCACGTTCGACAGCCCGGAGGTCGCGGGGCAGGTGCTCATCAAGCGCTGCATCGCCGTGGGCGGGCAGACGGTCGATCTGGTGGACGGCATCGTCTACGTGGATGGCGAGCCGCTCGACGAGCCCTACACCAACGAACTGCCGAGCTATCCGCTGCGCACGGCGTCAGGGGAAGAGATCAGCTATCCCTACACCGTCCCCGAAGGGTATATTTGGGTGATGGGTGACAATAGAACGAACTCGTCGGACTCGCGCTACTTCGGCGCGGTGCCGGAGGAGAGCGTGACCGGCCGCGGTTGCCTCGTCTTTTGGCCGCTCGACCATTTCGGGATGTTGGAGTAATCCGCCGCGCCACGGCGGGTGGCCTCGCGGGGACGCGAGGGGAGATGCAAGGAGTACCATGGCACGAAACGAAGGGACGGCGCCTCAGCAGGTGCCCACGTTCCAAGACATCATCATGAACCTGCAGCGCTATTGGGCGTCCTGCGGTTGCGTCATCCTGCAACCGTACGACAACGAGGTCGGCGCCGGCACGAACGCCCCGGCCACCACGCTGCGCTCGCTCGGCCCGGACACCTGGCGCACCGCCTACGTCCAGGGCTGCCGCCGTCCCACCGACGGCCGTTATGGCGAGAACCCGAACCGCACGCAGTTCTACTACCAGTTCCAGGTGCTCATGAAGCCCTCCCCGGACAACATCCAGGACCTGTACCTTGGCAGCCTGCGCGCCATCGGCATCGACACCGACGTCCACGACGTCCGCTTCGTCGAGGACGACTGGGAGAGCCCGACGCTCGGCGCCTGGGGTCTTGGCTGGGAGGTCTGGATCGACGGCATGGAGGTCACGCAGTTCACGTACTTCCAGCAGGTCGGCGGCTTCGAGTGCAGCCCCGTCCCGGTGGAGATCGCGTACGGCCTTGAGCGACTGACCATGTACATCCAGGGCGTCGACAGCATGTTCGACATCGTCTGGGCGCGCGGCGACGACGGCGTCGTCTTCACCTACGGCGACGTCTACCAGGAGAACGAGCGCCAGTACTCCGCGTACAACTTCGAGGCGGCCGACACGGACTTCCTGTTCCAGGAGTTCAACGACCGCGAGATCGAATGCCAGCGCACGCTCGCCGCGGGCCTGCCGCTGCCGGCCTACGACAGCGTCCTCAAATGCTGCCATGCCTTCAACCTGCTCGACGCGCGCGGGGTCATCTCCGCCACCGAGCGCATGGCCTACATCCTGCGCGTTCGCACGCTCGCCAAGGCGTGCTGCGCCTCGTACATGGAGCACGTGGTCGGCCTGAAACCGGCCGACGAAGGGGAGGAGGCGCACCGTGGCTAGCCTGCACACGCTCGCGTTCGAGATTGGCACCGAGGAGATTCCCGCCTTCGACCTCGACCAGGCTACCAAACAGCTCGAGAAGATGGCGCCCGAGGCGCTCGACGCCGCGCGCATCCCGCACGGTGACGTCGAGGTCTACTCCTCGCCGCGCCGTCTGATCGTCCTGGCGCACGGCGTCGCCGACGAGACCGAGGCCCTGGTCGAAGAGCACAAGGGCCCGTCTGCGAAGATCGCCTTCGACGCTGACGGCAACCCGACGAAGGCCGCCAGTGGCTTTGCGCGCGGCAAGGGCGTCGACGTTTCCGCGCTCGAGGTGCGCGAGGTCGACGGCACCCCGTACGTGTACGCCGTGAAGAACATTCCGGCCAGCCCCGTGCGCGACCTGCTGCCTGGCGTGCTGGAGGGCCTGATCACGGGCATCTCCTGGCCGAAGTCCTGCCGCTGGGGCGTGCGCACCGAGTACTTCAGCCGCCCGGTCCGCTGGCTCGTCGCCCTGCTGGACGACGAGGTCATCCCTGTCGAGTTCGCCGGCCTGACGTCGGGTCGCGCTACGCGCGGCCATCGCGTCCTGGCGCCAGGCGAGCACGAGGTGGCCACCGCGTCCCAGCTGATCGACGTTGTGCGCGCCGCGTTCGTCGTCCCGAGCCAGGCCGAGCGCGAGGCCGCGGTCCGCGCCGGTGTCGCCGCCATCGAAGAGAACACGGGCGCTCGCGCCGAGCTGCCCGCCAAGACGCTGCTCGAGGTCGTGAACCTGTGCGAGTACCCGACGGTGCTCATGGGCACCTTCGACGAGGAGTTCCTGCAGGTGCCGGAAGAGATCATCGTCGACGCCATGCTCATGCACCAGCGCTACTTCCCGCTCTACGACGCCCAGGGCAAGCTCACGAACCACTTCATCGTCGTCTCCAACGGCGACCCGAAGGCCGCAGACGTCATCACGGGCGGCAACGAGCGCGTCGTTCGCGCGCGCCTGTCCGATGCGAAGTTCTTCTACGACGAGGACCGCAAGCGCCCGCTCGAGTCCTACGTCGAGAAGCTCGACACGGTCGTGTTCCAGGAGCAGCTGGGCACGGTTCGCGCCAAGACGGACCGCATCGTGGCGCTGGCGGACCACCTGGCGGCTGCCGCCGGTCTGTCAGCCGCCGACGCTGCCGACGCACATCGCGCCGCCTTCCTGTGCAAGGCCGACCTCGTGACGAACGCCGTCGTGGAGTTCACGTCGGTCCAGGGCGTCATGGGCGCGTACTACGCCGAGGCATCGGGCGAGAACGAACAGGTCGCCCACGCGATCGGCGACCACTACCGTCCCCGCTTCTCCGGCGACGAGCCGCCGGCGTCCCTCGTCGGCAAGGTCGTCGCCATGGCCGACAAGCTCGACACCATCTGCGGCCTGTTCGCGGTGGGCCAGGGCCCGACGGGCTCGTCCGACCCGTTCGCGCTGCGCCGTAGCGCGCTCGGCATCCTGACGATGCTCACCGGCGAGGGCCAGGACGCCGCGCTCGAGGTCTCCCTGGTCGACGCCATCGACGCGTCGCTCGACGCGTACGAGAAGGGCGGCATCGATTTCGACCGCGCTGCTGTGCGCGCCGAGGTCATCGACTTCTTCATCACGCGCACGAAGGTCATGGTGCGCGACGCCGGCAACGGCGCCGACACCATCGACGCCGTGCTCGCCGTGGGCGTGCAGGAGCCGGTCGAGTTCATCCACCGCGTCGCGGCGCTCGAGACCGCGCGCGCCGAAGAGCAGGAGGCCTTCGACGATTTGGCCACCGCCTACGCCCGCGCCAACAACCTGCGCGACGCCTCGCTCGGCGCCGAGGTCGACGAGTCGCTGCTTACCGAAGTGGAGCACGCGTTGTCCTGCGCCGTCGTCCAGGCGGAAGGCCGCGTCGCCCGCGCGCTCGAGGCCGACGACTACCCGGCCGCGCTCGCCGAGCTCGCGAGCTTGCGCAAGCCGGTGGACCTGTTCTTCGAGCGCATCATGGTCATGGACGAGGATGAGGCGCTGCGCGCGAACCGCCTGCGCCTGCTCAACCGTTTCGTCGCCGTGTTCGAGAACGTGGCCGACTTCGGTAAGATGGCCAAGCAGGGCTAACCGCCCGTCTACCGCGCTGCCCGCTGCGACCGGGCACGCTGATCGAAGACCGAAGGGCCGGACCACCAGGCGTGGCCGGCCCTTTTTCGCAGGAAGGGATGCATCCATGGAACTTTCGGCAATGGGAACGCGCTCTCAGGAATTCCCGACCGTCCACGTCATCAGCGACTCGGTCGGCGTCACGGCTCAGACGGTCGCGCGCGCCGCGACGGCGCAGTTCGGCCTTAAGAACCCGCGCATCGAGACCATCTCGAAAGTGCGCTCGTTCGAGGAGGTGGAGCGCTTCTTCGAAGAGCACGTGGAGCACCATCGCAAGAAGTTCGGCGACGTGCACCTCGTCGTGTTCTACACCCTGGTTGACGACACCATGCGCCATAAGATGGTGGAGTACTGCTCGACGAACCCCTACATCGTGGCGGTCGATTTGATCGGTCCCGCCATCGACGCGCTCGCCCAGGTCTCGGGCCGCGAGCCCATCGACGTGCCGGGCGGCCTGCGCATTGCCGACGCCGACTACTTCCAGCGCATCGAGGCCATGGAGTTCACCATCGCCCATGACGACGGGCGCAACCCGCAGGACCTCACGCAGGCAGACATCGTGCTGTTGGGCGTGTCGCGCACGTCCAAGACCCCCACGTCCATCTACCTGAGCCAGCAGGGCTACAAGGTGGCGAACATCCCGCTCGATTCTCAGACCGAGCCCCCCAAGGAGCTGTTCGATGTGCAGCCGTCGCGCGTGTTCGGCTTGGTGACCACGCCCGAGGTGCTCGTCGGCATCCGGCGCCGCCGCCTGGGCAACGCTATCGGCGTCGCCTCCAGCTACGCCGACCCGGAAGGCGTCTACGAAGACCTGGAAAAGGCGCGCGCCCTCATGCGCCGCATCGGCTGCATCGTCATCCACACGGACAACCGCGCCATCGAAGAGACCGCTCAGCAGATTTTACGCTACTATGACCTGGCCAACCCCCAGTAGGGCGGTTGACTCGGCGTACCATTGCCCTTAGACCTGTGATGGGTTGACTGATAACCATGAACGCTCGTCTAAGGAGAGTAAAGGTGGCTGAAGAAGTTAAGCGCGTGTTCGCATTCGGCAAGGACGCGAACGGCAACAACGTGACCGAGGGCAACACGTCCATGAAGTTCGTCTTGGGCGGCAAGGGCGCGAACCTGGCGGAGATGGCCAACATCGGCCTTCCCGTCCCTCCCGGATTCACGATCTCCTGCCAGACCTGCATGGAGTACGCGAACGCCGGCAACGTGTGGCCCGAAGGCGCCCTTGACACCATCCACGAGTACCGCGTCGACCTCGAAGAGCGCATGGGCAAGAAGATCGGCGATGCGGAAGACCCGCTGCTGGTCTCCGTCCGCTCCGGCGCGCCGATGTCCATGCCGGGCATGATGGACACCGTCCTGAACCTCGGCTTGAACGACCAGTCCATCAACGGCCTGATCAAGCAGACCGAGAACCCTCGCTTCGCGTGGGACTCCTACCGTCGCTTCATCCAGATGTTCTCCAACGTGGTCATGGGCCTCGACGGCGACCTGTTCGAGAATGCCATCACGGCCATGAAGAACGTCCGTGGAGTCAAGAGCGATACCGACCTCACTGCTGAGGACCTGCAGGAGCTCGTTGCCGAGTTCAAGCAGATCTTCTCCGAGAACGTTTCCGCCGCCGACTATCCGGCACTGGCCGAGGGTGGCGTCGTCGCGTTCCCGCAGGATCCGATGGTTCAGCTGCAGCTCGCCATCGAGGCGGTCTTCGGCAGCTGGAACAACCCGCGCGCGGTCCTCTACCGCAAGCAGAACAAGATCGCTGACGACCTCGGCACTGCCGTCAACGTCCAGTCCATGGTCTTCGGCAACAAGGGCAACACCTCCGCCACGGGCGTCGCGTTCACGCGCAACCCCGCCAACGGCGAGAAGGAGTTCTACGGCGACTACCTGGTCAACGCCCAGGGCGAGGACGTCGTCGCCGGCATCCGCAACACGAGCCCCATCGCCGACCTCAAGACGGTCGAGGGCCTCGAAGAGGCGGGCCGTCAGCTTGAAGAGGTCTTCGTGACCCTCGAGAACCACTTCCGCGACATGTGCGACATCGAGTTCACCATCGAGCAGGGCAAGCTGTGGATGCTGCAGACCCGCGTGGGCAAGCGCACCGCCGCCGCCGCGCTCCACATTGCCATCGAGATGGAGAAGGAAGGCCTCATCACCAAGCAGGAGGCCGTCAAGCGCGTGAACCCCGAGCAGCTTGACCAGCTGCTGCACCCGCAGTTCGACAAGGACGCCACCTACGACGTCATCGCCAAGGGCCTCAACGCCAGCCCGGGCGCCGCGGTGGGCGAGGCGGTCTTCTCCGCCGCCGATGCCGTCGCCGTCTCCGAGGCCGGCCGCAAGTGCGTGCTCGTCCGCTGGGAGACCAACCCGGACGACCTCGCCGGCATGATCGCCGCCGAGGGCATCCTGACCTCCCATGGCGGCAAGACCTCCCACGCCGCCGTTATCGCGCGCGGCATGGGCGCCCCCTGCGTCTGCGGCGTCGAAGCGCTCAAGATCGACGCCGACAAGAAGGAAGCCGCCGTCGCCGGCACCGACCTGGTCATCAAGGAAGGCGACATGATCTCCATCGACGGCACCACGGGCTCCGTGGTCCTCGGTGCGGTCGACCTTGTCATGCCGGAGCTCACGGGCGACCTCGACACCATCCTCGAGTGGGCCGACGAGTTCCGCACCATGGGCGTGCGCGCTAACGCCGACAACCCGGAGGACGCCGAGCTGTCTCGCTCCTTCGGCGCCGCCGGCATCGGCCTGTGCCGTACCGAGCATATGTTCCTCGGCGATCGCAAGCAGATCATCCAGTCGTTCATCCTCAACGACGATCCGGCCGTTCGCGAGAAGGCGCTCAACGACCTCTTCGAGGCACAGACGGGCGACTTCCTCGGCATGTTCCGCGCCATGGACGGCCTGCCGGTTGTCGTGCGCCTGCTCGATCCGCCGCTGCACGAGTTCCTCGAGAGCCCGCGCGCGCTCGACGTCGAGATCGCTCGCATGGAGGCCTCCGGCGCCGACGAAGCCGACATTGCCGAGAAGCGCAAGCTCATGGAGCAGATTGACGCCATGTCCGAGATGAACCCGATGCTCGGCCTGCGCGGTTGCCGCCTCGGCATCGTGTACCCGGAGCTTCCGGCCATGCAGGTTCGCGCCATCACCACGGCCATGGCTCGCCTGAAGAAGGAAGGCCTGGACCCGAAGCCCGAGATCATGATTCCGCTCGTGTCCGTCATCACGGAGCTCGACCAGCTGCGTGCCGAGTGCGAGCAGGTCATCGCCGAGGTCTGCGAGGAAGAGGGCGTCGAGCTGGAGATTCCCATCGGCACCATGATCGAGCTGCCGCGCGCCGCCATCACCGCCGACGAGATCGCAACGAAGGCCGACTTCTTCAGCTTCGGCACGAACGACCTCACCCAGACGACGTTCGGCTTCAGCCGTGACGACGTCGAGGCGAAGTTCATCCATCGTTACCTCGAGCGCCGCATCCTTGCGCGCAACCCGTTCGAGACGGTCGACGACGGCGTCGCCGCCCTGGTCGACATGGGCTGCACGAAGGGCCGTTCCACCAACCCGGACATCACGCTCGGTGTCTGCGGCGAGCACGGTGGCGACCCGGACTCCGTCAAGAAGTTCCACAAGATCGGCCTGACCTACGTCAGCTGCTCGCCGTACCGCGTGCCGCTGGCTCGCCTGGCCGCCGCTCAGGCTGCGCTCGAAGACTAACGGGCGAAAGAAGGCAGAGCACCGCTTCTACCTATACCTATATAGAAGTGCTAGAGGGGAGGGCGCCCAGCAGGGGCGCCCTCCTTGTATACAAGGTTGTATGTAAGGGGTTTGTGAAGCGTCAGTACGAAGCTTGTACAATGTCGCGTCTTTGCTATTATGAGCGAACCTTATTCGCTGCTTGAACGCAGCCACGAACGAAATCAAAAAATTTGAAATTAGTTCTTGACGGATTAACAGCGAATGGGTAATATACATTTTCGCCGCTTCCGCAGGGAAGACGGCGAGGCCAGGGAGGAGAGCTCCTCCCGAGCCCGCACCTTGAGAGACGGATACCGCGAAGAGACGAAGTCGAAGGAGCCCTCGGACGAGCGTCCGAGAGAGCC
>CASEJD010000020.1 GCA_949288145.1 uncultured Coriobacteriia bacterium
CCGTGCGGGCGTCCACGCGCCCGGCGGTGCCCACGCCCACGGCGGAAACGGGCAGGGGAGCGTCGGCGATTAGGCCGTCGACCAGCTCCAGGATGGTGGCCAGCACGGCCTCGCCACCGCGCTGGGCATCCGTGGGCACCGTGCGGCGGCAGCAGAGCTGCGGCGCGCCCGGTGCGGCAGGGTCGTAGACGGCGACGGCGCCGGCGATCTTCGTGCCGCCCACGTCGATGACGGCGATGGCGGTCTTGGTTTCGGTGGTCTCCACGTTCACGTCCTTGCTCGGGCTTGCCTTCGCGTGGCCGCACGTGAGGAAGAGGCGGCGACGGCGGCAAGCGGCTCTCATCGCACGAAGGGAGGACGCGGCGCGCCCTCCCTTCGCATGCTTCGCTGTTCCGTGCGCTCGCGTTCGCGCGGTCGCGCTGCGAGCACAGTTCGCCTTCGGCGGGCCGAGGCGCTATTCGCGCACCGGCGCGTCCTGGGGCAGCAAGCCGCAGTACTTGAGGGCGTTCACGATCTCTTCGACGTCCTTGCCCTCGAGCGGCTGAACGGGCTCGCGCATCTGGTTGCTGTTGAACACGCCCATCTGCCACAGCGCCGTCTTGAAGGCGCCCACGCCGGCGCCGAAGCCGACGGTCGCGCGCACGTGGCGCGTGACGAACATGAGGCGCGCCAGGTGGTCCTGGATCTTGCGCACGGTCTCCCAGTCGCCCGCCTGGTAGGCGTCCCACTGCTTGACGTAGCTCTCCGGGTCCACGTTGGCCAGACCCGGCACGGAGCCGTCGGCGCCG
This sequence comes from uncultured Coriobacteriia bacterium, assembly GCA_949288145.1. Classification (GTDB taxonomy): domain Bacteria; phylum Actinomycetota; class Coriobacteriia; order Coriobacteriales; family Eggerthellaceae; genus Aveggerthella. The sequence goes on from CASEJD010000020.1 coordinate 789, forward strand.
GACATGTACGCGCCGTCGACCACGACCTCATGGCCGGTCAGCAGCGACAGCGGGTGGCCAATCTCCTCGTTCTCCAGGCACAGCCAACGGAACTGCACGTCGTCGCCGGAGGAGTCCTTGACGCCCTGGATGACGCCGTCCTTGCCCAGGCGCACGAGCATCGTCGGGTCCAGCTTCGTGTGCACGCAGACCGGCAGGTCGTAGGCGTACAGCGGCAGGTCGGTGTGCTCGCGGATGACGCGGAAGTGGCGCTCCGTCTCCTTCGGGCCGCCGAGCGCGTAGAACGGGGCGGTGGCCACGAGGGCGTCCACGCCGAAGGCCTCGGCGCGCTTGGCCTGGTCGACCACGCGCATGGTCTCCATGTCGATAATGCCGGCCAGCACGGGCACGCGGCCGTTGACCACGGCGACGGCCTCCTGCATGACGTGGTAACGCTGGGCGTCGGTCAGGAAGGCGACCTCGCCGCTGGAGCCCAGGAAGAACAGGCCGTGAACGCCTGCGTCGATCATACGGTTGACGGTGCGCTCGAAGGCGGCCAGGTCCAGATGGCGGTCCTTCGTCAGCGGGACCACGACCGGCGGGATGACGCCGTGGAGCTTGAATTCGCTCATGAAAAGCAACCTCTCGTTGTTTTCGGACAGAATCGCTCTGAATTATAAAATCTCTGCAAAACGCGTCAACGCGAAACGAGCAGGTTGCAACGAAAAATCGCGGGCAGGCAGGGCCTATCCCTCCGTGAAGCTCACGATGAGGCCGCCGCGCTCGGCGTAGTAGGAGCACAGGCCGCGCGTGGGTAGGATGCCCACTTCGGCGGTGTGCCACAGCTCCTTGATGCCGTCGCGCAGCTTCTCGGCCAGCGCGAGGTTGTGGCAGTGGCTGATGGCCACCTTGCCGCCCTCGAAACCGCGCTCGACCATGTCGTCAATGAGCAGCTTGACCGCCTTCGCGGAGCCGCGCGTCTTCGCCTTGATGGCGATGGTGCCCTCGTCCGTGCCAATGCCGATGCCCCACATCTGGAGCTTCTTGGCCATGAGGCCGGCCACCTTGCCCATGCGCCCGTTCTTCACCAGGTTGTCGAAGGAGCACAGCGCGAAGACGATGTGCGTGCGGCGGAGGAACTCCTCAGCCTCGGCGACCACGCCCTCGAAGCTGCGGCCGGCGCCGATGAGCTCGCGGATCTTCTCCACGCACAGCGTCATCTCCGGGCCGGTGGAGAAGGAGTCAACGACGGCAATCTGCCTGCTGGGGTCCTCTTCGAGCGCCAGATGGCGCGCCGCCTGGGCGCTGTTCAGGCTGCCGGAGAGGTTCGACGAGATGGTGAGCGCGATGGTGCGCTCGGCCTGCTTGAAGCGTTCGAGCCACGCCTGCGGGGCGGGGCAGGAGCTGCGGCTGGCCTGCTTGCAGCTTTCCATGGCGTTGATCAGGTCTGCCGTGTTCAGGTTCTCGTCGTCGACGAAGTCTTGGTCGCCCACGCTCAGCACGAAGGGGACGCTCGCGTGTCCGACGGGCTCGTCCGCGCAGGGCGCGGGAATGATGTCGCAGCTGGAATCGGTCACGATTTGCCAGTCCATGGCGGGTCTCCTCACGTGCACAGGGATGTGGACTGCGCGGCCGGCGCGGGCGCTCGGCCAGGGACATTCTACCGCATGGGACGTGCGGGCGGGCGCTGCCTTCGCGCGCGGCTGTATCCTTGTTGGCCACGGCGCGCGAACGGTGGCGCGGGGCGCTCTACGATGCCTCCAGCGAGCCTCTATGCATCTCTTCCAAGAACGCGCGCGGTGCGCGAGCGAGCGCATGACCGCGCTTCCAAGCGAAGTCGATGGAAGATGCCACCGGCGGGTCGAGCGGGCGGAATTCCATGCCTGTTCCTTGGCCGGTGGGCACCAGGCGGTCGTACACGAGCGCGCAGCCGACGTTTTCGCGCACGAGCAACGCGGCGTTGAACGCCAGGTTGTATGTTGCCGCGACCTCGACCTGCCGCGCAAGGCTGCCAAACCACTGGGACAGCTCGTCGGTCTCCAGCGCCTGTTCCGACAGGATGAGCGGACGGCGGACTAAGTCTTGCGGCGTGATGGCATCCGTCTGCGCAAGCGGATGCCCATTCGGCATGAGGACGCCCCACGTGTCGGTCGGGGTCAGACGGACGTGCTCGAAACGGTTGATTTCCGGATAGGCCATGAGGACGGCGAAGTCCACCAGACCGCGTTCGAGCCATTCGACCACGTTGATGCTGTTGCCGCTGCGAAGGTGGAAGCGCACGTGAGGATAGCGCTCGCGGAACGCGCGAATGCGGGCGGCGACCACGCGCATGCCCTCGCTTTCGCCAGCGCCGATGCTCACGTCGCCTTCGATCACGTCGTCGTCGTGCGCGAGGTCGGAAGTGGTTTGGTCTGCCAGGGCCACGATCTCCTCGGCGCGACGCCGCAGGTAGAGGCCCTTCTCGGTGGGCGTGACGGCGCGGTTGCCGCGGACGAGCAGCTCGCAGCCCAGTTCGCGCTCAAGGTCCGCCATCTGGCGGGAGAGTGTGGGCTGCGTCACGTGGAGCGCCTGTGCGGCGCGCGACATGTTCCCTTCTCGGCAGATGGCCAGGAAATAGCGGAGAACGCGGATGTCCATGGTGAACTCCTAAGTATGCGTAATGAGCATAATCGAGTATTAGATATAAGTAATTGTACTAAGCAAGGCAGGCCACGACAATGGAAGGAGAGTCCGCACCCAAAGCAAGGAGCCATCCATGAGCGAGATTTCTATCACCCTGCATTTCGGTGACACTCCAGTTTCTGGCGTGCTCAATGATACTGAGACCGCCCGCGCATTCGCCCGTGAGCTGCCCTGTCGCATTCGCGTGTCAGGGACGGGCGTCGACTTTTGCGGGCAAATGCCCTTCAAGTTGCCCTATCGGGCAGAGCAGGTGCAGCACGGCTGGAAGAACGGCAGCATCAATTACAACCCCGGTGGCGGCTGGTTTGCCGTGCTGTTCGATGGCGAGGAGGGCTCCCACCGCTACGGCGACCAAGTGAACATGGGACAGGTGACCTGCCCGCTCGAGGTGCTACACGGTCTTTCCGGATCCTATGAGCTGCTGGTGGAGAAAGCGAAATAGGGAGGGTAGCAGTGAACATCCTAGTCCTGAATGGCAGTTACCGTGCTGAAGGCGGCACGGCTGCCATGGTCGAGGCGTTCTGCGCCGGCGCTCGCAATGCGGGGCATCAAGTGGTGACGGTGAACGTGGCGCGCTTGAATGTACGGGGGTGCCGTGGGTGCGAATACTGCCACGGTGCGGGAGATGGCACCTGCGTTCAACGTGACGACATGGACAGGGTATACCCGCTGTGGGATGCCGCCGACATGATCGTCGTCGCAAGCCCGGTGTACTACGGCTCGTTCTCGGGCCAGATACACACGGTCCTCAATCGCACCTACGCTGGCCTGAAGCCGAAGCACTGCACCAAGATGGCCCTCCTGTTGTGCTCGGGCGCGCACGGCGTGTACGAGCAGGCAGAAGGCATCTACAAGCATTACCTGGTGGAATGGTTCGGTGCGCAGGATCTTGGCATCTTCGAGGCCACCACGCCCGAGGCCACATCGCCCGGCATGGCAAAGATGCTGCGCGATTTCGGCGCGTCGTTGTAGGGAGGGAAGATGAGAGGTCGCGCAAGTTCAATAGCCTGCGCTCTTGCGCTGGCGGGGGCGCTGGCGGCGTTCGGCTGCGCGCCTGCTGGCGGGCCTGCCGTGCACGAGGGGCAGCCGACGGAGTCGGCACAGGCTGAATCCGCGGCGGAGCCTGCTGACAGCGCAGCGCAAGAGTCCACCGCCGGCCAAGCGAATTCGGCAGGCGGGCCTGCTCCGACGCCCTCCGCCGAATCCGCATCGGAAGCGTCCGAAGCGGAGAGCCAAGGAGATGCCATGACAGCAACCGAATTGCAGTTGGAAGTGGACGGGCAAACACTTTCGGCCACGCTCGAGGACAATGCATCCGCGCGGGCGTTTGCCGACCTGCTGGCGGAAGGCCCGCTCACTGTAGAAATGGACGACTACGCGAGCATGGAGAAGGTGGGGCAGTTGCCGCAGAGCCTGCCGCGCAGTGACGCGCAGATTAGCGTGGGTCCGGGCGACGTGATTCTCTACCAGGGAGACCAGATTACCGTGTACTACGGCACGAATTCTTGGAGTTTCACCAAACTGGCGCACGTGGAAGGCGCCACGGCAGACCAGATGCGTGCGTTCTTGGGCGAAGGTGCCGCGGACGTGACGTTCTCGCTGGTGTAGAAAACCCGCCTGATCCGTCTCTGTGCGAACTGCGCTTCTGTTTGCCTGCTCTGGTTCTTGGACGAGTGCTTTGGGTGCGGCCCTTCTCTTTTGGAAAGGGGAACGTAATAATGGCGAAAGGCTCAAGCAAGCTGCTGATATTCATCCTGGCCGTCGGCGTGTTCGGCATCCTGAATACCGAGATGGGCGTGGTGGGCATCATCCCGCAGGTGTCCGAGCGGTTCGGCGTGAGCGTGCCCGACGCAGGCTTGCTGGTGAGCGGGTTCGCGCTCATCGTGGCCATTGCTGGACCGACCATGCCGCTGCTGTTCTCGAAAATGAATCGCAAGCACGTCATGCTGCTCTCGCTCGGCGTGTTCTCGGTGTGCAACGTGGCCGCCATATTCGCGCCCACGTTCGAAGTGCTGCTGGCGGCGCGCGTGGCTCCGGCGGCGTTCCATCCGCTGTACGTGTCCATGGCGCTGGCCTTGGGTGGGCAGACGGGTGAGACGGAGGCTGAGCGCGCGAAGAACTCCTCGCGCGTGTTCGTGGGCGTGTCTGCCGGCATGGTGCTGGGCGTGCCCGTGGCCAGCTACCTGGCAAGCACGGTCATGCTAGAGGCGGCATTGGCGTTCTTCGCCGTGGTGACCGTGGCGGTGTTCGTGGCGACCGCGCTCTTCGTCCCGACCATGCCGGTCTCTGAGCGCATGACGTACGGCAGCCAGCTGCGCATCCTGAAGAAGCCGGTGCTGTGGGCGTCGCTTTTGGCAACGGCTGCCATCAACGGCGCCATGTTTGGCTTCTACAGCTTCATGGCGGATTTCTTCGGCGTGGTCTCCCACATGAGCGCGGCGTGGGTGAGCATCGCGCTTTTGGCGTACGGCGGCGCGAATATCGTGGGTAACGTAATCTCCGGTCATGCGTTGGGCGCGCGGCCGAAGACGACGCTCGTGACCATGCCGCTCGTGCTCATCGTGCTGTACCTCGCGCTGTTTGCGGTGGGGCAGTTGAGCCTCCCCACGGCAGCGTTGACGCTGGTCCTGGGCGTAATCGCGGGCATTGCGAACAACGCGAACCAGTTCATGGTCTCGCGCGCGGCGCCCGAGGCTGCGGACTTCAGCAACGGCCTGTACCTGACGGCAGCGAACCTGGGAACCACGCTCGGCACCTCGCTGTGCGGCGTGTTCATCACGGTGGCGGGAACGCGCGCAGCCGTATTCGGCGCCGCAGCGTTCTTGGCAGCCGGCGTGCTGTTCGTACTGTGGCGCATGAGGTGCACGGCGTAGGGAAGGGGCAAGCATGGAGTTACGAACGTTGCGTTATTTCCTCGCACTCGCGCACGCGGGAACCATTTCAGGGGCGGCGAAGGAGCTGCACGTGACGCAGCCCACGCTTTCGCGCCAGCTTGCTGACTTGGAGAAAGAGTTCGGCACGACGCTGTTCGAGCGCGGTAGCAAGCGAATCCGTCTGACCGTGGAGGGCGTCCGCTTGCGCGACTACGCGACGAGCATCGTCGCCCTGGCCGACAAGGCGACGGCCGACCTTGCCCAGCCGGACCGCGCGGTGGGCGGTAGCGTGTTCATCGGGTGCGGAGAGTCCGAGGTCATGCGCACGGTCTTTCGGGCGGCGAAACGGTGCCGGGACGAGCATCCAGGTGTGCGCTTCCACTTGTTCAGTGGCACGAGCATTGACCTGGAGGACCGGTTCAACGATGGGCTTTTAGACTTCTTGGTCGAGTTCGAGCCCCTGCCGCACCCGGATCGCCTGTCGCTCAGCTTGCCCGAGAGTGACCGGTGGGGCGTGCTGATGCGCAAAGACGATCCGCTGGCGGAGCGCGTGTCAGTGCGCCCAGAGAATGCGGCAGGAAGGACGGTCATCGGATCAAGGCAGGGCATGAAGTCGGGCAAGATGCGCGAATGGGCGGGCGAGCTGCACGACCGTCTTGATGTGGTCCTCACGTACAACCTGGGCCTGAACGCGGCTATTGCCGTCGAAGAGGGCATGGGTGTGATGTTCTGCTACGACCGGCTCATTCGCTTGCCCGAAGATGGCGCGCTGTGCTTTCGACCGATTGATCCTCCGGTGTACTCCGACTCGGCTGTCGTCTGGAAGAAGCACCGGCACCTTTCGAACGCCGCAGAGGCGTTTTTGCAGTGCTTGCGGGAAGAATGCACAGGCGAGGTGTCTATCGGCGAGCGGTGACCCAAATCCCTCGGAGGCGTTTGCTTGGCGTGCAGGGCAGATATCGATAAGCTTCCGCGCCCTGGCAGCAACCCGGCGGTGTTCTGGGTAACTTGGAGGCATCGCTATAACATCTCGCCAGCGCCGTTCTTTCGCATGCCTCTGAGGCATAGCAAGAAACTCGATATAAGCATTAGCTTTCCCCTCTTCGCGCGCACAGAATGAAGACGAAATCGAGGTCCGGCAAGCAGGGCCTCATGCAAGACGAGAGGGGAGAGAGCATGGGAATCCTTCACCACAGCGTGAGCCGCCGAAGCTTCCTGCGGGCCAGCGCGGGCGCGGCTGCCGCGACTGCTGCGCTGGGGCTTGCCAGCGGAGCGTTCGCTGACGAGGAGCAGGCTGCGTCCGCCGTGGCGTCCGATAACGCCATCCTGGAAGAGCGCGGCGAATGGCTGCCCATCCACTGCCATCAGAACTGCAACCAGATGTGCATGAACCGCGGCTACGTGGTCGACGGCGTGGTCATCCGCCAGAAGTCTGACGACGCGCACGAGGACAGCTTCGACCAACCGCAGCAGCGCAGCTGCCTGCGCGGACGCTCGCTGCGCCAGCAGGTCTACAACGCCGACCGTATCAAGTACCCCATGAAGCGCAAGAGCTGGCAGCCGGGCGGTGGCGAGAACGCCCATGGCGAACTCCGCGGCAAGGACGAGTGGGAGCGCATCAGCTGGGACGAGGCGCTCACGTACGTGACCGACGAGCTCAAGCGCGTGTATGCCGAGTACGGCCAAGACGGCGTGGTCGTGAATGGCTGGCGCTGGGCGCCGGCTTCCGCCATGTTCCCGTTCATCGGTGGCGCGGTCTACAACACTGAGGTCGAGTCGTTCGGCTGCTGGGCGTTCCAGACCGAGGCTTTGGGCATGTTCTCCAACGGCGATCACCCGGACATCATGATGGCGCCTGACAAGTACGACCTGCCCAACGCCGACAACATCGTCCTGTACGGCTGCAATCCTGCGTGGGCTCAGCACACTGCTATGCAGTGGCTCAACCACGCCAAGGAAGCGGGCGTGAACTTCGTCTACGTGGGTCCCAGCTTCAACGTCACGGCTGCCCAGCTGGACGCACGCTGGATTCGCGTTCGTCCGGGCACGGACACCGCGTTCCTGCTTGCGGTCGCCTACGAGATGGTCCGCCTCGACGAAGAGCGCGGCGATATCATCGACTGGGATTTCGTGAACGAGCGCACGGTGGGCTTCACGCCCGAGACCATGCCTGCCGAAGCGACCACGGACGAGAACTTCCGCGATTACCTGCTGGGCGAGTACGACGGCATTCCGAAGACGCCGGAGTGGGCGACGGAAATCTGCGGCACGCCGGTCGAGGATATCACGTGGTACGCGGAGATGGCGGGCAAGAACAACAAGGACATCTTCTTGCACAGCTACGCCGCCTCCCGTTACCTGGGGGCAGAGAACCTTTCGCAGGCGTACATGACCGTGTCCGCGCTGGGCGGTCACTTCGGCAAGTCCGGCCATGGCTCCGCCGCCATCTACACGTGGGACGCTGGCGATTCCGGCTACCGCCTCATCCAGCATGCCGGCGGGGATTACGCATACACAGACAACCTGATTGCAGCCCCTGCGGTCACGGGTCCGAACCGCTGCATCGAGGGCAACTCCTGGTGGAGCTCCTTGGCGGAAGGGACGTACGTCTCAACGTCCGAAGGCGCCTACGACGCCGGCTCTCCCGACGCGGTCGCGCAGTACCTGGGAGACTCCGGCACGGCAGCCGCCGGCGGGGTCGCGCCGAACGGCGCTGCCGCCGCGACCTCCACGAAACTGCGCGCCAACACGCCGACCTACCACGAAGCGCGCGAGATGCCGGTGAACCCGCGCCTGCTCTTTGCCACGTGCAGCAACTTCATGCAGACGCGCGGCAACCTGTCCACTGCCATCAAGGTCATGCGTCAGGCGGACACCTGCATCTCCTTGGAGATCAAGTACTCCCTGACCGCCTCGTTCGCTGACATCATCCTGCCCGTCGCGACTCATTGGGAAGGCAATGATGACGAACGTTGGGGCGAGCTGTGCTGGCCGAGCCCGTTCGGCGACGGCAACGGCCAGAAGCAGCGCAAGGACGCGTTGCTGGCCTGGAAGCCGCTTATCAAGCCCATGTACGAAGCGCGCGAGGAGAAGGCCATCTGCCGTGAGATTATGGAGCGCATGGGCGTCGACCCGGATCTGGCGTACCCGAAGAGCAACCACGACCAGTGGCTTGGCTACTTCCTGGGCATGCGCGAGCTGTCCGAGGACTTGAGCTCGTGGGACCCGGTCATCACCTGGACTGCGGAGGATAACGAGAAATACCATGCGAGCTTCCCGGAGCAGCAGGGCAAGGTGTCTTTCGACCAGTTCATTGCCGACGGATCCTACGTCTGCCAGCGTTCTCCCGAGGACCGGCGCAACTATGTGGGCTACCGCGACGACAAGCTGGGTATCGGACCGAACGGCGAAGTCGTGGTCTCCGACCCGGCGTGGCCGCGCCCGTCGCTGTCCGGCAAGCTTGAGATCTACTGTCAGTTCAAGGCCGACAATGTGAACCGCATCGGCATCAACCCTGAGCCCATCAAACCGTACGCGAACTACTTCGTGCCGTACCGTGGCTACCAGGAGACGTTCTCCGACTGGGAGAACAAGGTCAAGGGCGACTATCCGCTGCAGGCGTACACCCCGCACTACATGCGCCGCGCGCACACCTGCTACGACAACATGGCGTGGACCCAGGAAGCCTTCCGTAATCCGGTGTTCATGAGCGTGCAGGACGCCGAAGAGCGCGGCATCAAGGCGGGCGACACCGTCATGTGCTTCAACTCTTTCGGCAAGATGCTGCGCAAGGCCCAGCCGCTGCAGAGCATGATGCCAGGCACGGTGGCAATCCCGCATGGCGTGCACTCCGTGTTCGACGAGTCCGATCCGGATGACATCATCGACCGCGGTGGCTCCGAGCAGATGCTCTCCGATGGCCAGCAATCCAATTACTTCCCGCAGGTGGACGGCTACAACAGCCTGCTCATCCAGATTGAGAAGTACGACGGCGAGCCGTTGGTGGAGGACTACGAGCGCCCGCCGTTCTTCGCTGCTGGCGTGGACGACCCGGATACCCCCGCTTATCACGTTCCCGAGATCGAAGAGCAGGAGGCATAACCTATGAGCCTTGGATTCTATGTTGACCTGACCCGCTGCATTGGGTGCCACACCTGCCAGGTCGCCTGCAAAGACCGCCACGACCTGCAGAGCGTCGGCCCGCGTCCGCGACGCGTTACGACGTACGAGTGCGGAATGTACCCGGAGGTGGGCTTGTTCCACACGGTCGTTTCCTGCAACCACTGCGAGAACCCGGCATGCGTTGCGGGTTGCCCGACGGGCGCCATGCACAAGGCAGAGGATGGCACCGTGCAGCATGACGACTCCCGGTGCGTGGTCTGCCGCAACTGCATGATTGTGTGCCCGTACGGCGCTCCGCAGTATGACGAGGACGCGAAATGCATCGTGAAGTGCGACACGTGCGCGCCGTTGCGCGAAGCGGGCATGAACCCGGTGTGCGTGGACGCATGCCCCATGCGCGCCATCGAGTTCGGCGATATCGACGAACTGCGCGCCGCGCACGAAGGCGAGCTGGTGAGCGAGATCCCCGCGCTGCCCGAGACGGGCATCACGAACCCGAACTTGCTGCTGAAAGTTCCTGCTGCCGCGCAGCGCGAGGAGTTCACCGAGGTGGTGCTGTAACCATGGTTGCTATCACCGGCGCAAGCACGCCCGAGCGGACTGCGGAAGCCATGGACGTGGCGTCGCTGCTCGCGTGCCGCGAGTACCTCTACACGCTGTTCCATAAGCTGTTCGGCGGCGTTCCCTCTTGTGAACTATTGGAGGCGCTGACCGGCGATGCGACCGAGGCGGCTCTCGGCGCGTATGCAGAGGGGAGCGAGGCGCTCGCTTCCGCTGCGGGGTTCCTCGCGAGCCTGCGTGACCGGGCTTCGGGCGAGCTGCTCGATGCGGCATGCGATGAGTACACGCGCTTGTTCATCGGCCCTGCCGAACTCGTGGCGTATCCGTGGGAGTCTCCGTATGTGAGCAAGCAGGCGTCAGTCTGTCAGGAAAGCACGCTTGCAGTTCGCCGTGCCTACGAAGCGCATGGGCTGCAGCCGCGCAAGCTGCTGCGCGTGCCCGATGACCATGTGTCCCTTATGTGCGCGTTCTTGTCGCGGTTGGCGGGGGAGGCGCGCGAGGCGTTGTCGGTCGGCGATCTCGCCGCATTGGCTGCCGTGCAGCGCGAGCAAGAGTCCTTCGTGCGCGGACACCTGCTCGGATGGCTGTCCGAGTACGCTCGCTTCGCGCGCCGCTCAAAGACCGCGGTGCTCTACCCGCAGATGATTGAGGCGTTCGCCGATTTTGTCGCCGTGGACGCCACGTTCCTGGGTGAGTCGGCGTTCTGGGCCGAGGGGTTAGCAGGCGTGGGTGCTTCGGGCGAAGATGTCGCGGAGCGCGCGCTGGTTGATGCTGCGCGCGCATATGACGCCGAGGAGTCTGCAGCCTGCGAGCAGCTCGTTGCGGAAACGCGAAAGCTCGCAGCGTTGCGCCTGCGGGGCATCGAGGACAACGAACTCGTGTCGGTGGCTGCATGACGGCGCGCTGGCGTCGCGCGCTGAGCAAACCGTGCGGTAGCGAGCTGCACTGCCGCACGATGCAATGATCGAATCCCGCGGTGGCGTGCAGCGCTGCCGCGATGTCAGGCAAGGATGATCAACATGATTTCTGAATTCCCCTTGTTCGTGTTCACGACGCTGGCGGGCCTTGCCGCCGGTGCTTCCGTTGTGAGCGCGGTGTTCTTCACGAAGGAAGAGGAGAAGCATTCTTGGATGCTCCCGCTCGCGTGTCTTGTGCTGCTGGGCGTGGGGCTTCTGGGGTGCCTCGGTCACCTGGGCCGTCCCCTGATGTTCCTGAACGCCCTGTCGAACCCTTCGTCCATGATTTCTCAGGAGGCGTACTGGTCTATCGCGTTCGGCGCGCTGTTGGTGGTCGATGTGGTGTTGTGTTTCGTGAAAGGTTCCTGCCCACGCGTCGTTCGGGTCATCGAGGCCATCGCGGCGGCTGGCCTGGTCGTCGTCATGGGCAATGCGTACTTCACCGGCTACGGTGTGGAGGCGTGGACGAACGTCGTCACGTGGCCGCTGTACCTGGTGGGTGATCTTGCTATGGGCGCTGCTCTGGCGTCCGTGTTCGCTCCCAGCCTGTGCACGAAGCCGGCGTTCGCGTATCTGGCGGTCGCGCTCGATGTTATCTTCGCGGTCGTTTCGATCGTCGAGTTCACGAGCTTTAGCGGCCTTGGGCACGACGCGATGCTGTTCGGCGTCGCTGCGGTGCTGTCCATCATTGGCGCTGCGATCTCATTCGCAGGTGCGAAGGGCAAGTTTTCGCCCATGGCGACTGCAGCTGCCGCCGCTGTGGTCATGATCCTGGCCGTGGCGCTCGCTCGCTACTGCTTCTACGCTGCGAGCATTCTGTAGAGCCATCGGACGGTTTTCGTCCTGTGTCACAACGTTGACCGCTCGTTTTCGGACGGTCTGATTTGGAGCCTGCTAGGCTTCGCGTAACGAACCCCTCCTGAAGGCCGCGCCGTCATCGATGGCGCGGCCTTTTCGCGCTGTGCGTCAGGAGAAAGCGGTTTTGTGGACGGATGAGGCAATTGAGAATCATGTGTAGTGCCGCTTGCTTACGGCAGAGGGAGATTTTGTTGCTTTCGCAGATGCGACCTCGTGAAACGTGCGATGCCACGTGCGCGAGCGAAGAAATGAAGCCCGTGAACCCGTTATGCCGCAGTTTCCCTTCGGTTCGACCCTTCTCAGACTTCATACGCGTCCACACAAGGCGGTTTTCGTGACGCGAGCGGCGGGGTTGGCGAAAAGGCCCCCATGCACGAAAAAAGGGAGGCACGAACCTTCGTGCCTCCCTTCGATGCGCTTGCGCGGTGCAGCGTGCGGGGCGCTTACTTCGCCTGGCCCAAATCCGGATGGAGCAGGGACGGGGCGGCGCCGAGCAGCTTGCGCGTGTAGGCGTCGCGCGGGTTGTTGAACACGTCCTGCGCAGGGCCGGTCTCGACGCACTTGCCGCCGTTCATGACCATGATGCGGTCGGAGATGTAGCGCACGGTCTGGATGTCGTGGCTGATGAACACCATGGACAGGCCGAGGTCCTTCTTGAGGTCCGTGAGCAGGTTCAGGATTTGCGCGCGGACGGACACGTCGAGGGCCGAGGTGGGCTCGTCCGCGACGATGGCGTCGGGCTTGAGCGACAGGGCGCGCGCGATGGCGACACGCTGGCGCTGGCCGCCGGAGAGCTGGCCCGGCAGGGCGTCGAGCACCGACTTCGGCAGGCCGACCATCTCGATGAGCTCGAGGGCGCGGGCTTCGCGCTCTTGCGGCGTGCCGATCTTGTGCACGTTCAGCGGGTCGAGCAGCTGGTCATGGACGGACATGCGGGCGTTGAGCGCCGTGGCCGGGTCCTGGAAGACGACCGAGATCACGCGGCCGATGGTGCGGCGCTGGTTCGCGGAACGCTTCGTGACGTCGATGCCCTTGAAGTACACCTTGCCGGACGTCGGGGCCTGCAGGCCGCAGATGACGTTGGCCGTGGTGGACTTGCCGCAGCCGGACTCGCCGACGATGCCGATGGTCTCGCCCGGCATGAGCTTGAGCGTGACGCCCTGGACGGCGTGCACCTTGTTCGGGTGCAGGATGGAGCCCGTACGGGTCTTGAACACGACGTGGACGTCGTCCAAGAAGATGATGGGCTGGGGAGCCTTCGTTTCTTCAGCCATTACAGCTCCACACCTCCTTCAATGGGCGTAAGGCCCAGACGTTGCAGCTCCGCGTTGGGGAGCTCGGCGAAGTAGTGGTCGGTGTCGCGGTAGCGCTTGATGACCGGGTGGACGTCGGAGTGGACGTCGGGGTGGCTGGAGCGCGGCGCGAAGCGGTCGCCCTTCGGGAAGTCCTTCGGGCTCGGGACGGAGCCGGGGACCTGGTGCAGGCGGCCGGAGCCGGACTCGATGGAGAGCACGGAGCCCAGCAGACCGCGGGTGTACTCGTGCACCGGCTCGGTCATGATGTCGCGCACCGGACCCTGCTCGACCACCTGGCCAGCGTACATGACGGTGATGGAGTTCGCGACCTCGGCGACGAGGGCCAGGTCGTGGCTCACGAACACCATGGCGAAGCCCAGTTCCTCCTGCAGGCGGTTCAAGAGCTTGATGACCTGCTTCTGGACGGTCACGTCAAGGGCGGTCGTGGGCTCGTCGCAGATGACGAGCTTCGGGTCGCGGGTGAGCGCCATAGCGATGAGCACGCGCTGGCGCTGGCCGCCGGAGAGCTCGTGCGGGTAGGAGTCAAGCGTACGCTTCGGGTCGAGGCCGACGAGCTCGAGCAGCTCCTCGGCAGAGCGGGTGCCGCCGCGCTTGGTGAGCTGCTTCATCTGCGCCTTGATGAGCATGGACGGGTTGAGCGAGGAGAGCGCGTCCTGGTAGACCATGGCAATCTCCTTGCCGCGCAGCTCGTTGCGCTGCTTATCCGTCATCTTGAGCAGGTCCTGGCCCTTGTAGAGCACCTGGCCCGAGGGGATCTTCGCCTTCGGGTCGAGCAGGCCCATGATGGTCAGGGACGTGATGGACTTGCCGCAGCCGGACTCGCCCACAAGGCCCATGGTCTGGCCCGGGCGCACCACGAAGCTGATGTGGTCGATAACGTCCACATCGCCGTGGCGCGGGAACTGGATGGCCAGGTCCTTGACCTCAAGGATAGGCGGCACGGAGGTGTCGGCCAGGAAGCGGTCGGTGCGCTTGAGCTCCACCTCGCGCAGGGCGGCGAGGCGCTTCTCCAGGGACTCGGCCTGCAGGGCGTAGGCCTTCTTCGGGTCGGCGACCAGGGCGTCGGCCTCGCGCTTGGTGGACAGCGCGGAGTCGGAGGCCTGGATGGGGGCCTTCGGCGCAGCGGCCATGGCGTCGGTCATGCCCTCGGAGAGGATGTTCAGGCACAGAACCGTGATCATGATGGCCAGGCCCGGGAAGAGTGCCTGCCACCAACGGCCGGCCAGAACGCCGCCGCGGGCGTCGGAGAGGATGTTGCCCCACGTGGGCGTGGGCTCCTGGATGCCGGCGGAGATGAACGACAGGGACGCCTCGAAGACGATGGCGTCAGCCACGAGGACGATGGTGAAGACCATGACCGGCGCGATGCAGTTGCGCACGACGTGCTTGATGAGGATCCACGGGGCGCGGGCGCCGGAGACGATGACGGCGCGGACGTAGTCCTTGCCGTACTCGCTCACGACGTTCGCGCGCACGACGCGCGTGATCTGCGGAATGTACAGGAAGCCGATGGCGAACACGAGCGAGGGCAGGTTGCTGCCGAACACGGTCACGAACACGGCTGCGAGGGCGATGCCCGGGAAGGACATGACGACGTCCATGCAGCGCATGATGACCTCGGAGACACCCTTGCGCGCGACGGCCGCGATGGAGCCGAAGATGGAGCCCGCGACGAGCGCGAACGCCGTGGCGCCAAGGCCGATGACGAGCGAGTAGCGAGCGCCGTACATCATACGGGAGAGGATGTCGCGGCCCTTGTCGTCGGTGCCGAACAGGAACTCGCCGTTGGGCGCCTGGCGCGCCGTGAAGATCTCGTACGGGTCGTGCGGCGCGATGAACTGCGCGAAGATCGCGACGAGCACCACGAGCAGCAGCACGATGAAGGAGATGCGGGAGCCGACGGTCATGGCCTTCCAACGGCGGAAGCGCACGCGGCCGGGGTTCGACTCCATCTTGTTGGTGAGGTTCTTACGCAAAGCCATCATGCTTACACCGTCCTAATTCGAGGATTGATGAGGATGTAGAGCATGTCGACCACGATGTTGATGATGATGAACGTCAGGGCGACGACCAGCGAAACGCCCTGGACGAGCGTCGGGTAGTTCTGCTGCACGCCCTGCAGGATGGTCATGCCCATGCCCGGCAGGTTGAAGATGACCTCGATGACGACGGCGCCGCCGATCAGGTAGCCGATGCGAAGGCCCAGGACGGTGACCGGCGTGATGAGCGCGTTGCGCAGCACGTTGCGCGCGACGACGACGCCCTTCGGGATGCCGGCGCCGATGGCGGTGCGGACGTAGTCCTTGTCAAGCTCCTCGACCATGGCCGTGCGGATGACGCGGGTCAGCTGGCCGACGACCGGCAGGCTCAGCGCGAAGGCGGGCATGGCCATACGGCGGATGTAGCCGACCGGGTTCTCGCCGAACGCGGGCAGCGGGCCGGAGGCGGGCAGCACATGCAGGGTGGAAGAGAACAGCAGGATCAAGAGCACGGCGAGCCAGAAGGACGGCGTGGCGATGCAGATGATCGAGATGACGCGGATGATCTGGTCGGGCCAGCGATCGCGGTACAGAGCCGAGACGACGCCCAGGATGACCGAGAGCACCACCGCGATGATCAGGCCGATGAACGTGAGCTGCAGCGTGATGGGCAGCGCCGTTCCCACGGCCTCGGCGACGGAGGACTGGTTCGCGCCGTACGTGCCCAGGTCGCCCTGGAACAGGCCGAGCAGGAAGCTGCCGTATTGGACGATCCACGGATCGTTCAGGCCGTTTGCCTCTCGGTAGGCATTGAGCGCTTCCTGAGACGCTCCCTCGCCGAGTGCCGAATAGGCAGGGTCGATGGGGGAGAACGACATCAGGAAGAAGACGAGGAAGGTGACGCCCAGCACCATGATGGGCAGGGCGATCAATCGGTTGCCGATCAACCGGAGCAGATTATTCACCTTGGCCTCCTTTCGTGATGGTCTCGGACAGGTCTCTGTCCATCCTGCAAAGAAAACGACCTCGCACCGCAAGGCGATGCGAGGTCGTTTATACCGAAATTAAGGAATTCGCACCAACAACAATTATATATGAAACAATCGATGTTTTTTGTGCAAAGCCCTTATTCCTTCGCGGTAGCGCCGACTTACTTGGCGGTCACGCCGACGAAGTTCAGACCGGTGGTGCCGATGGGCTCGTAGCCGTCGAGCTGGTCGGCGTAGTAGGCGGTCGTCACGGAGCGGTGGAACAGCGGGTACAGCGGCACTTCCTGAGCGATCAGGTCGAAGCACTGGTTCCAGAGCTCCTGCTGCTCGTCGCCGGTGGCCTGGACGGCCTGGTTCATGAGCGTCTGGAGCTGCTCGTACGCCTCGGAGCCCTTCCACTGGGTGCGCTTCTGGGTCCAGGTGTTGTCACCGTACCACCAGTTCATGAGCAGGTCGGGGTCGTTGCCGAAGACGGACGGGTCGCCCGGGGCGAGCACGACGTCGAACTGCGGGTCGTCGGTGTCGGTCTGGTTGGCGTACAGGGAGCTGGAAGCCTGCTCGCGGATCTCGACGGTGACCAGGCCGGTGGCCTCGAGGTCGTTCTTGATCTGCGGGGACAGGGAGGTGATCCAGTTGGCGTCGGTGGTGTCGAGCGTGATGCTCAGGTTGGAGACGCCAGCCTCGGTCAGCAGCTCGGTCGCCTTGGCGGTGTCGTAGGTGTACACCGTGGAGGCCTCGTGGTAGTTCGCATGGGTCTCCGGCAGGAAGCTCTTCGCAGCGACGGCCTTGTCCATCATGGCGTTGCTGATGAGCTGGTCCACGTTGATGGCGTAGAAGAACGCCTGGCGGACGCGCGCGTCATCGAACGGAGCCTTCTTGGTGTTGAACATGAGGAACGGCAGGTTGAAGCCCTGGACGTCCTCGGTGGCAGCGCCGCCGGCGGCGATCTGGTCGATCATGTCGGCCGGGACGTTCTCCATGCAGAGGACAGAGCCCTCCTGGATGGCGGTGCAACGAGCGGTGTCGTCGACGATGATGTCCCACACCATGGACTCGTTGGTGGCCGGGTGGTCACCGTTGTACTCCGGGTTCGGAGCGAAGGTGATCTGCTGCTCGCTGATGGACTCGTACATCCACGGGCCGGTGCCGACCGGCTTGGAGGTGAGGTCCTCGTCGGTGGCGTCGGTCGGGACGACCTTGATCAGCGACAGGCGCTCCTTGACCAGCGAGAACGGGAAGGCGGTGGTGATGGTGACGGTGGTGTCGTCCTTGGCCTCCATGTTGGCGATCCAGGACAGCATCGGCACGTACAGGCCGCCCTCGGCGGTGGCGCGCTTCCAAGAGGAAACGACGTCGGCAGCGGTGACGGCGGTGCCGTCAGAGAACTTGGCGCCTTCGCGCAGCGTGACCTCGTAGACGGTCTCGGAGACCTCGACCGGGTCGCCGGCAGCCAGGGCGGCATGCGGCTCGTAGGTCGACATGTTCAGCTCGTACAGGCCCTCGACCACGTGCCAGTTGGCGCCGAGCGCCAGGGCGGAAGACGTGGTGGACGGGTGGTAATTGTTGGTCTGGTAGCCAACAGCGGCGGTCAGGGAACCAGCGGCAGCCTCGGAGCCAGCCTCGGAGCTGGCGGCGGAGCTGGACGCGGCGGTCTCCTCGGTGGAGCCGCCACCGCAACCGGCGAGGCCCAGGCCGAGCGAAGCAGCGGCGACGGCGCCGCCCGCGACGAAGGCGCGACGGTTGAGAACGATCTTCTGTCCTTCCATGATCCCTCCTGATGTCTAGGAACCGCAGGGAGCCTTCCCTGCGGAGTGGACAAACTATGCCGCATTGTCTCGTGCTTGCAGCATGCGCATTGCGGCAAAGCCAATTTGTACGGTAGCACCGATGTAAATTTTCGGTAAACGGTCTGATATGGCTCCCTCAGCGAGCGTTCTTTTTTGACGGCGAACGGTCGCTGGATAGCGGTGAGCGCGAGGTAACGCCGGGCGTACGGCAGTGGTTTGAACGCCCTTAATATAGTTCGCGCGCACACTATACTTTTACCCCATACAACCCATCTTTTGTGCATGTGCTCAAATTTCAAGGGCGCTTTGCACGCTCCCCGACGTTTCGCTGTCGTTCGCACACGCGAGAAGAGCCGCGGAATCACGGATGGCACAAACAAGCCGATGTCGGTGTCTTGACGCTTTCGAACGCACCGTGCGCGGGAATGAACGCGGAGCTTCAGGGAGCGAATGCGGATGTGCACCCGTTGATGCGGGCTCCTGGCCACCGACATCGGCCTGTTTTGGCCACGCGGCAGAAGGTGGGGACTCTCGCGACTGCCGCTCGCCGGCCGCGAACGGCAGGAAGGGAGAGGCGGCAGCCCATTTACCGACGCGCGCCGTCCCGCCGTCTTCGCACCCGCCTCCTTGGAAAACCCGCTGGTATAGTCGGAGAAGTTACGTGAGACGAACGGATCTCGACCGAACGGCACCCGGACAAAGGGGAGGAACATGACGAGAGAATTCAAATCCATGGACGGCAACAACGCCGCCGCGTACGTCTCCTATGCGTTCACCGAGGTGGCGGGCATCTACCCGATCACCCCGTCGAGCCCCATGGCAGACTTCGTCGACCAGTGGGCCGCCGCGGGCAAGAAGAACATCTTCGGCACGACGGTGAAGGTATGCGAGATGCAGTCTGAGGGCGGCGCCGCTGGCGCGGTCCACGGTTCGCTGGCAGCCGGAGCGCTGACCACCACCTACACCGCCTCCCAGGGCCTGCTGCTCATGATCCCGAACATGTACAAGATTGCGGCCGAGATGCTGCCGGGCGTGTTCCACGTGAGCGCGCGCACCGTCGCCACCCAGGCGCTGTCCATCTTCGGCGACCACTCCGACGTCATGGCCTGCCGCCAGACCGGCTTCGCCATGCTGGCGGAAAGCAACGTCCAGGAGGTCATGGACCTTTCCGCCGTCGCCCACCTGGCTGCCATCAAGGGCCGCGTCCCGTTCATCAACTTCTTTGACGGCTTCCGCACCTCGCACGAGATTCAGAAGATCGCCGTCTGGGATTACGCCGACCTGGCCGAGCTCTGCGACATGGACGCCGTCCGCGCCTTCCGCGAGCACGCGCTCAACCCGGAGCGCCCGGCAGCCCGTGGCTCGCATGAGAACGGCGACATCTTCTTCCAGCACCGTGAGGCCTGCAACGGCGTCTATGACGCGCTGCCCGCCGTGGTGGAGGACTACATGCACCAGGTCAACGCCAAGCTCGGCACGAACTACGAGCTGTTCAACTACTACGGCGCCGCCGACGCCGACCGCGTCATCGTGTGCATGGGCTCCTTCTGCGACGTCGTGGAAGAGGTCGTCGACTACCTGAACGCCAACGGCGAGAAGGTCGGCCTGGTGAAGGTCCGCCTGTACCGTCCGTTCGTCACCGAGAAGTTCATGGCCGCGCTGCCCGAGACGGTCAAGAAGATCGCCGTCATGGACCGCACGAAGGAGCCGGGCGCGCTCGGCGAGCCGCTGTACCAGGACGTCGTGACGGCGCTGGCAGAGGCCGGCCGCACGGACCTTGTCGTCGTGGGCGGCCGCTACGGCCTGGGCTCCAAGGACACCCCGCCGTCCTCCGCGTTCGCCATCTACGCCGAGCTGGCGAAGGACGAGCCGCAGCGTGAGTTCACCGTCGGCATCGTCGACGACGTCACGAACCTGTCGCTGCCGGAGGATCCGGACAGCCCGAACACCGCCGCTCCCGGCACCATCGAGTGCAAGTTCTGGGGCCTCGGCGGCGACGGCACGGTCGGCGCGAACAAGAACTCCATCAAGATCATCGGCGACCACACCGACAAGTACGTTCAGGCCTACTTCCAGTACGACTCGAAGAAGACCGGCGGCGTGACCATCAGCCACCTGCGCTTCGGCGACAGCCCCATCCGCAGCCCCTACTACGTGAACAAGGCGGACTTCGTGGCCTGCCACAACCCGTCCTACGTCACCAAGGGCTTCCGCATGGTCAACGACGTCAAGCCCGGCGGCACGTTCATGATCAACTGCCAGTGGGATTTCGCCGAGCTTGAGAACCACCTCAACGCCGAGGCGAAGCGCTACATCGCCAAGAACGGCATCAAGCTCTACACCATCAACGCCATCGACCTTGCCCGCGAGATCGGCATGGGCAAGCGCACGAACACCATCCTCCAGTCCGCGTTCTTCACGCTGGCGGGCGTGCTGCCGCAGGAGGACGCCATCGGCTACATGAAGGACGCCGCCACGAAGTCCTACCTGAAGAAGGGCCAGGAGATCGTCGACATGAACCACCGCGCCATCGACGCGGGCGCCACGGCCTTCGTGCAGATCGACGTTCCGGCCAGCTGGGCCGACGCCGTGGACGAGCCGAACGACGCCGCCCTTGAGGGCCGTCCGGAGGTCGTCAAGATGGTGCAGAGCATCATGGAGCCGGTCGGTCGCATGGACGGCGACAGCCTGCCGGTCTCCGCGTTCATGGATCACGTCGACGGCCAGTTCGAGCTGGGCGCCGCCGCCTACGAGAAGCGCGGCGTCGCGGTGACCGTGCCGGTGTGGGAGTCCGAGAAGTGCATCCAGTGCAACAACTGCGCCTTCGTCTGCCCGCACGCCACCATCCGCCCGTTCGCCCTCACCGACGAAGAGGCAGCTGCCGCTCCGGAGGGCACGAAGCTCATGCCCGCGAAGGGCAAGGCCGCCGCTGGCCTGCAGTACACGCTGGCCATCTCGCCGCTGGACTGCATGGGCTGTGCCGTCTGCATCGGCCAGTGCCCGCAGGGCTGCCTGACCATGGTGGACGCCGAGAGCCAGCTCGACCAGCAGCCGGTCTTCGACTACTGCGTCGCGCACGTCTCCGACAAGCCGCAGCTGGGCGGCAAGACCGTCAAGGACAGCCAGTTCAAGCAGCCGCTGCTTGAGTTCTCCGGCGCCTGCGCCGGCTGCGCCGAGACGTCTTACGCGCGCCTCGTCACGCAGCTGTTCGGCGACCGCATGTACATCGCCAACGCCACGGGCTGCTCCTCCATCTGGGGCAACCCGGCTGCCACCTCGCCGTACACGGTCAACAAGGAAGGCCGCGGCCCGGCTTGGTCGAACTCCCTGTTCGAGGACAACGCCGAGCACGGCCTGGGCATGCTGCTCGGCCACGAGGCGGTCCGCAACCGCCTGATCGGCCAGCTGCAGGAGATGGCCGCGTCCGAGAAGACCCCGGCCGAGACGGGCGAGCTCATCGCCGCCTACCTCGACACGGTCGCTGACGGCGAAGCCAACGCCGAGGCCACCAAGGCGCTCATCCCGGCGCTCGAGGCTGCTGCGGCGGACGGTTGCCCGCTGGCGCCCGGCATCCTGGAGAACCAGGAGTACCTGGCCAAGAAGTCCGTCTGGATCTTCGGCGGTGACGGCTGGGCCTACGACATCGGTTACGGCGGCCTGGACCACGTGCTTGCCTCCGGCGAGGACGTGAACGTGTTCGTCTTCGACACCGAGGTCTACTCCAACACGGGCGGCCAGGCTTCCAAGGCGTCCAACATCGGCCAGGTGGCGCAGTTCGCCGCCGCCGGCAAGGACATCAAGAAGAAGAGCCTGACCGAGATTGCCATGAGCTACGGCTACGTGTACGTGGCACAGGTGGCCATGGGCGCCAAGCCGGCCCAGACCATCAAGGCCATCGCCGAGGCCGAGGCTTACCACGGCCCGTCGCTCATCATCGGCTACTCGCCGTGCGAGATGCACTCCATCAAGGGTGGTATGGCCAACTGCCAGGAAGAGATGAAGAAGGCCGTGGACTGCGGGTACTGGAACCTCTTCCGCTTCAACCCGGCCGCGCCGGAGGGCAAGAAGTTC
The DNA here is from genome assembly GCA_949288145.1 of uncultured Coriobacteriia bacterium. Taxonomy (GTDB): domain Bacteria; phylum Actinomycetota; class Coriobacteriia; order Coriobacteriales; family Eggerthellaceae; genus Aveggerthella. The sequence goes on from CASEJD010000020.1 coordinate 22,962, forward strand.
ACGCTCGACTCCAAGGAGCCGGCGGGCGGTTACCAGGAGTTCCTCATGAACGAGGCCCGCTACAGCCGCCTGACGCGCGAGTTCCCCGAGCGTGCCGCCGAGCTGTTCGAGCGCAACGAGCAGGCCGCCATGGATCGCTACAAGCACCTCGAGAAGCTCAAGGACGTCTACGCTGCCGAATAGCGGAAGGCGAACGGTCGCTGATTTCGCAGAGCGCACCACAGGGCGAGGCCACCCGGCCTCGCCCTTTTTCGTACAGAAGGCCGTGCTGTGGTGAGCGTTGCGTGCCTGCGGCGGCGCCACGCTCGCTACGCAGCCACGCTCGCAACTCCGCCGCGCTCGCTACGCACCACGCCCACTGCGCCCGCAGCGCCGCCATGCCGCCATGCCGCCACGCTCGCTACGCTCCACGCCCGCAACTCAGCCATGCCCACCACGCCGCCACGCCTTTCGCTCGCTCGGCTTCTGCCAAATCGGCTTTCGTGGCACATTTTCGAAATCTTTGCAGCAAAAACGCGGTTCATCTGCCAAATATGCTTCTGTGGCACGCAGTGAACGAACATTTTGGCCATCATGCGATGCGAACAAGGAAATATTCTGCGCACCTATCTAAACAATACGAAGCAAGAATAACCTTGAGCTGGGAAAACGGCGAAACACGTTAATTTGTGCAATGTTGGAAGCGTGCGCGCTGCTCCGGCAGTGGCCATAATCTTCGAAGAGCGCGTGCCATAGAAGCATATTTGGCAGATGAAGGCGCTTTTCCGTGCACGGCCGGAGCGAATGCGCCATTCCGTTCGATTTGGCAGCGGTTTGAACATGGCGCCAAGATGCGCGCGAAGGATGCCGCGCCGCGGCGGGCTGCGTTACAATCTCGCGCGGACACACGAAAGGACTTGGCATGGCAGACATCGCGAACGAGCCGGCGATGAGCGCGGCGGACGCGCTCGCGCGGTTGAAAGCAGGCAACGCCGCATACGTAGACGCGCGGGCGAACAGCGGAGACGTCTCGCCCGAACGTCGTCGCGAGACGGCCGAGAACGGGCAGCGCCCCTACGCCGCTATCATCGCGTGCGCCGACTCGCGCACCGCGCCAGAGCACGCGTTCATGGCGGGCGTGGGCGAGCTGTTCACGGTGCGCGTGGCGGGCAATTCCGTGGGGCCGGCGCAACTGGCCAGCGTCGTTTACGCGGTCCGCAACCTGGGCGCACGGCTTGTCGTGGTGCTTGGGCACACGCGCTGCGGCGCGGTGGCGGCGGCGCTCGCGGACAGCGACGACGAGGCGCTCGCGGCGTTCGTCGACCCCATCAAAGCCGCCATTGGAAGCGAGCGTGACGAGCATGCCGCGTGCGCGCTCAACGTGGAAGCGGGCGTGCGCGCAGTGGAGACGTGCCGGCAGATTGCTGCCATAGAGGGCGTGCAGGTGGTTGGCGGCATTTACGACGTGGCTACGGGCGCGGTGGAGTTCCTGGAGGGATAGGCCCTCGATCTCGGGCGCCCCGATCTCGGGCGCTGTGAGGTTCCTAGAAAAGTGGTCGCCTTGAACTCGGGCACGGTTAGGCCCTGAAGGATAGCCGTCTGGCTCTGCAGGCATGGTCGAGTTTCAAAACTGGGCTGCCGTCGATGCCGGGGTGCGCTATTGAGCCCTGAAGATGCAGTCGCTTGGGGCAGGCGAGCGCCTTCGTTCGTTTTGCGGATGGGGCGTTCGCGCCCCATGGCTCGCGTACAATAGTTCGTGTTGTGAAAGCTCGATCGAAGGGATTGCCGTGCGGACGTTCCAGCCTGTCGAACTGTGGCCGACTTACGCCCAGGCCACCGAAGCGCGCAAACGGTACGCGCGCGAACGCGACGCACGCCAGTTCGGTGCGCGCATCCTTGCGCTCGATGCGTGGGCGGAGGAGCTGTGGGGGCTGTTCGGCGACGGGCGCTCGCTCGTGTCGGCGGTCGAGCGCGACGTCATGCTCGCGGCGCTAGCGGCTGAATCCGGCGAGCTTGCGAGCGGCGCGGGCACGGTGCGGCTGCTCGGCTCGATCGTGCGGCAGGGCAGCGGCCTCGCGGAGTTCGAGCGCGCGCTGTTCGAGTCGTCCGCGGCGTTGGCGGACGCGGGGCTCGCGGAGGCGGAGCGCGCGGTGATGGGGCTGCTTGCGCGGTATCGCGCCCTGCTCGCGCAGGCG
>CASEJD010000021.1 GCA_949288145.1 uncultured Coriobacteriia bacterium
CGAAGAGCGCGTGCGCATCGCGCGCGAGCTGCACGACATCACGGCGCACTCGCTCACGGCCGTGAGCATCCAGGCCGCCGCCGCCGAGCGTCTGGTCGACCGCGACCCGCAGGCCGCGAAGGAGGCCATCGCCACCGTCCGCGCCACGGCGAAGGGCTCGCTCGACGAGATCCGCTCCATGATCGGCGTCCTGCGCGACGACGACGGCGCCGAGACCTCGCCCACCCAAGGCACCGAGCGCCTGGGCGATCTGGCCCGCTACTTGGAGGAAGCGGGCGTGCGGACGGAGCTCGACACCGTCGGCTACGACCGCGCGGCGGTGCCGGTGTTCATCGACGTGGCGCTGTTCGGCATCGCGCGCGAGGCGGCCACGAACATCGCGCGGCACGCGAAGGCTAGCACTGCCACGATTCGCCTGCGGACCGAAGACGGGCTGGCGCGGCTCACGGTGGAGGACGACGGCGTGGGCATCGACGCGGCGCGGCGCGGCGAAGGCCACGGCCTGCAGGGCATGGCGGAGCGAACGAGCCTGCTCAACGGCACGTTCTCGGCAGAAGATCGTCCGGGCGGCGGCACGGTGGTGCGTGCTGAGATCCCGGTGGAAGGCAGGGAGTCATGACGGAGCCCATCATCGGCGGGACGGACCTCTACGACGACGAGTTCCGCGCCATTCAGCAGCGTCTGCGCGAGCAGAGCGCCGCGGCGGCGCGCGCGGTCGACGAGGCGGCGTCCACGCGCCCGGAGGTGCGCGTGCTGGTGGCCGACGACCAGGACCTTGTGCGCAGCGGCTTTCGGCTGGTGCTCTCCTCCTACGACCACGTGAAGGTGGTGGGGGAGGCCAGCGACGGCCGCGACGCCGTGGCGAAGGCGCGCGAGCTGTTGCCCGACGTGGTGCTCATGGACGTCCGCATGCCCGTGGAGAACGGCATCGACGCCACCGCCGAAATCACGGCCGACCCGGCGCTCGCCAACGTGCGCGTGCTCATCCTCACCACGTTCGACATCGACGAATACGTCTATGACGCGCTCTCGGCCGGCGCGAGCGGCTTCATGCTGAAGGACGCCGAGCCCGATGACATCGTGGACGCCATCGACGCGGTGGCGCGCGGCGACGCGCTCATCCAGCCGTCCATCACGCGGCGGCTCATCGAGACGTTCGTGAACTCCCGCCCGCGCCGCGCCCGCGCGAGCGCGTCGCTCTCGGTGCTGACGGAGCGCGAGCGCGAGATCCTCGGCCTGGTGGCGCGCGGCCTCACGAACGACGACATCGCTGAGCGCCTGGTCATCTCGCCCGCCACCGTGAAGACGCACGTGGCGCGCATCATGTCGAAGCTGGGCGCCCACGACCGCGCGCAGCTTGTGGTGCTGGCGTACGAGAACGGCCTCGTGACGCCCGGCCGGGCGGACGCGTAGGGGGCGCCTATCCGCGGCGGGGCGGCTTGGGCGCTCGCCTGCGGCAGGGCGGTTTGGGTCGAAGGCGAGTCTGAACACCATTCCTGAAAGCGCGCGAAGCGCGCATTCCAATGCATGAAGCAGTGCAGCGCATGAAGCCCCTGGCGACTGCTCGCCAGGGGCTGAACAGCGGAACGGCGAGCCTGAGCGCCCAAGCCGCCCTGCCGCAGGCGAGCACCCGCGCTTCGTGCGCCTACCGCTCGAGCTCTTCGCGCAGGAAGCGGCCGGTGGCGCTCGCTTCGCAGGCGGCCACGTCTTCGGGGGTGCCGCAGCAGACGACGCGGCCGCCGTCCTCGCCGCCGCCGGGGCCCAGGTCGATCACGTAGTCGGCGTTCGCGATCATGTCGAGGTCGTGCTCGATGACCACCACGGTGGCGCCGTTGTCCACCAGGCGCTGCAGCACGCCCAGCAGCACCTCCACGTCGAGCGGGTGCAGGCCGATGGTGGGCTCGTCGAAGACGAAGAGCGCGTCGGCTTGGTCGCGCGTGAGCTCGCTGGCTAGCTTTAGGCGCTGCGCCTCGCCGCCGGAGAGCGCCGGCGTGGCCTCGCCAAGCGTGAGGTAGCCCAACCCCAGGTCGTGCAGGGTCTGCAGTTTCGCCGTGACGGCGCGCAGCCCTTCGATGCGCTCGAGCGCCTCGTCCACGGTGAGCGCCAGCAGCTCGGGCAGCGGCAGCGCGTCGATGTCCTGGCATGCATGCGGGTGGCTTGCGGTGGGTGCTGCCGCGGCGTCGAGAGCGCTGGGCGCGTCGGTCGCGCGCATGCCCGCATCGCGAGCGGGCTTCTCGGCGTCCGTGCGGCAGAAATCGCCCGCCTCCGCGTCTAAGACCGTGCCAGCGCTCGTGCCTGCATCCGTCTCCGCGTCCGAGACTGCGCCCACGCTCGCGCCCGCTCCTGCCCCTGCCGGCACCTCGCGCACGGGCAGCGCCACGGCGAACGCGCCGGCGCCGTAGCGCGAGCCGCCGCAGGCGGGACAGGGCACGTCCACGTCGGGCAGGAACTGCACGTCGAGCGAGATCTGGCCCGTGCCGTCGCACACGGCGCAGCGCAGCGAGCCGGTGTTGTACGAGAACGCGCCCGCTTTGAGGCCGCGCGCCTTAGACTCTGGCAGCTTCGCGTAGGCGCGGCGCAGGTCGTCCAGCACGCCGGAGTAGGTGGCCACGGTGGAGCGCACGTTCGCGCCGATGGGCGTGGCGTCGATGAGGTTCGCTCGGCGCACGCCCGGCGCGTCCACGAATGACACGTGCGCGGGCAACGGCTCGCCGGCGCACGCTGCCTTGAGGGCGGGCACGAGGCTTTCCAGCACGAGCGTGGTCTTGCCAGAGCCGGACACGCCGGTCACGGCCGTGAGCCGCCCGCGCGGGATCTCCGCCGAAAGCGCCTTCACCGTGTGGATGGGCAGCGTTTCCAGGCGCACGGCGCCGTTCGCGAACACGTCGTCCGAAGCCGCACGCTTGCGCGTCCGGACGGTGCGCTCGCCTGAGAGGAACCCGCCGATGCGCGTGCCTGCCGTGCGCGCCACGTCCGCCACGCTGCCCTGCGCGATGACGCGCCCGCCGTCGGCGCCCGAGCTCGGCCCCATCTCGATGACGTGGTCAGCATGGCGCAGCACGCGCACGTCGTGATCCACCACGACGACGGAGTTGCCGTCAGCCAGCAGGTCGTCCATGACGCCCAGCAGGCCTTCCACGTTGGAGGGGTGCAGGCCGATGGACGGCTCGTCCAGCACGTAGAGCACGCCGGTCGTGCGGTTGCGCACGGCGCGCGCCAGCTGCACGCGCTGTCGCTCGCCGGTGGAGAGGGTGGAGCTGGCGCGGTCGAGCGAAAGGTAGCCCAGGCCCAGCTGCTGTAGGCGTGCGATCGGTTCCGCCATCTCGGCGACGATGGCCTCCGCCATCGCGCGCACCTCGCCCGCCGGAACCGTGCTTGGGACCGTCGGCGCCCACGCGGCCAGTTCGTCCAGGGCGAGCGCGGTCGCGTCGGCCAGCGTCATGCCGTCGACGCGCGGGGAGCGTGCCGCGGCGGACAGGCGGGTGCCGTGGCAGTCAGGGCACACGTCTTCTGTCAGGTACTTCGCCACGCGCGCCAGGCCCTTCTCGTCCTTGACCTTTGCAAGCGCGTTCTTGACCGTGTTCACGGCGCTATAGTAGGTGAAGTCCATCTCGGCGAACGATTCGCCTTTCTTTGCCTTGTACAGGATATGGCGCTTCTCCATCGGGCCGTGGAAGACGATCTCGCGCTCTTCAGGCGTGAGCTGGCTGAACGGCACGTCGGTGCGCACGCCGAACGAGCCGCACACTTGCTTCATGAGGTCCCACATGAGGGTGCCCCACGGCAGTACCGCGCCGTCGTCGATGGAGAGGGATTCGTCGGGCACGAGGGCCGCCTCGTTCACCGTGCGCACGACGCCCGTGCCGCCGCAGGTCGTGCAGGCACCGCCGCTGTTGAATGCCAGGTCTTCCGCGCCGGGGCCGAAGAACTCCACGCCGCACTCTGGGCACACGATCGGAAGGTCGAGCGCCACGTTGGGCGAAGGCGGCACCCGATGCCCGTTCGGGCACACGTGGCTGCCTGCACGGGAGAACAGCAGACGCAGGTAGTTCAGCAGCTCCGTGGAGGTGCCGAAGGTGGAGTGCACGCCGGGGATGCCGGGTCGCTGCCGCAGCGCCAGGGCGGCGGGCACGTGCAGCACCTCGTCCACCGTGGCGCGCGACGCCTGCGAGATGCGGCGGCGCGTGTAGGTGGACAGCGCGTCCAGGTAGCGGCGCGACCCTTCGGCGTAGAGCACGCCCAGCGCGAGCGAGCTTTTGCCCGAGCCTGAGACGCCCGCCACGCCCACGAGCTGCCCCAGGGGCACGCGCACGTTCACGTTCTTCAGGTTGTGCACGCGCGCGCCGCGCACTTCGATGGCGGTGGGTTGTTCCATGCCGGCTCCTTCCCTTCGTGCCCTGCTCGCTCGCCCAGCATACTACGGGTGGTAGGCGCGCGCCCGACGCGGCGGACGCTTCTCAACAGGAACGTAACGCCGCGGTATTTTTCGCAATCAGGCTTGCATCGGAAAGTGGAGGTGTTAGTATGGGCAACGTTGGTTAGCACTCAGGTTTGATGAGTGCTAGCACTCCCGGAGACGGGGCTGACAACACCGAACATCGCGCATTGAGCGAACAAGGACCTGACTGAAAGGAAGGTATCGCACATGAACCTCAAGCCGGTTGGCGATCGCGTCATCATCAAGCAGGACGAAGCTGGCGAGACCACGTCCTCGGGCCTCTACATCGCGACCGAGTCCAAGGAGAAGCCGCAGAGCGGCACCGTCCTGGCCGTGGGCGAGGGCAAGCTCGACAAGGACGGCAACATGGTCCCGATGCCGGTCAAGGAAGGCGACCGCGTTGTCTACGGCAAGTTCAGCGGCACCGAGATCGAGGTCGACGGCGAGACCGTGCTCATCATGCGCGCCGACGACATCTTCGCTGTCTACGCGTAAGCATCGCTGCACGAAGCACACCCGCCGCACGCTGCGCGTGCGGATTCCCCGCCCAGGCGGGACGAACGAACCACGACAGACACACTGGAGGTTTGAAACATGGCAAAGGACATCAAGTTCGAGGCCGATGCCCGCGCTGGCCTCGCTGCCGGCGTCAAGAAGCTCTCTGACGCCGTCAAGGTGACGCTTGGCCCCAAGGGCCGCTACGTCGCCCTGGAGAAGACCTACGGCGCTCCGCTCGTCACCAACGACGGCGTGACCGTGGCCAAAGACATCGAGCTCTCCGACCCGGTGGAGAACATGGGCGCTCAGCTCGTTCGCGAGGTCGCCGTCAAGACGAACGACGTCGCGGGCGACGGCACCACCACCGCTACGCTGCTCGCTGACGCCATCGTCTCCGAGGGCCTGCGCAACGTGACCGCCGGCGCTGACGCGCTGGGCATCCGCCGCGGCATCGAGAAGGCCGTCGACGCCGTGGTCGAGGCCATCAAGGCCGACGCCACCCCGGTCTCCGACAAGGACCAGATCGCCAACGTTGGCACCATCTCCGCCGGCTCCGCCGAGATCGGCGGCAAGATCGCCGAGGCCATGGACGCTGTCGGCAAGGACGGCGCCATCTCCGTCGAGGATTCCCAGACCTTCGGCCTGGACATCGACATCGTCGAGGGCATGCAGTACGACCGTGGCTACATCTCCCCGTACATGGCCACCGACATGGAGCGCATGGAGTGCGTCATGTCCGACCCGTACATCCTGCTGACCGACATGAAGATCAGCTCCATCCAGGAGATGGTCCCGCTGCTGGAGGCCATCATGAAGTCCGGCCGCCCGCTGTTCATCGTCGCTGAGGACGTCGACGGCGAGGCCCTGGCCACCATCCTGCTGAACAAGCTGCGCGGCACCCTGAACTGCTGCGCCATCAAGGCCCCGGGCTTCGGCGACCGCCGCAAGCGCATCCTCGAGGACATCGCCGCCGTCACCGGCGCGCAGGTCATCGACAAGGACTTCGGCATGACCATGGCCGATGCCAAGCTCGAGATGATGGGCCATGCCCGCACCGTCAAGGTCACGAAGGACCGCGCCCTCATCGTGGACGGCTCCGGCGACAAGAAGGCCATCGACGACCGCATCGCCCTCATCCGCGCCGAGCTCGAGCGCGTCGACTCCGACTTCGACCGTGAGAAGCTGCAGGAGCGCCTGGCGAAGCTCTCCGGCGGCGTTGCCGTCCTGAAGGTCGGCGCTGCCACCGAGGCCGAGCTCAAGGAGAAGAAGTCCCGCATCGAGGACGCCCTGCAGGCCACCCGCGCTGCCGTCGAGGAGGGCATCGTCGCTGGCGGCGGTGTCGCGCTCATCAACGCGCTGCCCGCGCTGGACGGCGTCGAGTGCGCCGACAAGGACGAAGAGGTCGGCGTGGCCATCGTCCGCAAGGCCCTGGAGGCCCCGATGCGCGAGATCGCTCGCAACGCTGGCTTCGAAGGCTCCGTCGTGATCGAGAAGGTCAAGAACATGCCGAAGGGCGAGGGCCTGAACTTCGCCAACGGCGAGCAGGGCAACATGATCGCCATGGGCGTCAACGACCCGGTCAAGGTCACCCGCACCGCTCTGCAGTCCGCGTCCTCCGTCGCGAACCTGATCCTCATCACCGAGGCCACGGTCAACGAGATTCCGAAGGACAAGGCCGAGCGCGAGGCCGCCATGGCCGCCGCCGCTGCTGCCCAGGGTGGCGGAATGATGTAATGACGGCGCGCTGGCATACGCCGGCGCACTGTTCCGGCGCTGCAAGGCGTCGTGGCACCGAACCAGGTGCGTATCTCGAAGGCCGGTGGACGGACGTTCCGCCGGCCTTCGTGGTTTTCGCGCCTCCAGGGCACCGGTAAAACCCTGGGTCCTGGCGGAGAGCGGGGCGCGCATCGACATGCGAGCAAGGAGACTAAAGGAGGAGACGTGGCGAAGCTTGAAGCCGGCATGACGCGAGACGAGGCGTTCGCGCTCTTGAGCGAGCACAACAAGGAGGCGTTCCACATCGAGCACGGCGAGGCCGTCGAAGGGACCATGCGGTATTTCGCGCGGGAGTTCGACCCTGAGAACGAGGAGTTCTGGGGCATCGTGGGCCTGCTGCACGACGTGGACTGGGAAGAGTTCCCCACCATGGAGGACCACACCATCAAGGGCGCCGAGATGATCCGCGCGGCGGGCGGCACCGAAGAGCTCGTCCATGCCGTGCAGTCGCACACGAGCGACTTCAACCCCGCCTGTCCGGAGCCGGAGCTGTTCATGGAGAAAGCCCTGTTCGCCGTGGACGAGCTCACGGGGCTGATTGGCGCGGCGGTGCTCATGCGCCCCTCGAAGTCCGTTATGGACTTCGAGGTGAAGTCGCTGAAGAAGAAGAAGTTCAAGGACAAGCGCTTCGCGGCAGGCTGCTCGCGCGACGTCATCCGCCGCGGCGCGGAGCTGTGCGGCTGGGAGCTCGACGAGCTGTTCCAGCGCACCATCGATGCCATGCGCTCGTTCGCGCCCGACGCCGCGGCAGTCGACGCCGCCGCGCCTGCAGCGCGGTAACGACGCGCACGCCACGGGCGGCGTGCTGCAAGACGGTATGTGCCGCACGACCCTACACACCGGGAGCGATTTTGAACGAGATGGTGCCGTAGTGCGCCGGCACGGTGCCGGGTGACGCGCCCTCGAACCGAAGGCCGGTCGTCTTCCACGAAAAGGCCAAGGTCTCGCCCGGGGAGATGTTCCGGGGGTTACGCAGCGTGCACGTGCCGTCGAACGGGCCGATGTAGAACGTCGCGCCGTTCGCCTTGCCCGTCCAGTAGCCAGCGTCTTCGAAGGCGCCGTCGAGCACGGTGGTCACGCTGAGGAGGTCCAGGTCGTGGTCGCCAGTATTGGTCAGCTCCTGCGGCCCCGCCAGGGCCGTTCCGTCGGCGAAGACCTCGCACGTCATGGTCAAGGGCACGGTGGCGCCAATCTGCGCCACGACGGTGTGCTCCTCGCTCGGGCCGGATGTGCCGTACGCGCCTTCGGTGTGCGCGCGCAAGGTGGCGTAGCCCGGATTGAGGAGGTCGTCCGCAAGGGACAGGTTGATTCTCAGCGTCCGCGCGGTCGAGGAGGGTCTTCGCGAGGTGTTTTCCTTCCACGCGCCGTTCTTCCACTGCTCGATCACGATGGCGTCCACGTTGCCGACGGCGGACTCGTCCAGTCCGACCGTCACCCACACCGTTCCGTCCGGATCGATCTCCGACGAGACGAACCACGGCGCCGCGGCGTCGCTGCGCACGGCGGTCGCGCCGAAGGCCTCGATCGTGCCGTAGTACAGTCCGCTCGCGTCCTCCACAATGGCGCTGACGGAGAGCCCCTGCACCTCCGGCGGCAGCACGAGGATCGCGCCCGTGCCCAGCTCCTCTCCGTGAGCGTTGGGGTCGGTTCCCGCGAACCAGGTCACGATTGGCTCGGCGCCCTCGGGCAGTTTCGTCTGCGCGGTGATCGTGGAGCCGACGGCCCAATCTCCCTCAAGCGCCACCGAGCCCGTTAGCGTGCGGCCGACGACGCCTACGTCGACGACCAAGGTGGACGTGATGTAACGGGTGGTGTCGTTGACCCACAGCTCAAGCTCGTGCCCCAGCGCCTCTCGGGGACGACGATCGTGTTCGTGGTGGAAAGGATGCCCAGGTCCCTGTCGTCGGCGCACCACCATCTGAACTGCAGGTTCTCTTGGATGTCCGCCGGGTACGTCGGGTCCATCATGGCGTCCACGGAGACCGTTCCGCCCACGACGGGGTCGCCGTGCACCACGGTGCGGGTGCTTCCCCAGAAGATCGTGCTGCGGGCGCTCGCGGCAGTGCTCTCTGCCAGTGGCGTCTCGTCAGCGCTTGAAGGCTCAGGAGAGGCGCTCGACAGCGCAGGCGAAGCGCTCGAAGAACCGCAGGCGCTCTGGGGATCTTCGGCGACGAGCGGGCCTTCGTTGAGGGCGGGCGCATCGTCGGCGGGGGATTCCTGCCCAGGGATGGGCGCGCTGTCGGCAGGGGAGCCCTGTCCGGCGCCGGGCGCGTCCTCCTCCGCAGCAAAGGCGCGCGGCGCCACCGCAAGGCAGCTTGCCGCCAGCGCCACGGCAAACAGCAGGGCGAGCGCCGTGCGCGACATGCCGAGCGTCCCC
>CASEJD010000022.1 GCA_949288145.1 uncultured Coriobacteriia bacterium
AGCAAGCGCAACGCGCCGACGCTGCGGCCTTTCGCAGCACCGACTCTTGCCGCTCAAGCCGGGCTCGGCGGACCGAAGTCCAGCCGAGCCCGGCTTTCACGTCAATCTCCGGCACCGCGAAAGCCCTCGCTGACGGTACGAACGAGCCGTGGGATGAGAAAAGGACAGCCACTGTTTCCATGACGCAAAGACCTCATGGCGGACCGAAGTCCATCCATGGGGTCTTTTCATGCCCATCTGGGGTATCAGGGCGCTTCTGAAGACTTGCGGGATGTGAAAAAGGGACTGACCCTTTTTCACATCACAACACCTCCTGCAGCGCCTGCATGAGGGCGGCGAAGTCGATGGGCTTGGAGACGTGGCCGTTCATGCCGGCGGCGGTGGTGCGCGAGACGTCCTCGGCGAAGGCGTTGGCCGTCACGGCAATGACAGGCACGGTGCGGGCGTCCGAGCGGTCGAGCGCGCGGATGGCCTCGCAGGCCTCGCAGCCGTCCATCTCGGGCATCTGCATGTCCATGAGCACGGCGTCGACCGCGCCCACGTCGGTGGCAGCGAACGCTTCGACCGCCTCGCGCCCGTTCCATGCCTGGATGGTGGCAGCGCCCATCATGTCCAGGTACTCGCAGGCGATCTCCATGTTGATCTCGTTGTCCTCTGCCACGAGCACCGTCATGCCGGTCAGGTCGAAGTCGTTTCCAGCGGTGCTTTCCTCCGGCGCCTCCTCAAGGTCTTCCATGCCCTCGGCCGGCTGCAGCGGCAGCGTCACGGTGAACGTGCTGCCCACGCCCAGCTTGCTCTCCACGGCAATCTCGCCGCTCATCTGCTGCACGAGGCTCTTCACGATGGGCATGCCCAAGCCTGTGCCCACCACCTTGATGGGGGAGAAGGTGGTCTCGCGCGCGAAGGGCTCGAAGATGTGGTCCAGGAACTCCTCGGTCATGCCGATGCCCGAATCCCGCACCACGATCTGGTACTTGCTTACCTTCGTGCCGACGGAGACCTCTTTGAGCTCCACGGCGATGGTGCCGCCTTCCGTGGTGTACTTCACGGCGTTGGAGATGAGGTTGCTTGTCACCTGTCCCAGGCGGAACGCGTCGCCCATGACGTGCGGGTTGTCCACCTCGACGTTGACGGACAGGTCCTTGCCCTCGGCGGCCGCCTGCACCTCGAACTGCGAGACGGCGTCGCGCACGCACTTCGCCAGGTCCATGGGCGCCACGTCGAGCATGCTGCCCTTGCCCTGCTCGATGCGCGACATGTCCAGCACGTCGTTCACAAGGGCGAGCAGCGTCTGCCCCGACTGCTCGATGCGGGCTAGGTCGTGCGCGGTCTTCTCGGGGTCGTCGGTGTTCCGTTTCGCCAGGTCCGCGAGGCCGATGATGGCGTTGAGCGGCGTGCGCATGTCGTGCGAGACCTTGCTGAAGAAGTCGTTCTTGCGCTGCGCCGTCTGCTTGGCGGAGCTGAGCGCGTTCTCCAGCAGCGTCTGCTGCTGCATCTGGCGGCGCTTCTCCTCGTCGATCTCGCGGAAGCTCATGATGGCCTCGTCGGGGCCGAGCTGGTCGCTGAACGTGACCTTGATGCTCACCCACTTGTACACCTCGCCGAAGCGACGGCGGTAGTCGCCGCCAAACTCGCTAATGCCCTCGTAGGCCAGTCGGCGGATGTTCTCGGGGGTGAACGTCTCCTCGAACACTGCGTAGGTCTTCTCCTCGACCACTTCGCCGACGGCATCCAAGAAGTGCTGGTACGAGCCGCGCGCGCCGAGCGTGTCGCGCACGTCGCCGGATGACTTGACCGTCTCGTAGGTGCCGTTGCGCAGGTTGATGCGATAGATGGCGTAGAAGGTGTCGCCCAGGATGCGCAGCGTCTCGGCGGTGTGCTCGATGGCACGATTTTTACGGTTCTCGCGCACGGCGACGGCGATGATGGCCAGCACAAGCAGCAGGCTCACCACAGCGAGCGACAGGATGGTGGTGTCCCAGCCGTCCTGCAGGATGTTCTCGAGCGGGATGGTGATGATGGACGCCCACCCGTTGTCGAGCACGGTGTAGTAGACGCCGCGGTTCGACCCGGAGGAGTCCTGAATGGACGCCGTGTGGTTCCGCAAGCTGCCGTCGCGCACGCGGTCGAAGAGCTCCTGCAGGTAGTCCTGCGATTTCGGGTCGGACAGGTCGAGCGCCGAATCGGCGTAGATGAAGGCGCCGTTGCTGTCGAACAGGTAGTACGAGCTGCCCTCGGGCATGCTCGCGCGGTTGCGGTGCGTGTGGAACTTGTCGAGCGCGATGTCGAAGGCGAGGACGTTGCCTTCGCCGTCAAGCCGCATGGACAGCGTCACGAGCTGCTCGCCGGTGATCACGTCGGTGTAGGCGTCCGTGAACGCCACGCCGCCTGCGGCGTCCAGGGCGCGCTGGTACCACTCGGTGGCAGCGTAGTCGTAGCCCTCGTCGCCCTCCCAAGGGTTCGCTGCCACGATGCGCCCGTCGATGACGGCGTACGGGTCGATGATCTCGGTCCTGAGGATGCTCGTCAGGTACCCGGAGTACGACGAAAGCCACTCCTCCATCTCTTCCGGGGTCTCGCTGCGCTCAATCTGGTCGTCGAGGTACTGCGCGCCGATGGCCATGAGCATCTCATAGGTGGCGAAGCGGCTCTGCTCCTCGGCGGCGTAGCTTTCCGCCAGGCGCGTGCCCATGTCGTCGGCGTTGGAGAGCAGCTTGTCCTTCACGAGCACGATGCTCCAGCAGAACAGCAGCGCGAGCGTCACGATCAAGGCGACGGTGAGCTTCCAGGACAAGCGGGTCTTCGTGCGCGGGGTCGCGGCCATGGTCATCCTCCGGGCTGTGGGGTGCGGGGCGCGAAAGGGCGAAACGCCGTACCGCGCGTTCCTTCACTATAGCAAGCGCGTCAACCGCGCGCCCTCCGTCATGCTCCAGGTTGACTGGGAGGCCGCATGGCAGAGCGAGCGTGGTGGTCGCCGTGCCAAGGGATGTGCTGCCGCGTTGCGAAGTGGCGCGGTGCACGCTTCTCCGTGCGCGAAGAAGCGTGCACATTCGCAGCCTGACGAGGCGCTTTCGTTACGGTTCGCCGGCATTGCCAAAAACGGCATGCGGCAGGTCTCCTTTCGTGCTAGAGTCAAACAGATGGGCGTCGGTTCCTCTTCCGACGCGCCCTCTCGGAAGGATCGAGGTGTCCTCATGGCGGATGTTCACGAGTCGATGCACGGTGCGCTCGAGAGCGGTCTGCCGCGCGACCGGGACGTCTGGCTGAGCATGCTGCTCTCGCAGACGGGGTCCCAGCTGTGGAGCGTCGACATCGCCGCGCGCACGCTGCGCGTCATCACGGTGGGCGGCCCGTCCAACCGCGAGGTCGTTTACGAGAACTTCCCTGACTCGTACCTGGAGAGCGGGCACGTGCACCCGTCCTCGCGCGCCGCGTTCCGCGCGTTCTCGCTTGACCTGCTTTCAGGCAAGGTCGCCGGCGTGGAGAACTTCACGCTCCAGTACCGAGAGACGAGCTGCTACGGGTGGGCGCGCCTGAGCTACCGCATGATATTCGACGACAAGGGCCGCCCGGTGCGCGCCGTGGGGCTGCGCAGCAACCTTTCGTACCGATCCAGCGGCGAGGCGGGCTTCTTGCAGCGTCGTCCTGCGCCCGAGAACTTGTTTCCTCACCTGTTCGCGAACGTCCAGGCTGACTTGACGAACGATTTCGTGGAGCGCTTGGAGATCAAGGACGTCGACGCGAGCGAGCTCGAAGGCTACGGCAGCTACTCCGAGGTGGTCGCGTTCATTGCCGGGCGCCTGTTCTCGCGCGCTGACGAGCGTCCGTTCTTCGAGACGTTCTCGCGCGAGCGCCTGATCGCCGCGTTCGAAGGCGGCAGGCGTTGGCAAGCCGCCACGTTCCGCCTGGTCGACAACGCGGGCGCTATTCGGCGTCTGCACGTGGGCGCGAACATGGTGCGCAATTCAGAGACCGGCGACGTGCTCTTGTTCGCGTACGTGAGCGACGCCGAGCAGCGCCACTGGTGGGTCGCGGGACCCGAGTCAGGCGAGCCGCGCGACGAGGTGACGGGTCTGGTCGACGAAGGGGCAATCTCCAACCTCGCGCGCCGTCGGATTGCCCTCGCGAACGGCGGCTCGTGCGCGCTCGCCCTCGTGTGGACCGAAGGCGACCTGGAGGCCGGCGCCCCCGAGGACGAGACCGCGCGCATCCGCCGGCGCGACATCGCCACGGCGCTCACGGTCGCGTTCGACACGGACTGCATCCTGGGCCAGCACGGTCAGGACATGACGGCCGTGTTCTTCCCGGAGGCGTCCTCGCAGCAAGAGCTGCAGCGGCGTATCGAGCGCGCGATCTCGTTCGTGCGCCTCTCGCTCGACGACGAGCCGGACACGAGCACGTTGCGCTTCGTGACCGGCGTCGTGCGCTGCGCGTGCAAGGACGCCGACTTCGACGCCATGCTGGCGCAGGCCGAGTCCCTGTGCCGCCTGTACGGCGGGGAGGCGGCCGACATCGTGGTGTTCCCCGACGTGCGCGAGGAGCGCCAGCGCAGCGCCGCGGGCATGGGCGCCGCTGGCTCCACGGTGGTCCCGGTGTCGCTGCAGAAGGGGCGCAGCCTGACCACGAAGGAGAAGGACGTCGCCATCGCATGCCTGACCGGCATGCTCGCCGCCCAGTCGTTCGAGGAGTCGGTTGCGTCGTTCTTGGGCAGCGTGGGGTCTCACTACCACGCTGACCGCACGTACCTACTCACGCTCACGCGCGCCGACCGCACGATTGCGGTTCCGTACGAATGGTGCGCCGAGGGCAAGTACGGCATCGGCCAGGTCATCTCGGGCAAGAACATCGCGCAGTACCCGCTGCTCGCCCGCAGCGCCGACGCCGAGGCTCCGGAGCTCTTGGCCCGCGCCCGCACGCTCGAGGGCGGCCTGGACGGTGGGTCGGCATCGCCGCCGGCATGGCGCTTTGTGGTCTACCCGCTGCACGAGGAGAACGGCGTGCGCTGGACGCTCAACTTGGAGAACCCGCAAGGGGCGCTCGCTGACACCGCGCTGCTCGACGCGCTCGTGCCGATCCTAGAGTCCGAGCGCGTGCGATTCGGCCGCGACGGCACGTCCGGCGGCGCGGCGCGCGATTCCGCCATCGGGCGCCTCATGGGGCTGCCGAACCTGAGCTCGTTCATGGACGTGGTCTACTCGCTGAGCTCCGACGTGTACAACTCCATGGGCGCGCTCGCGGTGGATATCCCGGACCTCGAGTCCATCAGCGAAGGCGAGGGCTTCGAGCACAGCATGCGCTTGATCCTGCGCGTCTCCGAGGTGCTCGGCGACGTGTTCGGCCAGGGCATGCTCTTCCACACGCGCGATTCTGAGTTCGTGGTGCTGAGCCCGGACACCATCTACGAGGTGTTCGTGGACCGCTGCGCCCGCGCGCGCCAGCTGCTCCAAGCGTCGTGCCCCGACCAGTTTCGCTTCGGCTACACCTGGTCGGACAGCCCGTTCTCGGCCCAGACGCTCGTGCGCGAGGCGCGCGCCATCATGGGATTCGACGACCTGTCCGCCCGTCGCGGCGCCCAATCGCTCGGCGAGCAGGCAGCCGCCGCGCCCTCGCTGCCGACGTCGCGCCTGGCGAAGGGCGAGCGCTTCGAGGTGTACTTCCAGCCGAAGGTGGACTTGCGCTCCGGCCTGGTGGTGGGCGCTGAGGCGCTCGCGCGCGTGGTGGGGGAGGACGGCATCGCGCTGCCGCCCACGGGGCTCATCGAGGTCATGGAGCGCGAGGGCACCATTCGCGACTTGGACTACTTCGTCTTCGACAGCACGCTCGCCATCATGGACGGCTGGGCGCGCCGGAGGCGCCGGATGATCCCGGTATCCACGAACTTCTCCCGCAACACGCTGCTCGGGTTGTCGTCGTTCGCGTCGGTCATGGCCATCATGAGCCGCTATCCTGACGTGCCGCACGCCATGGTGGAGATGGAGGTCACCGAGACCGCCTGCAACGTGGAGCGCGCAACGCTGGGCGACATCGTCCGGAAGTTCCACGAGCTGGGCGTGCGCCTGGGCCTTGACGACTTCGGGTCCGACTACTCGAACCTTGCGGCGCTCGCCAACGTCCCCTTCGACGAAGTGAAGCTCGACCGGAGCTTGGTGAAGGGCATCGTCGACAACGATGTGGCGCGGATGATTGTGCGCAACATCGTGCAGGTGTGCACGAGCCGAAAGACCCTGTGCGTGGCCGAGGGCGTGGAGACAAAAGAGCAAGTCGAAGCGCTGATTGACGAGGGCTGCGCGTGCGCGCAGGGGTATTATTACAGCAAACCCATTCCGGCGGCGGAATTCGAGCTGAAGTACCTGCACGGGCGCGGTACCGCCTGACGAATCCGAAGCGCGGGATAGAGCGAGACAAGACAGCGACAAGGAGGTCGCGCATGGCACAACAGAACGCGAGCACGCCCCCGCAGGGTGCGGAGGGCAGCATCCCGTTCATTGTCGGCATCGGCGCGTCGGCGGGCGGGTTGGAGGCGCTCCAGGAGTTCTTCCGCTCCATGCCGTCGAACAGCGGGCTGAGCTTCGTGGTGATCCAGCACCTCTCGCCCGACTACAAAAGCCTCATGGCCGACATCCTCGGCAAGCACACCGACATGGAGGTGCTCCAGGTCGAGGACGACATGGAGGTGAAGGCCAACACGGTCTACCTCATCCCTCCGAAGAAGAACATGACGCTCAACAAGGGCAGGCTGCTGCTGTCGAACTACGACCACGGCATGTTGAACCACCCCATCGACATCTTCTTCACCTCCCTGGCGGAGGAGTGCCGCGAGCGCGCCATCGCCGTGGTGCTCTCGGGCACGGGCTCGGACGGCACGAGCGGCGTGCGCGCCGTGAAGGAGAACGGCGGCCTTGCCATCGTCCAGACGCCTGAGAGCGCGAAGTTCGACGGCATGCCGCGCAGCGCCATCAACACGGGCCTGGTGGACTGGGTGCTCGCTCCGCCGGAGATCTCCGAGGAGATTCTGAACTTCACGCACTACCACCTGGCGCTCCTGCCGGAGGCCGGGGAGGCGCTGTTCTCCGACGAAGAGAGCCTCTCGCACATTTACGTGCTGCTCAAGAAGGAGAGCGGCATCGACTTCACGTACTACAAGCGCAACACCGTGCTGCGCCGTATCGAGCGCCGTATCGTGGTCACGCACAGCAACGGCCTGGCGGAGTACGCGCGCTCGCTTGACGACAACCCCGAAGAGATCAACATCCTCGTGAAGGAGATCCTCATCGGCGTCACGAACTTTTTCCGCGACCCGGAGTACTTCGAGGTGCTCAAGCGCAACGTCGTGTACAACATCGTGCAGAACGCCGACGAGAACGAGCCCATCCGCGTGTGGAGCGCCGGCTGCTCCACGGGCGAGGAGGCGTACTCAGTGGCCATCCTGTTCCGCGAGGTGCTCGACGAGCTGCAGGTGCGCCGTGACGTGAAGATCTTCGCCACGGACATCGACGTGAAGGCCATCGAGCAGGCCGGCAAGGGCGTCTTCCCCGAGAGCATCATCGACGACGTCGCGACCGAGCGCCTGGCGCGCTTCTTCACCAAGCGCAACGACGAGTACCACATCTCGAAAGAGATCAGGCGCATGATCATCTTCGCGCCGCACAACATGCTCTCCGACCCGCCGTTCGGCAAGCTCGACCTTATCTGCTGCCGCAACGTGATGATCTACTTCCAGCCGGTGCTGCAGCGCGGCCTGTTCGCCATCTTCCACTCCGCCCTCAAGAACGGCGGCTACCTGTTCCTGGGCAAGAGCGAGACGGCCAACGAGTACCCGAACGTCTTCCAGCCCGCGTGCAGCACGGAGAAAATCTACATCCACAACGGCTCCGGCAAGATGGAGAACCCCGCGCCCACCACGTTCAGCGTGCCGAGCGTGCAGACCGCGCCCCCGAAACGCCAGGTGGCGGAGGGGCAGAACGGCTCGGAGTACGGGCTCGAGGCGGTCTACACGCAGTACCTCGAGCGCTTCCTGCCGGCGTCGGTGGTCATCAACGAGCGCAACGACGTCATCCACTTCTTCGGCAGCTACATGGACTACCTGTCCATCGCACCGGGCCGCGCGTCGTTCAACCTGTTCAACATCATCAACGACGACCTGAGCCTGGCCGCCTCCACGGCGCTCTCCCGCTGCCGCACTGAGCAGACCTCGGTCACCTACGAGGACATCTCGGTGGACTGTCCAAGCGGGCGCAAGGTCATCGACCTCGTGGTGCAGCCCATTCCCATGCCGGGCGGCATGGACCCGAGCCTTACGGCCATGCTCTTCATCGAGAACCGCAAGGTGGACGTTGAGGCGGGCGTGGTGGAAAAATACGACATCAACACCACGACTGCACGCCGCATCGCCGACCTCGAGTTCGAGCTGCGCGAGTCGCAGAACGACCTGCAGGCCACCATCGGCGAGCTCGAGACGGTGAACGAAGAGCTGCAGGCCGCCAACGAAGAGCTGCTCACGGCGAACGAAGAGCTGCAGAGCTCCAACGAGGAGCTGCAGTCCGTCAACGAAGAGCTCTACACCGTGAACACGGAGTACCAGCAAAAGGTCGACGAGCTCACCATGACGACGAACGACCTGTCGAACTTCCTGTCCTCGACGATGATCGGCATCCTGTTCATCGACGAGAACTTCAACATCCGCAAGTTCACGGAGTACGTCGGCCGCGAGTTCCAGCTCATGGACCACGACGTGGGACGCCCGATCCAGATTTTCGCGCACAGCTTCCCCGACGAGGACATCGTGGAGGACGCGAAGAAGGTGCTGAAGAACCTCACGCCCATCGACCGCGAGGTCTCGTCCATGAACGGCAGCTTCTACACGCTCCGTATCGCCCCGTACCGCACGACCGAGAACAGCATCAAGGGCTTGGTCATCACCATCATCGACAGCCTCGAGGGCGGCAGGTAGCAGCGCTGTCGCCGCGCTTTGAGAGGATAATAAGACCGAACAGCGAAGGGCCCCGCCAGCGTCAAGTTGGCGGGGCCCTTCGTGCGCCATGAGCGCACCGTTTGGGAGGGAGAGGTTTCCGTGACTAGCCTTCGAGCAGCTCTGCGGTGCGCTTCAGGAGCGCGGCCGCCTCACAGCGCGTGATGGAGTCGTGCGGACGGAGGCAACCGCCCGATCCGTTGATGATGCCGTTCGCATGCGCGCATGCCAGGGAAGGGACAGCCCAGCTGCTGCACGCGCTCGCATCGGCGAAGGAGGAGATCGCGGCGATAGCGTCGTCGGTGGGGGCAACATCGACGCCTTGCAGCTTCATGACGCGCGTGAGCATGACGGCCGCTTCTTCGCGCGTGACGGCGCGGTTGGGCTCGAACGCGGTGCCAGTGCTGGTCTGCACGCCGGTGATGACGCCGTTCTGGAAGCACCAGTTGACCGCTTCGGTGTAGTACAGGCCGGATGCGACGTCGCCCATGCCGGTCACATTGCGCGCCGCCGCCGTGTTGGCGTTAGCAGCGGACGTGGGGTTCGCGTAGCGCCACAGGATCGTGGCGAACTCGGCGCGCGTGATGGAGGCGTACGGACGGAACGCGCCGTCGCTGCCCTGCATGATGCCGTTGCCGACCACGTAATCCAGCGTGCCGTCGGTGACGAACCAGTCGGTGGCGGAAACGTCGTTGAACAGGGGCTCTTCCGGCGCCGGGCCGTTGTACGTGGGCCATGCGTGCCCGTAATCAAACTGTGCGTCCGTAGCGGCGTACAGGGCGCGCTCTGCCTGGTGGCCGTTGGCTTCCATGTACGCGTCCGATTTCAGCAGGAACTTCTGCGTGACCACGCCGCTGTAGTCGTCCACGTCGACGTACGAGCCGTTGATCAGATAGCACGCGTCATCGTAGGTGACGTCCACGGCGTACCAGGAGCCGTCGATCTTCACATGGTTCCACGCGTGGCTGCCGCCGTTAGCGTTTCCGATGACGTACTCTGCTTCGATGCCGACGCGTCCGAGCAGGTCCTGGTAGGCCTTCGCGTACGCTGCGCAACGGCCGGTTCCGTTCACGAGGATTCCGTATGCGGAGTAGTCGATGTCGGACGCCGCAGCGTACTGGTACGTGCAATTCCGCACCAGGTAATCATGGAGGGCGACTGCCTTTTCCCAGTTGCTCATGCTCTCGGACGTCCAGCTGAGGGCTTCGGCGACCTTCGTCTCGTACGCAGCCATCATGGCATCGACGTCGCCCTTGGAGTACGCCCAGTCGTTCTCGTAGCCAGTGACGTAGCCGTCGCACATGTGCCAGTAGCCATCGCCGTCCCAGAAGATGACGGGGTTGTCGTACTGGACTTCGCGCCAGACCTCGTTCGCTTCATCGAGCGTCAAGCCGTACGGGGAGAGGTCGATGTTGCCTTCGGGCATGTCATACCACGCCTGAGTGAGCGTGGCGCGGAAACCTTCGATGTCCGCGGCAGTTGCGGCAGTGGCCGTGGCGCTGGGGGTGGAGTCGGCGTCTTCGATAACGCTTGGGGATTCAGCGGTCTGCTCGGAAGCTTCCGTGGGCTGATCTGTCGTCGTGGCTTCGGCGGGGACTGCGTCAGGGGCGTCGCTGCGCTGCGGTTCGGCGAATGCGACAGGGGCGCCAGCCATGCTGAACACGAGCACGAACGCTACGAGGGCTGTGAGGATGTTCTTGACCTGACGCATGGTTGCCACGTTCTTCCTTGGTCCGGTTTCTCAGAGACGCGCTTGATGACAAATGTCAACTATTGATACTCATTATCAGTAGTGGCAAACGCGAAATCAATAGACGGTATACCAATTAAGAAAGATTCTTGATAAGAAATTGTAAAGAACTATCGTGCGGACGGTGGCGTTGGGTGCGCGGCACAAGGTGCGCTAAGATACGCGCATGGTCAAAGGAGTCGGCATAGACACGGTCGAAATCGCGCGGATGCAAAAGCACTGTGCCGACCTCTCGTGCGCTTTCGCGCAGCGCACGTTCACGGAAGGGGAGCGCGCCGAAGCCGAACGACGGCATGACGCGGCATCGTACTTTGCGGGCCGCTTCGCCGTGAAGGAGGCCACGTACAAGGCCATCGCGCACCTGACCGACACCGGAGTGCTCGATTTCCGCTCGGTGGAGACGCTTGCGGACGAGCATGGGTGTCCGCGCGTGGTGCCGAGCGATCGCCTGCGTCGCGCGCTCGAAGAGGCAGGCGTCACCGAGTTGCTCGTCTCCATCACGAACGAAGCCGGCCTTGCCACCGCTATCGTGATCGCGCGGTGACGTGCTGGTGCGGACGACGGGCTGCAGGGCTGCAGGACTGCAGGCATACTGAAGTGGTCCGTCGCTCGCGAAGCGGGCGGACGAGGGCGGCTCGCGCCCTTTAATCGTTTTCTGCGGGAGCGTTGTTCGCGTGAGTTGCCGTGGCGTCCAACGTGCGAATGCTCTTCGGCAGGTACAGCACCAGGCCAAGGACAATGCAGGCTACGCCGTCCACGACGAAGAACGGCGCGATGCCGATCGCCTCAGCGAGCAGGCCGCCGGCTGCCAGGCCAATCGGGGAGACAAGGCCGGACGCGGCCGTCGTGAACCCTAAGGCTCGCCCAAGCTTCTCTTCAGGCACGTTGCGCTGCACGAGCGTGATGAGCGGTGCGTTGAACCACGAGCACACGATTGCCATGAGACCGCACAAGAGCGCGAACGCCGGGAACATGGTAGGGGGCAGCAGTCCGCTCGCTGCCGTGAAAAGGCCGCAAAGCGTGCACGCGAGCGCGATGAGCCCCGCAAGGCGCTTGCCTCCGCCCCATGCCATGATGACGCTGCTGCCGATGATCATGCCGACGCCCCAGACCGCTTCCGTCAGCGAGGCGTCGTAGCCATTGCCGCCGAAATACTCGTAGGTCATGAGCGGGTAGACGGACGACAGGGGCGCGAAGATGATCATTCCCAACGTGACTCCGCCGATGAGCAGCACCAAACCGCGGCACGCCGTGATGGCGCGCCAACCGTCGTGCAAGTTCGCAATGACGTGCTGGTCTTTCGCTTGCTCGTCACGCACGAGGGGGATCTTCGCGAGCATGAGCCCAGCGCACGCGGCGAGCGCGCCGAAGAAGTCCAGGAACATGACCGAATGGAATCCTATGGTGGTGTAGAGCAGGATGCCGAACGCCGGCGCGCCGATGGCCACGATGGAGAGCAGCAGCTGGTCGAGCGTGTTGATGCGCATGAGATGGCGCTCGGGCACGAGCAGCGGCATGGTGGCCATCATGGCGGGACTGTGGAACGCTTGGCCCACGCCGCGTGCCAGGACGAGCACGCCGATGAGCGGCAGGCTCACGTCCCCGCCGCCCGCCAAGATGGCGAAGCCGAGGAGCAGCGAGACGATGCCGACGCCTAGGTCTGCCGCGATCATGATGACCTTGCGGTTGTAGCGGTCGGCGAGCACGCCGCCGAAGGGCGAGATGAGCCCGGTTGGCAAGTACGCGCAGATGGACATGAGCGCGAGCATGAGCGCACTACCGGTGGTCTCGGTCACGTACCAGATTGCGGCATAGCCCGCCGCGTAGCTGGTGACCATGGAGACGGCCTGGCCGGCCCAGATGACGGCGATGATAGCGAGCCAGTTTTTGGGAAGCGGGCGGCCGCCGGCGCTGAGCTCTTCGGTCATGAGCGTCCTTTCTCAGGGAACGAACTGCGGCCACGTCCGGCCCGGATGACATCGCGTCACGGTAGCGATCACTGCGCTGCGGCCATCAGAAGGCGAGTGTTCCGCCTTCGAAGAGCCGAGCGCGGTTATTGCAGGTCGAGCGGGGCTTTCGCGTCCAGGTCGTACGTGTAGAGCGGTTTGTAGACGGCGCCGTCCTTTTCGAGCGTGCTCTTGAACACGGTCACGCGCGCAGCGTGGGAGTCCTGCGGGAAGGCGAGCTGCGGCAGCGACCCGCTGGGAATCTTCGCACGGCGGGCGATGGTGACGTGCGCCTTGAACGTCTTCTCGTCGAAGTCAAGCCCGTGGTCGAGCAGGGCGTCGCGGAGCGGGTAGACCAAATCGTCGAGCTCGGGGTTGGGCGCGATGCCAAGCCAGAGCGTCGCGTCGCCGGAGCGGCCGAACTTGCCCAGGCCGTCAGAGCGCAAGGGGATGGGATTGCACGCGGGGCACGTCTCCTCGACGGCCGCGATGGTGGAAGCGAGCTCCGTTTCGTCGATCTCTCCCAAGAAGGCGAGCGTGAGGTGGTACGACTCGCGCCGCAGGAAGCGGCCTTCCACCTCGGCGGAAAGCTGACGTGCCAAGCCTGCGATGTCGGCGGCGAAATCGTCCGGCAGCTCCAGGGCTATGAAAACTCTCACGTACATCCTTTCATCGGGTGCGGCCATGCCGTCCGTTCGCTTCGTCGTCGCGGTCCGGCCGCGGGGCGCATGATGCGATAGCGAACGAAAGCGCGTTTCGCACGAGAGTGCAGCTCGCGTTCGTCGGCGGACGGGTCGGCGCGCCCGCACAATGCGCGAAGCCCGCCAGGCTTCCCGACGGGCTTCGCATCAAGCCGCCCAAGGCGGCCATGCGCAATGCGCAGTATGTTACAGCAGACCGAGGCCTTTCGCCACGTTGGCGATGAAGTCCTGCACGTTCGTCACGATGCCGCGCGAGCCAAGGGAACCGCGGTCGATGAGCTTGTTGACCGCGAACTCGGCGATGTCGACGCAGTAGAAGTACACCGGACGGATCGTGCCGTCGGGCAGGACGCGGTAGGAGGGCGTCATGTTGCCGGTGGCAATGGTGTGCAGCATGGTTGCCATGCAGATGACCGTGGTGGCCTTGCGCACGTGGGCGCGCATGGCGTCCTGCGCCTCGTAGACGTTGCCGTAGACGGGCGGCAGCGGGCCGTCGTCGCGGATGGAGCCGGCCAGCACGTAGGGCACGTCGTTCTTCACGAGGGCGTGCACGATGCCGTCCTCCACGCCCTCTGCCACGATGAACTTCTCGATGGAGCCGTGGTAGCGCACGCGGTTGATGGTGTCGAGGTGGTGGTAGTGGCCGTTCGGGCGGTTCTCCTGCGTCTCGATGTCCTGGCCGAGCGCCGTGTGGAAGTACGCGCCTTCCAGATCGTGCGTGGCAAGCGCGTTGCCCGCGAGCACCGCGTTGGCGTAGCCGCCTTCGA
The DNA here is from genome assembly GCA_949288145.1 of uncultured Coriobacteriia bacterium. Lineage (GTDB taxonomy): Bacteria > Actinomycetota > Coriobacteriia > Coriobacteriales > Eggerthellaceae > Aveggerthella. The sequence goes on from CASEJD010000022.1 coordinate 14,133, forward strand.
TGATCCTCGAGAACGCCTTGCGCGAGAAGTCGTTGAACGAGAACGCGGGGCCCATGACCCACACGATGTACCCACCGTTGTCACGCTCGTATTTCAGCAGCTCGTAGAGCTCGTCGTAATCGCGCGAGAACGCGGTCTCGCGGCTGCGGCCCAGGCGGAACGCGAAGTTGTCGGCGCGGCGGCCGGCGTTCTCCTGCTCGGGCTGCTCCTCGGCGAAGCCTTCGGTGTAGACGAAGATGCCGTCGGCGCCGGTCTCGGTGCGGCCGCAGATGATGGCGTCACCCTCGCGAATGTGGCGGAACTCGCGCACGAACAGCTCGCCGTCCTCGTAGACGACGACGCTGTCCATGCGGCTGTCCTTCGGCAGGAGCCATTCGCCATCGACCTTGAAGTACTCGGGGAAGATGCTCATGGCATGGTAGCCCTCGGGCGCCACGCCGTCCTTTGGGGCAGGCTTGATCTGCGCGTTCGGCGCGTTGACGAACTGTGGCAGCGTGAAGTCAGGCTCGCGGTAGATGTGCGGGGTGAAGCTCATGACAGGACCTATTCCTTGCCGTCCCAGCAGTACGTGCAGATCTTCTCGCGATCGATGCCGATGGCTTCAAGCATGCCGTCGAGGGACTGGTACTCGAGCGAGTCGAAGCCCAGCTGCTCGCAGATGGACTTCAGCAGGCACTTGCCGCGCTCGGTGGTGGCGTCGGAGTACTCGTCGAGGTGCTTCTGGCCCTCGTCGCCCTCAAGCTCCTGCACGACGCGGCGGCCGATGAGCTCCATGTCGGACTTGGAGCTGGAGAAGCTCAGGTACTTGCAGCTGTACATGATGGGCGGGCAGGCGGAGCGCATGTGCACTTCCTTGGCGCCGGCGCCGTAGAGGAACTCGACCGTCTCGCCGAGCTGGGTGCCGCGCACGATGGAGTCGTCCACGAACAGGAGCTTCTTGTCCTTGATGAGCTCCGGCACAGGGATTTGCTTCATCTTCGCCACGCGGTTGCGGACCGCCTGGTTGCTCGGCATGAAGGAGCGCGGCCAGGTGGGGGTGTACTTGATGAACGGGCGGGCGAACGGCTTGTTCGTCTCCGTGGCGTAGCCGATGCCGTGCGGCAGGCCAGAGTCCGGCACGCCGGCGACGTAGTCGACGTCGGGAATCTGCCCGTTGCGGGCTTCCTCGTCGCGCGCCATGATGGCGCCGTTGCGGTAGCGCATGGTCTCGACGTTCACGCCCTCGTAGTTGGAGTTCGGGTAACCGTAGTAGACCCACAGGAACGCGCAGATCTTCATCTGGTCGCCGGCGGGGGCGAGGGTCTCGAAGCCTTCGGCCGTGACGCGGACGATTTCGCCCGGGCCGAGCTCGTAGCAGTCCTCGTAGCCGAGCTTCTGGTAGGCGAAGGACTCGAAGGAGATGCAATGGCCGTCGTCGTCCTTGCCGATGAGGACGGGCAGGCGGCCCATGCGGTCGCGCGCGGCGATGATGGCGCCGTCATCGGTCATGATGAGCAGCGTGAGGGAGCCGTCGATGGCCTCCTGGGCGAACTTGATGCCCTCGACCAAGGTCTCCTTGCGGTTGATGAGACCGGCGACGAGCTCGGTGGTGTTGACCTTCGTGGAGCCCATGGCCATGAACTGCTTGCCGCCGTCGGCGAAGAAGTCCTCGATGAGCTGGTCGGCGTTGTTGATGGCGCCGACCGTGGTGATGCCGAACACGCCGAGGTGCGAGCGCACGAGCAACGGCTGCGGGTCGGTGTCGCTAATGCAGCCGATGCCGCTGTTGCCGTGGAAGTCGACGAGGTCGTCCTCGAACTTCGTGCGGAACGGCGCGTTCTCGATGGAGTGAATCTGGCGCTGGAACGTCCCGTTGTCGTAGAAGACCATGCCGGCGCGACGCGTTCCCAGGTGGGAGTGGTAGTCGACGCCGAAGAAGACGTCGAGCACGACGTCGCGCTTGGAAGCTGCTCCAAAAAATCCGCCCATGTCAGACCTTTCATGTCGGTGTTGGTTCGGGCGCGCCTTCGCCCTCGTCCACAGCGGCAGCCTGCGTGGCTGCGCTGAGGACGAGGGCGAAGGCAGCGTTCCTCTTTCGTCTGTAAAGGGATTTTAAGACCTGGGTGGGCGTTTCGTGCCGTCAATCGGCTAGTTAGCGGCTTGTTTACACATCAACGGCGAAAGTGACCCATTGCGCACGACGGCGAAGAGGCGCAGTTCCCGTCACCGTGATACCGCGTTCACGCGCGGCAGCCTCTGCCGAAACGCAATCGGGCTGCCGTACGGGCAGCTCGATTGCGTGTTTTGGTTCGGATGCGCGCTCTTGGCTTAGCGCGCGTGCGCGAGCAGCGGGGTGAGCGTGCCGCGCGACAGAATGGTGATGCGACCCGTGGCGCGCGAGATGGTGGTGTAAAGGCGGCGGCGCGCCAGCGGCTCGTCGGGGAAGACGGCGGCGCTCGCGTCCGGCACGATAACGTGGTCGAACTCGAGGCCTTTCGCCAGCTGCAGCGTGATGATCACGACGCCCGACTCAGGCAGGCGCGCGGTCTTGTCCACCAGGGCGGGGGCTGCATCGCCAAGCTCCTTGCTCAGGCGGCGCGCCTGGTCCTTCCACGGCACGATGACGGCCGTGAGGCCGCCGCGCTTCCGGGAGCGCGCGTCCGCTTCGCCGATCGCCTGCGCGAGCGCCTGCAGGTGCGCTTCTTCGTCGGCCGTGCCGTCTTCGCGCGCGAACGCGCGGACGTCCGGCGCGGTCTCGGGGCGCATGACCGAGGAGATTTGCAGCTGCTCGCTTTCCGGCAGCAGGCCGGCGAACAGCGCCGTGATCTCGGGGGAGGAGCGGTAGCTCGTCATGAGGCGGCATTCGCTGACCTCGCCGAACCCGGCTTCGAACACGTCGCGCACCTCGGCGAAGGAGGCGGTGTGCGGCTTGATGGCCTGGTTCTCGTCGCCGAGCAGCAGGAAGTGCGCGCGACGGAAGTAGCGCGCGAGCACGAGCAGCTGCGCGGCGGTGTAGTCCTGCACCTCGTCGATCATGACGTACTTGGCCCAGGGATTGCCCATGCCCGTGACCGCCATCTTCACGTAGAGCCATTCTGCCGGCTCGAGGCTCTTCTCGCCGAGCAGGCGCATTCCGATGCGGTCGATGCGCAGCCACTCGTCGTTGCGGATGGCGTCCAGCACGTCGGCGTACTTCGCGGCCACGAAGCGCTTGGCCATGGCGCGCTCTTCCTGCTCGCTTTGCGGATCGGCGGTCTCGTCGAAGAGCGCCAGCTGCTCGTTGATGGACAGCGCGCCGATCTCGTTGAGCACGGACTCGTTGGCTGCCATGGACGAGATGCGGTTTTCGAAGCGCGCTTCCAGCTCGTCGCGCATGAGGGCCACGAGGTGCGGGCCGGGCGTGGCATTCTTGAACTTGGCGGCGACGGAGCGCACCTGGTTCGCGCTTACCACGACCTCGTCGCCGTGGCGCAGGTCGCGGAAGTCGGCTTGGTCGAACTTGAATGCGCGCATGCGCTCGTCAATCATGCGCAGGCGCTCCACAGGGACATCGAGGTTGCCCTGCGCGCGGCCGGCCGGCATGAGGTCCGCGGCGAACTCGTCCCAGGTGAGCGTCTCAGGGTTGCGCTCGCCCAGTTCGGGCAGCACGTTGTCGATGTAGCGGCGGAACACCTGGTTCGGCGTGACCAGGAAGACCTCGCTCGGGTCGAGCGTGCCACGCTGCTGGTAGAACAGGTAGGCGATGCGCTGCAGCAGCACGGACGTCTTGCCCGAGCCGGCGATGCCCGCCACCAAGAGCACGGGCACGTCGGCATGGCGGATGACCTGGTTCTGCTCTTTCTGGATGGTGGCCGTGATGGCCTTCATGTGGTCGGTGCGGCGCTTCGAGAGCGACGCCAGCAGCAGCGAGTCCTGGATGGCGACCGTCGTGTCGAAGTAGGCGTTCAGCACGTCATGCTTGATGTCGAACTGGCGGCGCAGCTTGAGGTCCACGTGGATGGTGCGGCCGTTCGCCTCGTAGGAGGTGGGGCCGTTCTCCTGGTTGTAGTAGACCTCGGCGACGGGCGAGCGCCAGTCCACGATGAGGCGGCGGTAGTCGTCGTCGGAGATGCCGGCGGCGCCAATGTAGACTTCCTTGGGCGCGGCGCCCTGCTTGAACTGCAGCGAGACCTTCGCGAAATAGGGTTGCTCCAGCAAAAGGCGGATGTCGTCGAGCTTGCGCGCGTAGGATTCCTCGGCCTGGTTGTACGCGTCGACGACGCGGTTGGCGGAGGAGTACTCGATCCACGTCTCCTGCGCTTCTTCCCAGCTGGCCAGGTTCGAGGACATCTCGTCCGCCATCTTCTCCTTGTCCTTGGCGGCCTCCGCGCGGTTGCGCTCGAGGCGCTCCTGAAGCGGCCCTTCCATGGCCTTGAGCGTGGCGTAGACCTGGGAGAGGTGTGCCTGCTCTTCCTGGAACACGGGGTCGTTCGCGTCGTCGGGCAGGGTGTCGGCGTCCGCGGTGCCGTCAGCGGGCAGCGCGTCGGCGTCGACGTCGCCGTCGACTGGCAGCGCAGTCTCGCTTTCGATTGGGGTTGCGGCCTTGCTTGCGTCCAGGGCAATGGCGGGGTTCTGTTCGAAATCTGCGGTCACGTGCTCTCCTCGCGTTGTGTGCCTGCGATTTTTCGTCCAAGAATTGTAGCGCGCGGCACGAGCGCTGCGTGCGGTGTTTTGGTGTGCATAATGCGCGGATGTCGCGCGGTCGAGCTGCTCCCATTGACCTTGAGCGCGCTCAAGGGCGTACGCTTACGAGTGCAGGTGTTAGGCTCTTTCCCGCGCACGTTGTTTTGCGGAAAGACTATTGCCCTGTTCGAGCGGCATACAAGCGACGAAGCGGGGAATCTGATTTCGAAAACAGAGCTTTATGCAGCTTCCACCTGCGCAATCGAATATCAGGCACGCGACAGCGTTGCGTGACTCCAAGAAGCTCTCTCACTTCTTGAGCGAGGCCTTCTATGTACGAGAACTCTCTCACTTGGCGTCGTGTAACGGTCAGGACCGTCAAGCCGTTGAGCACAAGTTGGTTCCGACGGCGGGCATCGCGGTCAATGTCCGCGTTTCCTTCGTGGTGCGTTGAGCTGTCGTACTCGATTGCCAGTTGTTTTTCGCGCCAGAGGATGTCGCATACGCGAATTTGGCGTTCTCCATTGATTGAAAGAACGCTCATCTCAAGGTTCAACTCGGGCTTTGCGAGCCCGAATCCTCCCTGCGCGTTCGATTCCGAGAGGAGCAGCGCCACTTTAGACTCCATGGGGGATCGCGCCTTGTCGAACGCACGGGAAGCCGCGCGGCGCGCCTGCTTAATTCCTTTTGCTCCCTGGCAGAGGGAAAGAATCCGCTCAAGATCTCGCCGGGATGTCAGGGGTTTGCATTGCACAAGGCGGTCATTGTCGTTGAGCAGCAGCGCGTAGTCCCCGCACAGTTCGCAGGCGAGCAGGGTCGATTCTAGCGGTGTCAAATGGCGCGATAGTTGAAGGAAGCTCAGCTCGGGCGAGCAGACCGCAACGGAGTCGTTCGCTATGAAAAACGATTTCGGGGGAGGAACAATGCTCATGCGATGACGAGCGGCAACGGCGCTGTCTTTGTTGGAGAAGCTTGGGTCGATCAACACGTCGAGAGGTCGCGTCAGCCCGCGCAGTGCTGGCTGCTCTGCAAGTGCGCGGATGTCGTTCTCATGGTGGACGCACGAGCGAAGCGACGCGATGCGCGAAGGCCGCGGTCGAGGCGCCGAACCAAGTCGGACGCGGGTCCAATATTCCAAAGCCGAGAGTCCGCCGAGAAAAACCTTCATGGTGCCAGCCCTTTCGTATGATGGGTGAGAGCGCCGCTGTATGGCGAGCTACCAGGTGTGATACATGCTGGCAAAGAAGGGGCGTGCGAAAAAAGGTTCCTGGTTGCTGAGCGCTTGGAAGGGTGGTGGGATAGTGCGTTACCGCCCAGGAAGCACGACGCTTGCTTTAGTATGCGCTTCTTTCGCGGCGATGAGAAAAGGGCGCTCCATTTTCTCGCAAACTCCAAGAACTCGCTCATGCGGAGGTGGGCTGGCGTTCGGGCGGTAGTGATTGGACAGCAGGGTGAAGATGGCTTGTCGCGCGGGCGCGATGGCCTGGTGCCCCGGTAGGACGGTGTGGTGCTCCATAGAGTGACGTGGCGCCCTGGCAGGAAGGCGAAGCGGATGTCCGCGTAGGACTGGCTTCGCGCAAGAAAGCAGGCCAAATCAGTGACGCTTTTGACGATAGGGACACTCATTTGCGCCCCAATCGTCAAAAGCGTCATGCAGGTTTTCGCGAAGTTGGGAGGGTTCGTGAGCACACCTTAGGAACAGTTCAATGACCAGGCATTTTGCATGCGTGACTGAGCGTGCGCGGCGTTCGGTATTGCCGAGAGGCGCGACGGAGTGTCCCTATCGTAAAAGCGTCAACAAAAAGGGCCTCTCTCGTGCAAATGGACGAACGGAGTGTCCCTATCGCGCAAAGCGTCAGGGGACAGGCCCTTTTGCGCAGCATCATTGGTGGTTCGGTGGGGTGCGGTGACGTCCTTGTTGTGGGTGTTGGCGCGACTGTGGGCAAAACGCGTACGCTTACGAGTGCGATTGCCCGAGTCTGCGGGGGCGTGATGGCAGGGAGACGAGGACTACCATGGCCACCATGAGGGCGAAACCTGCCCAGTCTGCGGTGGAGATGGCGGTGCCCATCCACCAGGCGCCGATGAGCATGGCGGCAAGCGGCTCGAGCGCGCCCAGGAGGCTGCCGGTCACGGGGCCTGCGTGGTGGATGCCGTTCACGTACAGCCAGAACGCGGCGAACGTGCCCAGCACGGCAACGCCGCCGAAGAGCGCGAGCGCGCCGCTCGCATCAAACGCTGGCAGTTGGAACGCGCCCACGGACGCGGGCGCGCCCGCAGGCGTAGAGGCCAGCTGGGAACCGGCCCAGAGGAGCGTTGAGAGCACGGCGTTGAACATCATGCCAACCCCGCACGACGTGAACGCGCCGAAGCGCGCGAGCAGCTGGCGCGGGTACGCCACGTAGAACGCGGTTGAGACGCCGTTCACAAGGCCCAGGGCAAGGCCTGCCGCGGGCAGGACGAGCGTGGAAGGGTCGCCTTGCGTCGCGATGAGCCACACGCCACCCACCGCGCACAAAAAGGCGCCGAGCTCGCGGACTCGGGGGAACGCCCGCGCGGAGAGCGCGGTCCTTATGAGCACGAACGCTGTCGAGGACATCTGCAGCACGGTGGCGGTGCCAGCGTTGGTGGCGGCGATGGAGAGCGCGTAGAAGAACTGGCTGCCGAAAAGCCCGAGGCCGAACAGCGCGTGCTGCGCAAGGAGCCTGCGGTTCGAGAGAATGAGGCGCAAGTTGGCGCGGTCGGTCGCGGAGATCACGGCAAGGAACAGCACCGCTGCCACCACGGAGCGCACCATGGTGGCGAACAGCGACGAAACGCCGAACGCGGACGAGAGGTACTGCAGGCACACGCCCGAAAAACCCCAGAGCAGCGCGCCGGCCGCGGCGCTCAGAATGCCAAGGTGCTTGGTGGTGGCGTCCAGGGACACGGTGCCTCCTCTCGGGTTCTTGCTGTGCGTTCCGGCGGGGGATTATACCGCTGGAACGCAACCGAAGAACCCCCCATGGGCGCCGGCACTCATTCCGGGAGGGCTGCGTTCATGCCGCGTACGTCCGTGCGTCGATTCGCGTGGTGTATGCTTGCAGTGACAAAAGCACACGCGAGAAAGGACTGGTCATGGAGGCGAAGCACGAAGCGTTGCTGGAGAAGCTGCAGGTCGCCAAAACGGCAGAGGACGTGCTTCAGGCCGCTCAGGAGGCGGGCGTCGAGCTGACCGCAGAGCAGGCGGTGCAGGTTCTTGCCGAGCGCGATGCCGAAGTGGCCGAAGGCGAGCTTTCCGACGATGCGCTCGCTGGCGCCACCGGCGGTGTTAGTTGGACGAAGCACCTCGTCGATCTTCTCTTCGGAAAGTAACGGCAGCTTCCAAGCAATTGAGCATGTGAAAGGGCGCCCGCCTCGGAGCGGACGCCCTTCGTGTTTCTCGGGCAGTGCGATGTGCTGTCGGCGCCAAAGTGGTGGTCTCGATTACGTGCGCGGTATGGCGAAGAACGTTTCGCGCAGGCGGCGTGGAGGAAGGTGCGCATGATCGCGGCGCGGTCGAGGGGCGGGTGCTTACCGAGGGAGGACGTAACAGTCGTAGCGCACAGCCTTGCCTTCGATGGAGTGGCTGGGCTTCTTGCCCGCGAGCCAGGGACCCTTCGGTGGGCGCTTCACCACGACCTTCCGCGGGCGCGCCGCGAACGTCGCCGCCAGGAGCTCCTCCTCGTCGTCGCACGGGCGCTCGAGATGGTGTAGCAGCTGGAACTTCTTCTTGACCGCCGCGCTCTTCGTGCGTTCAGGGAACATGGGGTCGAGGTACACCACGTCAGGCGCCGGGTCCAGGCCGGGCAGCTCGACGGTGCTGTCGCCGGGCAAGAGATCCATGCGCGAAACGACCTCCGCCAATGCGGGGTCGAGCGCCGCGCGGCGCAGTGCGTCTTGCAGCATGAGTGCGATTACGGGGTTGCGCTCGAACAGGCGCACCTGGAATCCAGCCGCCGCCAGCAGAAGCGAGTCCTCGCCCAGGCCGGCGGTGGCGTCCACCACAGTGGGGTGCGCGTCAGGCGCAAGGCCCTTCAGGCGGGCGGCCTTCACAAGCAGCTCGCCGCGCAGCCTGCCTGGCTTCAAGCGGGGGAGCATTCGCCCGAAATCCTGCCGCAGCGTCATGCCGTCACCCTCAAGGGCGAGGCCGTTGGCGTCTGCACGTAGGACGACGATCGCGCCGGCGGCCTCTTCGGCAGTGCGCGCAAGCGGCGCGCCCAGGAGCGCCGCCGCTTGCTCGGCGGCAGGCAGCCCCGCCTCATCGGCCGCGAAGACTACAAGCGCGTTCGAGCGCCCACCGTTCGACGGGTCGACTCGCACTCTGCTGTGAGCGGGGGCTTGCTCGCGTGTTCGTATCATGCTTCACGTCCTTGCGCCGTGTCTGCGTGGCGCTCGTGCTCAGATGCGCCATTGCCAATGGAATCTGCTGCCTGCTCGCATGCGCGCGCTCTTGTGCGCCCCAGCTCGATATCGCGCAGTTTGCACAGCAGGCGCTCTGCCGTCCGCGACGCCTCGAGAAGTTGACTGCGCTCTTCCTTCGAGAGCAGTGCAAGGCGCGTGCGCACGTCTTCTGCCGCCTCTCGCTTGTGCTCGTGACAGAGCCTCTTGCCGCGCTCGGTTAGGGAGATCTCCACAACGCGGTGTTCGCGCGAACTGCGCTCTCGCTTGACGAAGCCAGCTTCCACGAGCGGCGCGACTGAGCGGGAGGTCTGCTCTTTTGACACCGCCAGATGGTCGCTCATCTGCGTCATGCTCATGGTGCCGAACAGGTCGAGCCCGATGATGACGTCCATTTGAATCTTCGTGAGCTTTGCACGCTGCGCCATCACGGTGCGACGTCCGAAGTTGTCGTATGCGCCCATAGCCTTGAGGAGCGCCACCTCCGGCGCGGTCGCGAGGTCATCGTGCTGTGTTCGATCGTCGTTCATGCTTGCCTCGAGAGAGTTCGTGCCGCGCGTGCAGTGCGGTCTCATGTGTCCGATAGGTGGCGATTCTATGGAGTCGTTTGACGAATGTCAATTAATTGGGGATAACGTTTGACGAACGTCAAATGAGAGTCATGTGACACGAGAGCGCGCACCGTCATAGAGCGAAAGGACGGCGCGCTTTGGTCGGTAGCGATGCGTCAGTAGAAAGGGATGATGCGCAACATGGGTCTGGGGGTCAGTAGAAAGCAGCTCGTCATGGTGGCGGTGCTGTTGTCGGGCGCGTTGGTCGCGGTGTTGAACATGACGCTGCTCACGCCGGCGTTGCCGTCCATCATGCGTGACGTGAACGTCCCGTCGACCACGGTGCAGTGGCTCACGTCGGGCTACGCGCTGGTCGAGGCGGTCATCATCCCGCTCGCGGCGTACATGATGGGGCGGCTGTCCACGCGCAAGCTGTTCATCGGCGGCATCGGCCTATTCGGCATCGGCAGCCTGGTCGCCGCGCTGGCACCGAGCTTCCCGTTCTTGTTGTTAGGTCGCATCATCCAGGCTGCGTGCACGGGCTTGGTCATGCCTATGGTGTTCAGCGTCATCCTGCTCGTGTTCCCGCGTGAGAAGCGCGGCAGCGCCATGGGCATCATCGGGCTCGTCATCGGGTTCGCTCCCACCATCGGCCCCTCGCTTTCTGGCGTGCTCGTGGACACGGTGGGGTGGCGTGCCATCTTCGTCATCGTCGCGGTCTTGGCTGCGGTGATCGTCGTCATGGCGTGCTTCGTACTCGAGAACCATGGCTCGTTCAAACGCTCGAAGTTCGATCCGCTCTCGGTCGTGCTCTCTACGGTGGGCTTGCTGAGCTTGCTCTACGGCCTGTCCACGTTCAGCTCCTCGACGAACCATGCGGTCACGGTGGCGCTCGTGGTGATGGGCCTTGTCGTGGTGGGGCTCTACGCGCGCCGGCAGCTGAAGCTTGATCAGCCCATGCTGCGCGTCGACATCCTGAAGACGAAGAACTACCGGGTGAACGTGATCACGGTCATGATCTTCCAGTCGGCGCTCATCGGCATGGAGACCACCATGCCCCTCTACATCCAGAACGTGCTCGGCCATTCCGCCACCGTCAGCGGCATGACGCTGCTGCCGGGCGCGCTTCTGGGCGCGTTTACCGGCGTGCTGGCAGGCCGCCTGTTCGACCGTCATGGCGTGCGCCGACCGGTGTGCATCGGCGCCGTGCTCATCGTAGCCGCCGCGTGCGGTTTCGCGTTCCTGCTCTGGCAGGATTCGCCCATCTGGGTCGTCTCGGCAGTGTACGCGTGTATGGTCCTGGGCATGCAGTTCACTATGACGCCGCTTAACACCTGGGGCGTGAACTCGCTGCCGAACGACGCCATCCAGCACGCGCAGAGCACGTCCAACACGCTCAACCAGGTGGCGGGTTCCTTCGGCACAGCGTTGCTCGTGTCGATCGCGGCCATGGTCTCGAACGCGTCGGCACACCTTGAGGGTGCCGCGCAGGCCTACGTGGGCGACCATGCCTCGTTCTGTGCGACGGCGCTCCTTGTGTGCGTGGCGGTCGCCGTCATTCTGGCGTTCGTGCGCGATGGAAAGAAGACTGCCGTGATGGCCTCCTCTGTTGGCGAGGCTGGTGCCGAAGCCTCTGGTGCCGCGCAGCCTGGCGCTGAGCGGACTGGCGCTTCTGCTGCGCCTGCGGGCGAAGACGACGTGAAGCGACCGCAGCCGCTTGTGCGCGATGCCATGAACCCGCATGTTTCCGCGGTGCCAGCGGGCGCCACGATGGGCGAGGTCATCGCGCTCATGGGCGAAGAGGACACGACCGGCGTCGCCGTGGTGGAGGCAGGCGGCCGCTTGGCGGGCTACGTGACCGACGGTGACGTGGCGAACTACCTAGCGCGCCACGACAGCCGCGTCGTGAGCCCGTCGGGCAACGTCCACGCGCTGTTCATGGACGACGACGATTTGCGCACGCGCCTGAGCGAGCTTTCTTCGGTCAACGTCATGGAACTTGCCACCAAGCACGTGATCACGGTGGACGCAGACCTGCCGCTTGACAAGGCGTGCACGGTCCTTGCGGAGCGCAAGATTAAGAAAATGCCCGTCGTCTCCGACGGCAAACTCGTTGGCGCGCTCAGCCGCCGCAACGTGCTCCGCTACCTCATGAAGTAGCAGAAACTTGCGGCTCCGAGGTGTCGGCGACAACCCTCCCGACGCGCCTTCACGGCACTGATGGCAGCTTTCGGGCGTGCGGGCTCTCAAGCACGCCCGATACGAAGCAGCCCCCTTCTCCTGAACGAAGGAGAAGGGGGCTGCGCGCATGGTGGGATGGGGTGCGAGGGGCGTTGCGATCCTGCGCCTGAGCGGGCGGTGTGCGCTTCGGGCGCTTGGCGAGGAGCAGCGCGGCTCGCTTATCGGCCGTCGTCCTCGCGGTGCTCCGGGTCGACGTCCTCATCGTCCTCGTGCGAGGCGGCGCCGCCCCAGTGGCCGCGGATGCGCTCGATGGGGTGCGCCTCGACCACGCGGTAGGTGGCAGAGGCCAGCAGCGGCATGATGAGCACGGTGAGCGCGCCCGCCGAGACGAAGACTGACGCGGTGGAAGCGTCCATGGCGCCTGCCGTCACGGCGACGGAGGTCACGGCGACGATGAGCGGGAGTGCCGTGGTGCAGTAGATGGCAACCGTGGCATGGTTGTTCGTGCCGAGCTGCTTGACCTCGGGGTCCTTGTCGCGGGCCATGGAGATGAAGATCGGCACGGCGCGGATGAGCACGAGCATGACGATGAACAGCACAAGCAAATCGGGCTGTTCGGCGACGGCCGTGAGGTCGATCTTCGCGCCGGAGATGACGAAGAACAGCGGGATGAGGAAGCCGTAACCGATGGCATCGAGCTTGTGTTCGAGCATCTCGTCGCCTTCGGGGATGACATAGCGCAGGATGAAGCCTGCCGCGAACGCGCCGAGCACGATGTCAAGGTCGAAGAGCGAGGATATGGCCACGAGCACGATGAGCAGCAGCATGGTCACGCGCACGAAGGTCTGCGAAGTGGTCTGGCGTCCTTCGAAGAGCACGCGCGCGATGGGACCGTTCGAGCTGGAGGCTCGGTGGCCGAAGCGGCCGACGAGCACCGCGATGAGGACGAATGCCACGAGGATGACGACGGTGACCCACGTGGCGCGCGTGGAGAGCAGAAGTGCCATGGCGAGCACCGGAGCGAGTTCGCCCCAGGTGCCGTATGCGAGGATGGACTCGCCGATGCGCGTCTCCATGAGGCCGCGCTCCTTCAGGATGGGCATGAGCGCGCCGATGGCGGTGGTGGTGAGCGCGATGGTGACGGCCAGGCCGTCCAGGCCGCGCGCCGAAACGCCGGTGAAGACGTGCACCGCGCCGAAGGCGAGCGCGAGTGTCACCGCCCACGTGGCCAGGCCGCGCTTGCCCTCGCGGCCGGTGATGGTCTTGGGGTTAATCTCGTAGCCGGCCAGCAGGAAGAGCATGGCGCAACCCAAGTCAGAGAGCAGAAGCACGCTCTCGTCGAGCCAGATCTCGTTCAGGAGCGAGGGGCCCAGCACGGCGCCGCCAATGAGCAGCAGCACGGTCTCTGGGATGGGGCGGCGCGGGATGAGGCGCGCGATGACGGGGGCCGCCGCCGCGACGAGCGCGATGATGGCGAGCGAGATGAAATCGTGGGTCATAGGTCTTCCTGCGGTCAGGGCAGGCTGAATGCCTGTCAAGTTGTATTGGGCAACTTTTCAATATACCGGTTTTGGCCAGCCGAAGACGCGCAATCATTGGTTGAAAGGGCCGATGACGAGAATTCCGCGCAGCGAAACATGGGGTACGCGACCGCTGAGCGCATACCTGCTCCCTGCACGCGAGGCGCAAGCAGGGTGCTCAGTTTTGTGAGCACTCGTCCTCCGGGAACACGAGCGTCGCGGCGAAGCCCGTACCCGGGCCTTCGCTGGCGAAGAGCACGGTGCCGCCATGGGCGCGGGCGATACCGCGCACGAGCAACAGTCCCAGGCCGTGGGCGGCGATGCCGTCACCTCGGCGCTGCGCCGCGTCGCCCAGGCTCGCGGGGCCGTTCTGCAGGTCCACGAGCGCGGCGGCGTCCACGCCCGCGCCATTGTCTGCCACGCGGACGTACCAGGCGGTGCCCGGGCGCACGCCACCAGGGAACGCGACGGCGGACGCGTCGCCGATGCCCAGGCTCACGTCGATGCGGCAGCCGTCCGGGTTGTGGGTGACGGCGTTCTGCAGGAGGTTCCGCAGCGCGCGGCCGAGCAGGCGCCGGTCGGCGCGGAATCTCACGTCGGCGGCGCGCGGGTCCACGTCGAGCGAGAGCTCGTAGAGCGCGGGGTCGACGCTGTCGACGAACTCTGCCACCGTCGTCCGCGCGAGCGCGGCGGGGGAGAGCTCCTCGGGGCGCATGGGTTGCAGGTCATACTCCAGGTGGGAGGCGAGGTTCAAATCCTCCACCAGATCGCGCATCTTCATGCTCTGTGCGCGGATGATGGACGCCTCGGTGCGGGCGCGCTCGGGCACGGTCTTGTCGTCGGCGATGCGGTCGGCGTATCCCATCACCATGGACAGAGGCGTGCGGACGTCGTGCGAGACGCCGCTGATCCAGTTCGCCCGTGCGCTGTCTTTCGCGCGAATGACGTCGGATGCGGCGTTCACGTCGCTTGCGATGTCGGCAAGCTCGCCGTGCGCTTCGACGGAGGCGGGCTCTCCCTTCGCAAGCTTGCCGATGCCTTCGGAGATGGGCTCGATGCCCTTCACGACCGACCGGCGCGAGATGACGTAGGCAACAAACAAAAAAGCGAGGTCAACGAACAGGATGACGGCCGCACCCGCGCCGAGCGAGGCGAACGAGCTTCCTGAGAATGACGTCGTGGGGAAGACGACGCGGCTATTCTTGGGGTACACGAGTACGAGCAGCGTGTCCGCGCCCACGCTCGCCTCGCCGGCGACGGAGTCGTCGCTTTGCGGCGTCTCGGCGTCGGACGCGTCGACGATCGGGTTGTCGGCCGGCGTGTAGACGAAGGCCGGGTGCCCGTCGAACGCGCCGTAGTGCGCCACGAGCGCGATGTCCTGCGCGGTGGCGGGCAGGACGGCGTTGTCCGGCGCGCCCTTGCTCGTCCAGACGACGCTGCCGTTCGCGGCCATGAGGAATCCCCACACGCCCTCGGCGTCAAGGCGCTCTTCCATCTCGGGCGCAAGCCGCCAGCCGTCCTCTTCCTGCTCAAGCGAGGCGCACACGCGCGTGGAGAGCTGCGTGGGGCCAGTGGTCTCGTCGGCGCCGCCCTGCATGCCGTAGACGGCGATGGCCACGTACAGCACGAAGTCCACAACGACGATGGCGAAGAGGAGCGCGCAGAACAGCAGGAAGTACTTGCCTACGAACACGGTGATGCCGCCCGAGCGTCGGCGCTCGCGACGGCGGGCGCGCTCCTGCGTGCGCGCCTGGGCAGGGTGGACAGGGTTGGACGGGCGCTTCATGCGCGCTTCCTGACGTTCAGCCGGTAGCCGAGCCCCTTCGCGGTGACGAGGCTTTCAGGACGGGACGGGTCCGCCTCGATCTTCTCGCGCAGGCGGCGCACGTGGGTCATGAGCGAGTTCTCGTAGCCGAAGCACGCCGGCCCCCACAGCTCCTCGCACAAAGCGTCGATCGTGACGATGCGCCCGGCGTTGCGCGCGAGCGCCTCGAGCAGCGAGAGCTCCTTGGCCGTGAGCTGCGCCGTGGTGCCGTCGGCGCGGTGGACCTCGGCGTTGTCCATATCGACCGTGCAGGCGGCGAGCGCAAGCTCCGCGTTGGCGGCGTCCTGCGGGTAGCAGCGTCGCAGGATGGCGCCGATGCGCAGCGTGAGTTCCTGCGGCAAGAACGGCTTCACCAGGTAGTCGTCCGCGCCAAGCGTGAGGCCCGAAAGGCGGTCCTCGGGACGGTCCTTCGCCGTGAGGAACATGACGGGCAGGCGCGGGTCCATGGCGCGCAGCTGCCGCGCGAGCGAGAAGCCGTCGCCGTCGGGCAGCATGACGTCGAGCAGCGCGAACTCCGGCGCGAACCGCTGGAACTCCGCCAGCGCCTCTGCATGGTCCGCGGCGAACGCAAGGTTCGTATACCCCTCGTCTTCCAGCACCGCGCGCACGAGCGCGCGGATCTCCGGCGCGTCGTCAACGACGAGCAGGCGTTTCGTGTGTATGCGGTCGATGGCTCCCATGCGCCCATTCTTGCAGCCGCCCCGGCGCCTCGCAAGCGATGGGCAGGAAAGTTAGGAAAACGTAAGGACGGCGCCAGGACCGCGCAAGGCTGCCTCGCGAGCATAGGGTGCGAGCAATTCACCCGATTGAAAGGAGCCCCCATGGCAACTCAGTGCGCGCTCGACGTGCGCAACGTCACGAAGGTGTACGGCGGCCGCGGCAAGCGGACTGACGTCGCGCGGACCATCGCGCTCGAGAACGTGAGCATGCAGGTGGCGCCCGGCGAGTTCGTCGCCATCATGGGGCCGTCGGGCTCCGGCAAATCCACGCTGCTCAACTGCATCAGCACCATCGACGTGCCCACGAGCGGACAGATCGTCATCGGCGGGCGCAACGTGGAGCGGCTGTCCCGTCGCGAGGTGGCGCGCTTCCGCCGCGACGAGCTGGGCTTCGTCTTCCAGGACGCGAACCTGCTCGACACGCTGACCGCCTACGAGAACATCGCGCTCGCGCTCACCATCAAGCACGTGCCCGCGCGCGAGGTGGACGTGCGCGTGCGCGAGCTGGCGCGCACGCTGGGCATTTCCGACGTGCTCGAGAAATACCCGCACCAGCTTTCGGGCGGTCAGCGCCAGCGCGTCGCCGCGGCGCGTGCCACGGTGGGCGACCCGACGCTCGTCCTGGCCGACGAGCCCACCGGCGCGCTGGACTCCAAGAGCGCGAAAACCCTGCTCGAGACGTTCTCGCTGCTGAACCAACGCGGGTCGACCATCGTCATGGTGACGCACGACAGCTTCACCGCCAGCTGCACCGAGCGCGTCGTCTTCATCAAGGACGGTCACTTGTGGGGCCACTTGGAGCGCGGTGGCAAGGACCGCAAGGCGTTCTTCGCCGACATCGTGTCGGTCACGACGAAGCTGGGAGGCGACCAAGATGATGTTCTGTAAGCTGGCCTGGGGAAACGTGCGTCGCAGCGCGCGCGATTTCGCCCTGTACTTCATGACGCTCGTCTTCGGCGTGAGCGTCTTCTACGCGTTCAACTCCATCACCGACCAGCAGGCGGTCTTGGCGCTGGAAGGGCAGAGCGGCGGATTGCTGGAGCTGCTCGGCATGCTCATCGGGGGCGTGTCGGTGTTCGTGGCGGCCATCCTGGCGTTTCTGGTGGTGTACGCCGACCGGTTCCTCATCCGCCGGCGTAAGCGCGAGTTCGCCGTGTACCTGACGCTCGGCATGCAGCGCGGACAGCTCGCGCGCTTGGTGGCGCTCGAGACCGGCATGATCGGCGTGGCGTCGCTTGCGGTAGGCATCGCGCTGGGCGTGGGGCTCTCGCAGGTGCTCATGCGCGTGACGGCGTCGTTCTTCGGCGCGGAGGTGCCGGGGTTCGCGTTCGTGTTCTCAGAAGGGGCGCTCGCCAAGACGCTCGCGTGCTTCCTCGTGATCTTCGCCGTGACCATCGTCTCGAACTCGGGCGTGGTCATGCGCGCGCGGCTGATTGACTTGCTGTTCGCCTCGCGGGCGAGCGATGAGATGAAGTTGCGCAGCATCCCGCTGTCCTTCGCGCTGTTCGTGGTGGCGTGCGTCGTCATCGGCGTCTCGTACCATCTGCTGCTGGAGAACGGGCTCATGTCGGCCTCGCCGCAGTTCTACGCCGCGACGGCGCTCGTGTGCGCGGGCACGCTCCTGTTCTTCTACTCGCTTTCCGGCTTCTTGCTGCGCGCGGTGCAAGCGTGCCGCCCGCTGTACCTGCGCGGCCTGGCCATGTTCACGCTGCGGCAGCTGAACGCGCGTGTGAACTCTACGTTCCTGTCCATGAGCGTGATCTGTATGACGCTGTTCCTGGCGCTCACGAGCGTGTGCGGCGGCATCGGCATCTGCAACGCGCTGCAGGAGAACATCGAGGCCACCACGAGCTACGACGCCACCGTCACGACGTACTGGGGAAATCCGGTGAACGCGGGGGAGGACGACGGCGTGACCGTCCTTGACTCCCCGTACGGCGCCTACGCGCGCGAAGTGGATTTCGACATGGCGCGCGGCTTGGCGGAGTCGGGGGCGCTGCTGGGGCAGCCGGCGTGGGATGCCATCGTGCAGCGCTCGGCGCAGGTGGACTACTGGGTCTCGACGACGCTCACGTACGCGACGCTCGACGAGCATGCGGACCTGAGCCTGACCGAGCAGGGCGGAGACCTCATGTCGCCGGACTGGCAAGCTTCGCCCGTGCCGTACGTGAGGCTTTCGCAGTACAACGCGGCGCTCGAGCTGGCGGGACGGGAGCCCATCTCGCTCGGTCCCGACGAGTGCGCGCTTGCCGGCGACTCCGACATCACGCTGTCGTGGCTTCGCGACGTGGCGGACTCCCAGCCCATCCTGGACGTTGAGGGCATCCAGCTGCGCGTGGTGGAAGCCGTGCAAGACGCGTGCGTGGAGACGTCGAGCATCCCGCTGCAGGCGGGCGCGCTCATCGTGCCGGACGATGCGGTGCCTGAGGGGCTTGTGCTCTACCGCACGATCCTTGATGTCGACTACGTCGACGGCAACCCCGACGCGGAAGCGCAGTTCGCCGCCTTGTGTGACGCCGTGAACGACACTGCCGAGGAGCGCACGTGGCCGGTCACGACCTCCCTCACGCGCCAGCAGGTGTGGGATCAGAACATGGGGCTCACCGCCATCGTGGGCTACCTGGCGGTCTACATCGGCTTCATCCTCGTGGTGGCGTCAGCGGCCATCTTGGCCATCCAGCAGCTCTCGGGCGCGTCCGACAACGCGGGGCGCTACGCGCTGCTCGCGAAATTGGGAGCGTCGCGCAAGCAAGTGACGGCGTCCGTGCTCGTGCAGGTGGCAGTGTGCTTCGCGTTCCCGCTGGCGCTCGCGTTGGTGCACACGGTGTGCGCGTTCCAGGTGGTGGCCGACGTGGTCTCCGCGTTCGGCCACCTGGACATCACGGCGGCTGCCGGCATGACCGCCGCGGCGTTCCTGGGGCTCTACGGGCTGTACTTCGCGCTCACGTGCGTTGGCAGCGTGGGGCTGGCGCGCGGGGACCGGTAGGGTGCCGGGTCGTGGTGGCGCGCAGGGCGCGACGGCGTCCTCAACGACAAGCTTAAACTCGTTTCTCGGGCGAAGGGGGAGTAATTCCCCCCTTCGCCTCTTGGTATTGCGCTCGTTCTCCGTTGGGGTAGAATGGTGCGCGTTTTGTGTAAAGTTCTTGTAAATGCAAGGAGCGAGCGTATGGCAGACATCGAGCGCACCGAGCAGGCGGCTCCGACCGCCGACGGCGTCAACCGCGAGCACTTCGCGTCGCGCATCGGCTTCATCCTCGTGGCGGCGGGCTGCGCCATCGGCCTGGGCAACGTGTGGCGCTTCCCGTACATCACGGGCGAGTACGGCGGCGGCGCCTTCGTGCTCATGTACCTGATCTTCCTGGTCATCCTGGGCCTGCCCGTCATGGTGATGGAGTTCGCCGTGGGCCGCGCCGCGCAGAAAAGCTGCGCGCAGGCTTTCGACATCCTGGAGCCGAAGCGCCGGTACCACTGGTTCTCGTGGTGGGGCTACGTTGGCTGCATGATCCTCATGATGTTCTACACCACGGTCGCCGGCTGGATGGTGGCCTACATCCCGAAGATGGCCTCCGGCATGTTCGACGGCGCGGACGCCGCGGCTACGGGCGAGCTGTTCAACGCCATGCTCGCCAGCCCAGGCGAGCTCGTCGCCTGGATGCTCATCGCCGTGTTCATTGGCTTCGGCATCGTGGCGCTGGGCTTGCAGAATGGCGTCGAGCGTATCACGAAGTGGATGATGGCCATCCTGTTCGTGGCCATGATCGCGCTCTGTATCCGCGCCATGACGCTGCCGGGCGCAGGCGAGGGCATCGCGTTCTACCTCGTGCCGGACTTCAGCCGCATGTTCGAAGGCGGCTGGGGCACGTTCGGCGAGGCGGTGTACGCTGCCATGGGCCAGGCGTTCTTCAGCCTGTCGCTCGGTATCGCCGCCATGGAGATCTTCGGCTCGAAGATCGGCCGCGAGCGCAGCCTGACCGGCGAGGCCGTGAACGTCACGGCGCTCAACACGCTCGTCGCCATCCTGGCGGGCCTCATCATCTTCCCGGCGTGCTTCGCCTACGGCGTCACGCCCGACTCCGGCCCGTCGCTCGTGTTCGTGACGCTGCCCGTCGTGTTCGGCCAGATGCCGCTCGGCAACGTGTGGGGCGCGCTGTTCTTCGTGTTCATGAGCTTCGCGGCGCTCTCCACCGTCATCGCCGTGTTCGAGAACCTCATTAGCTTCACTATGGACAAATGGGGCGTCACGCGCATGCGCGCGGTCGTGTTCAACGGCGTGCTCGTCATCGTGCTGAGCCTGCCGTGCGCGCTCGGCTTCAACGTGCTCTCTGGCGTGACCATTCCCGGCATCGGCGACATCCAGACCATCGAGGACTTCATCGTCTCGAACAACATGCTTCCGCTTGGCTCGCTCGTGTTCGTGCTGTTCTGCACTACGCGCAAGGGCTGGGGTTGGGACAAGTTCCTGGCCGAGGCAGACGCAGGCGAGGGCATGAAGTTCCCGGCGAAGACGCGTCTGTGGGTGAAGTACGGCATCCCGGCCCTCATCCTGGTCATCTTCGTCATGGGCTACGTGCCGAAGATCACCGCCTGGTTGGGCATGGCGTAGTTGCCTTCGGCGCCCCGCGCTTCCCATTGAGGAATGGGCGGGGGAGCGCCTTCCTGGTAGGCAAAGACCCCGATGGATGCCATCGGGGTCTTTTCGTGCGGGGGTATGTCGCGCGCTCCGCGCTTCGATGGGGGCGCTGCGCTATTGGATTTCCAGGTACTCCTTAAGCGCCGGCCAGGTTTTGGCGGCCACTTCCAGGCCGTGCTCGTAAAGGGCGAAGAGCTTCTCGCGGTCGTGCTCGATGTTCGAGACGCCCACGGGATGCTCGGGGCGGATGACGAAGGCCTCGCCGGCGGCCGCCATTCGCTCAAGGCGGCGGACCGTGCGGTTGTACTCGTAGTGACGATGCTCCAGGCGCTCAAGGTAGAACGGGTAGTCGCCGTACTTCTGGCGTTCGAGCGGGATGAGCTTGTCGGGCTGCTTGCGGTACTCGGCGTGCTGGGTGAGCACGACCACGTGCTTTGCGGCGCCGGTCGCGCGCGAGTAGTCGATGGGAATGCTGTCGCACGTGCCGCCGTCGAGCAGGCGCTTGCCGTCGACTTCCACGATCTGGCTGACGAGCGGCATGGCGGAGCTCGCGATGAGATACGGCAGGTCCGCCTTCGGGTCAGCGATCACGTGGTAGTCGGCCTCGCCCAGGTCGAGGTCGCTCGAGACGGCGGTGAGCTCGATGGGGGAGCGGCGGTACGCGTCGTAGTCGAAAGGCTCCAGGCGGTTCGGGATCTCGTCGAAGGAGAACTCGCGACCGTACACGTTGCCGGTCTTCGCGAAACTCTGCAGCGAGAGGTAGCGCCAGTCGGGCGCGAAGTGCACGTTGACGTAGCACGAGCGGCCCGTGGCGCCAGCGACGTAGTTATAGCCCATGAGCGCGCCGGCGGATGTGCCGATGACGCGCTTGCACACGACGCCCTGGTCCATGAGGTAATCGAGCACGCCCGCGGTGAACAGCCCGCGCATGGCGCCGCCCTCCAGCACGAGGTTCGCGTCGAGCACAGGCTTGCCCTCCCAGGCAGGCTCTTGCGCCATGACCGCGCGCAGGGGGTCGTCCTCTGCAGCTTCGGGGGCTTCGCTGGTGGATTCGGCTTGGTTGGGATCGCGTGCGCCCAGTTCGTCCGCTGCGTTCACCGGTGCTTTCATGCTCTCGACTTCGCGCTCTTCGCTCATGATGGGTCCTTTCTGCGTTTCGAAGCAGTATAGGCGCGCGTGGCGATCAGCTCACCAGCTCACGGCGGCGTTGACAACATGCCGTAACAAACCCGCGTGTCCTGCGCGCCACGCTACTCGCGGGGCGGACCGCCGTCTGCCGGTAAAATGGTACCGAGAAGGTAACATATATGAGAATGGGCTTGTGCGGCAGGGAAGCTCGGATACAATACGTCTCGAAACACAGGCAGTCCGGGCACGCCAGGGGCGCTGCGCCGGCGACGGGCTGAAGGCCGCTTCAGACGGGCGGTCCAGGGGCCAGAAGGAGACAGTCATGAGCGAGATCATCTCTTCCGCGGAGTTCCAGTCGAAGGTTCTGCAGGCCACCGAGCCGGTGCTGGTGGACTTCTTCGCCACGTGGTGCGGCCCGTGCAAGATGCTGGCGCCCACGCTTGACGCGGTGGCCGCCGAGGTCGCCGACCGTGCGAAGGTCTACAAGGTCGACGTCGACCAGAGCCCGGACGTTGCCGCCATGTACGGCGTCATGAGCGTCCCGACGCTCATCCTGTTCAAGGGCGGCCGGCCGGTCAAGCAGACGGTCGGCGCCCAGCCGAAGCCGGCTTTGCTGGCCATGTTCGACTAACCCTCAATCGCGCGTTTGCGGCCCGTCCTTGCGACGGGCCGTTCTGCGTTGCAGGACGAAGGCAGTATCATGCGGGCATCGACCGCATTCCAGAAAGGAGTCTCATGAGCGAGACCAAGCTCTACGACGTCGCCGTCATCGGCAGCGGGCCGGCGGGCATGACCGCCGCGCTGTACGCCGCGCGCGCCGGCCTATCCGTCGCGCTGTTCGAGCGCATGATGCCAGGCGGCCAGATGGCCGAGACCGAGAAGATCGAGAACTACCCGGGCTTTCCCGAGGGCGTGAGCGGCTACGACCTGGCGCTGTCCATGTCGCAGCAGGCGGCCCGCTTCGGCGTGGAGGATATGGCAGAGGAAGTAGAGCGCATCGACCTGACTGCCGAGCCGCGCGTCATCACGACGCCGTACCGCACGGTCGAGGCCAAGGCCGTGATCGTGGCGACGGGCGCCCGCCCGCGCAAGATGGACCTGCGCAACAACGCCGAGCTGGAAGGCCACGGTATCAGCTACTGCGCCACGTGCGACGGCAACTTCTTCCGAGGCAAGAAGGTCGTCGTCATTGGCGGTGGCGACACGGCTGCCGCCGACGCCATCTACCTTTCGCGCGTGTGCGAGGAGGTCACCATCATCTACCGCCGTTCCCAACTGCGCGCCACGCGCGTCTACCACGACGTGCTCGAAGGCCTCGCAAACGTGCGCTTCGAGTGGGACAGCGTCGTGGAGGAGGCTTACGCCTACGACGGGAAGCTGTCCGGCGTGCGCATCCGCAACGTGCAGACCGGCAAGCAGAAAGAGCTTGCGTGCGCGGGCATGTTCGTCGCCATCGGCACCGTTCCGAACACCGAGTTCCTGGCGGGCTCGGTGGAGCTTGACGAGGCCGGTTACGTCGTAGCGGGCGAGGGCTGCGCCACCTCCGTGCCTGGCGTGTTCGCGGCGGGCGACGTGCGCGCGAAGTCGCTGCGCCAGGTGGCCACTGCCGTCGCCGATGGCGCGAACGCCGCCGAGGCCGCTGCGGAATATGTGGCGGAGCACCGGTAGCGCCTCATCGTCTGGTAACATATCCATTTGGCAAAAATCGTCCGCTCTGCGCGCGGCTTACCGTGCGGCAGGGCGGGCGTGTTTCGTGACGCGACGAAGGATAGGGAATGCAAGAGACCGGAATGCGCGAGAAGCTCGAGAAGATCATCAAGGGCTACGAGGAGCTCCAGGCCAAGCTGGGCGACCCGGAGGTCCTGGGCAACCAGAAGGAGTACACGCGCCTGTCGAAGGAGTACGCCAACCAGGGCCCGCTCGTGGCGAAGGCCCGCGAGTACCTGCAGGCGTGCGCCGACATCGACGACGCGAAGGAGATGCTCGACGACCCCGACATGCGCGATTTCGCGCAGGAGACCATCGCTGCGGCGGAGAACACGCTGCCGGCGCTGGAAGAGGACATCAAGTTCATGCTCATCCCGTCGGACCCGGCGGACGAGAAGGACATCATCGTGGAGATCCGCGCCGCCGCCGGCGGCGACGAGGCCGCCATCTTCGCGGGCGACCTGCACAAGATGTACATGCGCTTCTGCGAGCACCAGCACTGGAAGGTGGAGACCATGGACGCCTCCCCGTCCGACGAGGGCGGCTACAAGGAGATCCAGTTCAAGGTGAAGGGCGACCACGTCTACTCCGTCATGAAGTACGAGTCTGGCGTGCACCGCGTGCAGCGCGTTCCCAAGACCGAAAGCCAGGGTCGCATCCACACCTCCACGGCGACCGTCGCCGTGCTGCCCGAGGCCGACGAGATCGACGTCGAGATCAACGAGAACGACCTGCGCATCGACGTGTACCGCGCCGGCGGCCCGGGCGGTCAGTGCGTTAACACGACGGACTCCGCCGTGCGCATCACGCACCTGCCCACGGGCCTCGTGGTGCAGTCGCAGGACCAGAAGAGCCAGCTGCAGAACAAGATCGCGGCCATGGCGGTCCTCCGTGCGCGCCTGTACGAGAAGATGCTCGCCGAGCAGCAGGCTGCGGAGGGCGCCGAGCGCCTGGCGCAGATCGGCTCCGGCGCTCGCGCCGAGAAGATCCGCACCTACAACGGCCCGCAGGACCGCGTGACGGACCACCGCATTGGCTTCAACAGCACGTACAGCGGCGTGCTCGAAGGCGACAACCTGGGCGACATCATCACCGCGCTCCAGGCCGCCGACCGCGCGCGCAAGCTGGAAGCGGCCGTCGAGTAATGGCCGCGCAGGACAGCACCCTGCAAGATCAGACCGCCGTTGCCAGCATGGCAGCGGCGGTCTCGCCGTGTGTAGGGGCAGAACAAGTTTCGTTCCCGGGCGGCGCGGACGTGGACGTCGAGCAGCTTCGGGCGCTCTCGAAGGACGAGCTTGTCGAGCTCGTCCGCGCGTACGCGAAGAACCTCGTGGCGCTCGACGGCGTGTGGTTCCAGTCTCTCGAGCGCGAGGAGGGCATGGACGCCGCCATGCACCACAACAACGAAGCGTGGTCGCGCTTCCCGACGAGCGACGCCCGCCGCTTGAAGGCGTTTCTCGGCCTGGGCGAGCACCCCGGCCTTGAAGGTCTGGCCGCCGCGCTGCCGTACAAGTTCAACTCGATCGCGAACCATTACGACCTTTCATGGGAGGACGGCGCGCTCGTCTACCGTGTGCTCGACTGCCGCGTGCAGACTGCGCGCACGCGCAAGGGCATGCCGCTGCACCCGTGCAAGGAGACAGGGGAGTGCGAGTTTCGCAGCTTCTGCGCGGCCATCGACGACCGCATCTCGTGCGAGTGCGTCAGCTGCTACCCGGATATGACCGACGAGGGCTGCAGCTGCTCGTGGAAGTTCACGGTGGACGCATGAGCGCGGAGGCGTGGACGGTCAAACGCGCCCTTGAGTGGACCGAGGGCTACCTCGCTCGCAAGGGCGACGAGAGCCCGCGCACGTCGGCGCAGTGGTTGCTGTGCGAAGCGTGCGGGCTTTCGCGGGTGCAGCTGTACACCGACGGCGAGCGCCCGCTCTCGCGCGAGGAGCTCGACACGCTGCACGAATGGGTGGCGCGCCGTGGTGCGGGCGAGCCGCTGCAGTACATCACCGGCGAAGTTGCCTTCCGCTACGTGACGCTCAAGGTGGCGCGCGGCGTGCTCATCCCTCGCCCCGAGACCGAGGTCCTGGTGAGCGAGGGCATCGGCGCCTTGCGCGCGGTGCAGAAGCGCCAGGAGGCTGCGGCGTGGGATGATTTCGTGGCGGAGGCCGCCGAGCGGGCG
>CASEJD010000023.1 GCA_949288145.1 uncultured Coriobacteriia bacterium
CCCAGCGGGGCGGCTCGCGGCGCGGCGGTAGCAAAGGGTCTGCATCGCGGGGTCCGAACGGCTCGGCTTCCGGCCGCGGTCGGCCTCTGTGCGCGCTGTGACCCGACTGCGTAGAATGCGCGTACGCCGCCGTCGGACCGTCCTCAACCGCAGCGATTTCTGCTATGTTCGTCGCAGCGCCATCGGACGTCTCAGGCTTGCGGCCAGGGGCGTCTTTCGCGCTCCGGCGGCATCGCCGTCCGACGTGCGCGCCTTCCGCGCGGGCCGGGCAAGCGCTATGTCGCCGCGCGCCATGCCAGACCCCGACAGCAGGAAGGAACGCCATGCCCGCCATCTTGACGCACGATTTCTTCGGCAGGGACGTCTACGACGCGCTCTTCGAGCGCATCGGCGGCTCGCGTGCCGAGGCGGACGCGTTCTTGCTGGGCAACCAAGGCCCCGACCCGCTGTTCTTCTCGGTGTTGAACCCGCGCATGACGGAGTTCAGCCGCATGGGGTCGCTCATGCACGCGGAGAAGCCTGCCGAGCTCGTCTTCGCCTTCAAGCAGGCGCTTACGATGCTCAGCGCCGAGGAGCTGCCCGTCGGCCGCGCCTACGCGCTCGGCTTCCTGTGCCACTACACGCTTGATTCGCGCATGCACCCGCTCGTGTACTGGTGGGAGCACGCGCTGTGCGATGCGGGGGTCGAAGGGCTCTCGCGGCGCGACAGCCACGAGGTGCACGCCGTCATTGAGAGCACGCTCGACGAGATGGTGCTCTTCGCGAAGACGGGCGAGACCGTGGCCACGTACGTGCCGCACAAGCGCGTGCTCAGGGCGTCAGACGAGGTGCTGCGCGTCGTGTCCAAGCTGTACTCCTTCGTGGTCGTGACGGCGTACGGCCAGGTCGTGCCGGACGCGCTGTTCTCCTCGAGCGTGCGCGCGTTCCGTCTGGCGCAGGCGGCCTTCGACTCGCCCCTGGGCGTGAAGCGCGCCTTGGTCGGGCGGGCGGAGGAGCTCGTGCGACCGCACTCGTTCTTCCGCAGCATGAGCCACCGCGCCGTGGAATCCGCGGAGTGCGAGTTCGACAACCGCGAGCACGCTCCCTGGACCGACCCGTTCACCGAAGAGCCTCGCTCCGAGAGCTTCTGGGATATCTATGCCGCCGCGCGCGAGGAGGCGTGCGGTCGCATCGACCGGTTCCTCTCGCCAAAGTTCGACCTGGCGGCAGCGCGCGAGCTGACCGGCGGGCTCAATTTCTCCGGAGAGCCGGCGCATGCCGTGCTCATTGCCGTGAACGACGCGCCGACGTGCGCAGGAAAGGAGGCGTAGCGTGCTCGCGACCGCCCTTGCCGTGCCCCTGTGGTTCGAGCTCCTCGCAACCATCGTCTACGCCATCTCCGGAAGCCTGAGCGCCGTGCGGGCTCGCTACGACATCTTCGGCACCGTCTGCATGGCCATTGTCGTCGGTCTGCTCGGCGGCGTCCTGCGCGACATCTTGCTGCAGGATTACGGCATCTACGCATTCCAGAACCCCACGCTCATCCTGGCGTGCGCGCTGACGGGCGTCGTGGTGTTCTACTTCAGCAAGCTCACGAAGTACTTCGGCAGCCTGTTCGACTTCATCGACGCGCTCGGCATGGCGCTGTGGACCATCATTAGCGTGAGCAAAGGCCTCTCTGCCGGGCTCGAGATCATTCCGGCGGTCATCATGGGCACTATCACCGCCATTGGCGGCGGCATCGCGCGCGACGTGCTCATGAACCAGCCGGTCGCGGCGTTCCGCTCGGGCACGCTGTACGGCTCCGCCGCGCTCATCGGCGCGATCGTCTACGCCATCATGCGCCAGTACCACGTGCTCGACGCGTGGGCGGCCATCTGCTGCGTGGGCATCGTGCTCGGCGTGCGCTACCTGTCCGTCGCCATGGACTGGCACACCGCGCCGCCGCGCGACTTCACCGATGACGTCGTCAACGTCATCGCGAAGCCGGCGAAGGCCATCGCGAAGAAGACGCGCCCCACGCGCGAGATTCGCGGCCTCACCATGACGAAGCCTGTCCTGCGCCTCGATAAGACCGGCCAGATCGGCCGTCCGCTCGAAGTGCGCACAAAGCCCGAACCGAAGAGCACCAAGCACCGCGACCGTCTCGAGGAGGAGTAGAGCCGCCGTGCGCGCGAACTGTGGCGCTCGGCCAGCCAGGTGAACGGCCGCGTCGTGAGAGCCGCCGTGCGCGTGCGAGCTGTGGCGCCACCGCGTACAATCGCCCCGGCATTGCGGAATTGCGCCCAAGCGCCCAGGCGTCGCGCAATGGTCCTCGGGATGGCACCTCCAATGGCACAAAATGTGCGATATTGACCCAGTCACGGCACAATCAAGGTTGATGAGGGAATGAAAGCGGTTGCTGCGGCATGAATGCAGACTCCTGGCGTCCGTTTTGCACTCCCGAGGGTCAATATCGGGGATATTGTGCCATCTGAAGGGCTTTCTCGATGACAGAGCGGGCGTAATCGACCGAGCGCGCATGGCGGGACCAGCTTTAGTTGAGGATGATGCGCTTGGGCATCTGTGCTGGCGTGGGCGCTCGCCATGGTCGGGCTGCGCTGAGGGCGCACGAGTTCAACAGGGATGCGCCAAATCGAGCGCAGGGTGCTTAGAGTTCCGAAAAAAGAAGCGGCCCGGGGAGAGGGGAGCTCCACCGGGCCTACAAGGAGGGGATGATGCGGCGCATCTGCGCCGTACTGCTTCTCAGCAGTGCGATGTGAAGGAGGGGAGCCTTCGCTCATCGCGTGAGCTCATTGTAAAAGCTGGCTTTGAAGTGCGAATGAACGGCGTGTGCGCGTCTTGTGAATTAGACTTCGGGAAGGTAACGCCACGGTGGTACGCGCGGCCGCGGCGCTTCCGTCTGGGCGCTGCGCTACAATGGCCGGAACGACTCCGCGAAGGAAG
Source organism: uncultured Coriobacteriia bacterium (assembly GCA_949288145.1). Lineage (GTDB taxonomy): Bacteria > Actinomycetota > Coriobacteriia > Coriobacteriales > Eggerthellaceae > Aveggerthella. Next base: position 2,926 of record CASEJD010000023.1, read on the forward strand.
GTGCCCGCCATGCCCGACATCCAGATGAGGTTCCACCAAGACATGCTCGTGCTCTCGGGGCGGCAGGACGCCGTGCTCGCACGGCAGGGTGTGGACGTTGAGCGCGACCGCGAGTTCTTGAACCTCGTGGAGCCCGACACGGTGCGCGATGCCCTGCGCCTCGAGTCGGTCGCCGGCGCGCAGTGCCTCGTGACGGGGACGGCGGGCATCACGCGCGCCCGCCTGGCGCACGCGCGCCTGGACGAGCGCGCGTCCGAGCTTGCCGCAGCGGCGCTCGCGGTGGTCGGCTCGCTCAAGCCCCAGCACGTCCTGTACGAGGTGGGCCCGTGCGGCCTGCCGCTCGACCCGTCGAGCGCGACGTCGCTCAAGCAGTCGCGCGATCAGTACGCGCAGGCAGTCCGCGACTTGGAAGGGCGCGCGGTCGACGCCGTGCTACTCTCCGGTTTCGAGAAGCCGCTCGATCTGCAGTGCGCGCTCATGGGCGTTCGCAAGGTCTCGGACGTTCCCGTGTTCGCCTGCGTGCGCGCTGACCGCGCGGCAGACGGCGCGATCGTGCCGCGCTCGGGCACGTGGGCGGAGCTCGCCGGCATGCTCGAAGAGTACGGCGCGAACGTCGTGGGCTTTTCCACCGGCGCTCCGGTGGAGGCGGCGGAGGCTGTCGTGGCTGAGCTGCGCGAAGCGTGCGGCCTGCCGGTCATGGTGGAGCTCGAGGTGGGGCAGCGCGACGCGCGCCAGCAGGATGCCACGCCCGAGAACCCGTACTTCTGCCCGGACGTCATGGTGGGCGCGGCGGTGCGCCTGCGCGCGGCGGGGGCACAGTTCCTGCGTGCGGGCGGCGCATGCGCGCCGTCCTACACCGGTGCCCTCGTGGCCGCGACGGCGGGCTTCGACGTCGTGATGAAGGAGGGCTAGGCATGGCCGTCGAGCGCAGCGAGGACTACGGCGCTCTGCAGAAGGTGGTCGACGCGCTGTACGCGAACGCGCGCACGGTGAGCCGCCTAGACGTGGTGCTCGACGCGGAGGCCGCCGACCTGCCGCGCGACCTCATGGAGGTGGTGGAGCTCCTGCCGCCAGGGACATACACGCGCGAGCGCTTGTGCACGCAGCTGAACTCGTCCATCGGCGGTCATGGCTGGGGCTACGTCTACGGTACCGTGAAATAGGCGAGGCTGCCCGCTTCGCACGCGCCGAGCGCCTGCTGTCGGCGCGTAGGGTTGCGGCGGTAGGCGCCTGATGCGCGTGAGATGGCGTCGTCGGGCGCCCAGCTCGTGCGACGTGGCGACGGCAGGAACCCGACGTGCCCGAGGTGGCGCCGTCAAACGCTCGGTGCATGCTGCCTCAATCCCTGCCTCACATGCGGAAAAATCCGCCCACACGTAAATTGATACTTTCCAAGTCACAATTAATTCAAGAGATTTTCACAGACGAAAAAACACACAATTCGGCTCTATTCATGGCGACCTGGGAAAGCGTGTTTCAGCCAGAATTCAAGGCTATTTTGCCCTTGAATTCTCAAAGCGGTGAATCTACTATACCTGTCGAAATGCAGCACGGTCGGCCACAAGATATTGTGTGCCCGACCGATTTACCACACGACGAAACACCACAAAGGCATGACCGCTGAACGAGGCGGCATGACATTCGCCGCCCTCACGCAGGGCGGGGGCGGGTCGTCGTGCGCCAAGAAAGGAAGACCAGCGGCCCCTCCGGCCGCGCGCAGGCCGCCTGACGGCCGGAAGGAAGTGGAAGCAATGGAGCACACGAAGTCTGTCGCCACCATCGTCAAGCGCGACGGCCGCGCCGTCCCCTTCGACGAGGAGAAGATCGCTTCCGCCGTCGAGCGCGCGTTCGCCGCGTCCGGCGCCATGCAGGGCCGTGCTGTCGCCGAGGACATCGCCGACGCCGTGGTCGAGAAGATCCAGGCGGGCGCCATCGAAGGTGCTCCCACGGTCGAAGGCGTGCAGGACCTCGTGGAGGAGGCCCTCATCGAGGCCGGCTTCGCCCAGACCGCGAAGGCCTACATCCTCTACCGCGCCGAGCGCAGCCGCGTGCGCGACGTGAACAGCCGCATCTTCCAGACGCTCAAGGACATCACGTTCTCCAAGGCGTCCGACTCCGACATGAAGCGCGAGAACGCCAACATCGATGCCGACACCGCCATGGGCACCATGCTCAAGTACGGCTCGGAGTCCGCGAAGCAGTTCTACGAGATGTCCGTCATCGCACCGGATTTCGCGAAGGCTCACCGTGAAGGCGACATCCACATCCATGACATGGACTTCTACACGCTGACCACCACGTGCTGCCAGATCGAGCTGCGCAAGCTCTTCGACGGCGGTTTCTCCACCGGCCACGGCGTGCTGCGCGAGCCGAACGACATCGCGAGCTACGCGGCGCTGGCGTGCATCGCCATCCAGTCGAACCAGAACGACCAGCACGGCGGCCAGTCCATCTGCGACTTCGACCGCGGCTTGGCCGACGGCGTGCGCAAGACGTACCGCCGCCTGTACAAGAAGCACCTGGCCGAGGGCCTGGAGCTGCTCTCCTCGCTCGAGAACGTGCGCGAGTTCACCGAGCAGACGCTCGCCCGCGCCGAAGAGCAGACGGGCTCCTGGGCGCGCGTCGAGGCCGACCCGGCCTACGTGCGCTTCGTGATCGACGCCCTGACCGCCGCCGGCGTTGAGGAGGCCATCGCTCGCCGCGTCGAGTCCTACGCGTCCAAGCACGCCCTTGAGGACTCTGACCGCGCCACGTTCCAGGCCATGGAGGCGCTCATCCACAACCTCAACACCATGCACTCCCGCGCGGGCGCGCAGACGCCGTTCTCCTCGGTGAACTACGGTACCGACACCACGCCGGAGGGCCGCATGGTCATCAAGAACGTGCTGCTGGCCACCGAGCAGGGCCTCGGCCACGGCGAGACGCCCATCTTCCCGGTGCAGATTTTCCGCGTGAAGGAAGGCGTGAACTACAACCCGGGCGACCCGAACTACGACCTGTTCCGCCTGGCCATGCGCTGCTCGGCGAAGCGCCTGTTCCCGAACTTCAGCTTCATCGACGCGCCGTTCAACCTGCAGTACTACAAGCCAGGCCGTCCCGAGACGGAGATCGCCTACATGGGCTGCCGCACCCGCGTCATGGGCAATGTCCACGACCCGGAGCGCGAGATCACGCCCGGCCGCGGCAACCTGAGCTTCACCTCCATCAACCTGCCGCGCCTGGCCATCCGCGCCAAGGGCGACCGCGACCTGTTCTTCGACCTGCTCGACCAGAAGCTCGGCCTCGTCATCGGCCAGCTGAACGAGCGCCTGGAGATCCAGTCGCGCAAGAAGGTCTATAACATGCCGTTCCTCATGGGCCAGGGCGTGTGGATCGACTCCGAGAACCTCAAGCCCAACGACGAGGTGCGCGAAGTCCTGAAGCACGGCTCGCTCACGGTGGGCTTCATCGGCCTGGCCGAGTGCCTGGTGGCGCTCACGGGCAAGCATCACGGCGAGAGCGAAGAGGCACAGCGCCTCGGCCTCGAGATCGTGGGCCACATGCGCGCCTACACCGACCGCCTCTCCGAGGAGACGGGCCTGAACTACGGCGTCATCGCCACGCCGGCCGAGGGCCTTTCCGGCCGCTTCGTCCGCATGGACCGCAAGCGTTACGGTTCCATCCCGGGCGTGACCGACCGCGACTACTACACGAACGGCTTCCACGTGCCGGTCTACTACCCGATCAGCGCGTTCAAGAAAATCGAGATCGAGGCGCCGTACCACGCGCTCACGAACGCGGGCCACATCAGCTACATCGAGCTCGACGGCGACCCAACCGACAACCTCGAGGCTTTCGAGGCCGTGGTGCGCCACATGAAGGAGTCCGGCATCGGCTACGGCTCCGTGAACCATCCGGTCGACCGTGACCCGGTCTGCGGCTACAACGGCATCATCGGCGACCGCTGCCCGAAGTGCGGCCGCACCGAGGAGGACGGCGTTCCCTTCGAGCGCATCCGCCGCATCACTGGCTACCTGGTGGGCACGCTCGACCGTTTCAACGACGCGAAGCGCGCCGAAGAGCACGACCGCGTGAAGCACGACGTTCCGCGGGCCTAACGTTCCGACGCTGCGCGTTTCCAGCGCACGCCTTCTGAACGCTCACGAGGGGCGCGGCGGACCGAAGTCCAGCCGCGCCCCTCGTTCACGTCCATAAGGCGCACTCTGAAAACGCTCGCTGGTTCTACGAACGACCAGGGAGCTATCTACTGTCCAAAGGAGCGAAGCGTGAGCGATCTTCCTGACACCATCAGGCTGTTCGGCACGGTGGGGGATTCCATCGTGGACGGGCCGGGGCTGCGGTTCTCCGTGTTCGTGCAGGGGTGCTCGCACGGGTGCCCGGGGTGCCACAACCCTGAAAGCCAGCCGGCGTGTGGCGGCACGGTGCGCAGCATCGACGACGTGGTGGACGAGATCGCGCAGAACCCGCTCGTGCGCGACGTCACGCTCTCGGGCGGCGAGCCGTTCGAGCAGTGCGCGGCGTGCCTGGCGCTTACGCGCAAGCTGAAAGAGCGCGGCTATGGCATCTGGGCGTACTCCGGATACCTGTACGAGGATTTGGCGTCCGGCGTGGTGGACCCGCTGGCGCCTGAGCTTCTGGCGTGCTGCGACGTGCTCGTGGACGGCCCCTTCGTGGAGGCGCTCAACTCGTACGACCTGAAGTGGAAAGGCTCCTCCAACCAGCGCGTCATCGACCTTGCCGCCACGCGCGCGCAGGGGCGCGTCGTGCTGTGGCAGGCGCGCGAGGAGTTCCCCGAGCCGCCCGCGTCCTGGTAGGGGAGCGCACCAGGGCTGGAACGCTTCGTTGCGCGCAACGCACGGGCGAAGCGCGCCGGAGCGCCATCTACGACTTCGGTTGCAGGTACGGCGAGATGGCCTGCACCACGGCGTCCGCCACGGCGGCGGTCTGCGCGGCGTCGGAGGCGCGCAGGATGATCTTGCCTCGCAGGCCCCATTCGGTCACCTCCGTGAACAGCACCTTCGCCTCGCTTTGCAGCGGGCACACGGCAGCGGCCGCCTCGTTCGCAGCCTGCTCGATGTCGGCGTGCACGGACTCGGGCGACTCGTCGGCCAGGCGGCAGACGAACGGCACCACCACGGTCTCGGGCGGGGCGAGCTTCGTAAGCGAGCTCTTGTTGATGACCGAGTTCGGGATGACCACCACCTCGCCCGTGGCGGTGACGATGGTGGTGTGGCGCCAGGTCACGTCGCGCACCACGCCGGTGTCCGAGCCCACGCGCACGTTGTCGCCGGGCTCGATGATGCGCATGAGCGAAAGCTGCAGTCCGCCGAAGAAGTTCGAGATGGTGTCCTGGAAGCCCAGAGAGACGGCGATACCGCCGACGCCAAGGGCGGTGATGAGCGCGCTCACGTCGATGCCGAAGCACGTGCCGAGCAGGATCGACGCGCCGACGACCCACACTACGCCGCGCGCGATGTTCAGGAAGATTGAGCTTGAGGGCAAGGGCGTGCCGTCATGGCTCAGCACGCGGTTCAAGAACGCCGCCACCAGGCGCGACACGACAATCGTGACCGCCACGATGATGACCGCCGCGAGCAGCGTGCCCGGCCAGCCGCCGACGGCGTCCCTCAAAGCAGCTATGTTCGAAGTGATCGCATCCATGCTGGTGATGATAGCAGGAGAACGCCCCGCGCGACCACGGGTGTTCGGCATTCATTCCCCCTGAGCAGGCATTCATTCCTTCGGGCATCACGTCGCCCGCCCCGAGCCGTTTCGTGCCGTATGATAGGCAGCGGAAAACAACGAACGCCAGCACGGGCGGAGGAGGAATCATGGCAAAAGACTTCAGCGACCCACGTAAGCTCGGCTTTTTGCGCGTCATCCAGGTCTTGTGCGCTTTCAACGTGGTGCTCACCGTCGCGCTTACGACGTTCCTTGTGAAGGGCAACTACGAGCTCGGCTTCTCCGACTACCTCGACTACGTGAACCTGCTGTTCAACGGCGTGCTGTTCTGGCTCATCTGGCAGCGCAAGGCCGTCACCCGTCCCTTCGTCCTTATCTACGCGACGCTCAACATCGTCGCGGGCAGCCTGCACAACGTCTCGGTCGGGGAGTTCTCGCTGCCGCTGCAGGTGGGGTACTCGCTGCTCGATATCGTGCTCATCGCGTACTTCGCCACGTCGCGCCGCGTGAGGGCGCAGCTCACCGAGCCGTTCTCCGTCGAGGTCAAGGAGCATCAGCAGGCCGCCGACGAGCAGTTCTTCAACCTGCGCTCGTGGCCGTTCTGGCGCAACCTCATCATCTACTTCTGCGTGTTCAGCGTGGTGGGGCACTGGCTCGAGGCGGGCTACTGCACGTTCATCCGCTTCGGCATCCTGCCGGGCACCTACGACCCCACCTCCCAAATCTGGAGTGACTGGCTCTACCCGTTCTGCGTCTACGGCGTGGGCGCCGTGGCGTGCGTGCTCTTGTTCTACCCGGTGAAGAACTTTCTCATGCGCGCCATGAAGGGCACGCTCGTGCCGCTCGTGCTGAGCTTCGTGCTGAACGCGGCGGTGTGCACGCTCATCGAGCTCGTCATGGGGCTCATGCTCAACCAGCCGTTGCCCGACGGGTCGCTTCCTCTGTGGGACTACCGCAATATGTTCTGCAACTTCATGGGCCAGATCTGCCTGCAGAACGCGCTCGCGTTCGGCGTCATCGCCACGCTCATGACCTGGGTCATCTATCCGGGCCTGGAGACGCTGCTCGGCCGCCTGTCGCGCGACGTGATGAACGTGGTGTTCGTCGTCATCGTGGTGGGCTTCTGCATCCTGTTCTTCTTCTACTGCATTAACGTGCTCATCCCTGGCCTGGGCAACGTCATCGCGTCGGGCGACGCGTAAAGCGCGCGAAAGGTCCTGCAATGGCGTACCGTCCTGCCGAACAGAGCATCCGAGCCGGCCTGAAGGGCACGTGGCCCATCTGGCGCAACATGGCCGTGTACTTCTGCGTGTACAGCGTGGTGGGGCACTGGCTCGAGATTCCGTACTGCCTGTTCATGGACTTGTTCGGCATCGTGGACCCGGACTCGCTCGTATGGGACGACCCGTTCTACCCGTTCTGCGTCTACGGCGTGGGCGCCACCGTGTGCACCATCATCCTGCTGCCGCTCAAGGACTACATCGTGGCGCGCTGCCCCTCGCGAAAGATGGCGCTGGCCATCTTCTTCGCAGCTGCTGCGGGCGCGTGCCTCATCATGGAGCTCGCCATGGGCTTCATGCTCAACCAGCCCAACGCCGCCGGCGAGTACCCGCTCTGGGACAACTCGAACCTGCCGCTCAACATCCTGGGGCAGGCATGGCTCGTGAACGACCTGGCGCTCGGCGCCGTGGCAACGCTCTATACCTGGGTGCTCTACCCGTCCACCGAGCGTCTGCTCGCCCGCGTGCCGCGCCGGACCATGGACGTCATCGCGGCGGTCATCGTGGTCGCCTTCATCGTGCTCTGCATTGTGAAGTTCTCATAACCATCGAGCGACTCAGGCCGCCCGGCTGCCTGTGAAATCAGGCGAAACAGGGCGGGAAAAACCCTGATGGAGGCTTTCTTCACGCTTCTCATCAGGCATTTCATCTCTTGTCCACATAGTTTGCGAACCTCGTGCACTCCTTGCCGCTCCCTTTACAAACATCGCAGGTTTGTAAAACGAACCGCGGGCTTCTGTAAGCGGCGGGTAAAACCCTGTCAGGGTTCGGTCATGGTCCGCCGAAAGACGTCCCGGGGCGCGCGCCAGCGCCCTAAGATGCGCAGCGGCGCGGTCCCGAGTGGCCGCGCGCGGCGTGCCCGAAGAGTGGCCGCCGCCAGAGAACGCATCCGAAAGGGGATCATCCAATGCAGGAGAAAAACGTTTCGCGTCGTACGTTCCTGGGCGCGGCCGGCGTCATGACCGCGGCCGTCGCTGGCATGGGCCTGGTCGGCTGCGGCGGTAGCAGCTCTTCCGAAACCTCCGCTTCCGGCTCTTCCAGCGCCTCCAGCTCCGCCTCCGCCGAGCTGTCCGGCTCCATCACGGCCGTCGGCTCCACGGCGCTCCAACCGCTGTGCGAGGCTGCCGCCGAGCTGTTCATGGAGGAGAACCCGGGCGTCCAGATCACCGTCCAGGGCGGCGGTTCCGGCACCGGCATCACGCAGATCGTCCAGGGCGCCGTCCAGATCGGCAACTCCGACGTCTTCGCCGAGGAGAAGGTCGAGAACGCCTCCGACGTCGAGAAGATCACCGACAACCGCGTCTGCATCGTTGGCATGGGCCCGGTCGTGAACACGGAGGTCCAGCTTGACGACATCTCCCTGGACGACCTGGCCCGCATCTTCAAGGGCGAGGTGACCAACTGGAGCGAGGTCGGCGGCAACGACCAGGCCATCGTCGTCATCAACCGCCAGGCCGGCTCTGGCACCCGCGCCGTCTTCGAGGCCGCTGTCCTTGGCGGCGAAGAGTCCGCCACCTTCCAGGAGCAGGACTCCTCGGGCACGGTCGTGCAGATGGTCTCCCAGACCCCGGGCGCCATCTCCTACCTGGCCTTCTCGTACTTCTCCGACAGCATCAAGGCGCTCTCCGTCGACGGCGTCGCCCCTGAGGCCGCCAACGTCGAGGACAACTCCTGGACCATCTGGGCCTACGAGCACATGTACACCGCGAAGGAGGCCGACGAGGCCACCCAGGCGTTCATCGAGTTCATGATGGGCGAAGAGGTACAGGGCTCCCTCGTCGAGGAGAACGGCTACATCCCGGTCTCCGGCATGAAGGTCGAGAAGGACGCCGAAGGCAACGTCACCGAGCTGTAGCCCCTTGCATGGGAGGCGCCTTCCCCTTGGCAACCTCCCTTGTTCGCCGACAAGCCCCTGCTTACCCCTCCAAGCGGGGGCTTCCTTTTGAAAGGAGACGCAAGCGATGGCACAATCGCTGCCGAAGCTGAGCGTCGAGCGCATCGGCAAGGGCGTGACGGGCGCGTGCATCGCGCTCGTGGCAATCCTCGTCATCACGCTCGTCGCCATGGTCGCCTCGCGCGGCATCTCGACGTTCACGGTCAACGGCATCAACTTCTTCGACTTCCTGACCGGCACTGAGTGGAATCCCCACCAGCTTGACGAGAACGGTCAGCCCACCGTGGGCGCGCTGCCCATGATTACCGGCTCGTTCGCGGTCACCATCTTCTCCACGCTGCTCGCCCTGCCGATCGCCATCGGCTCGGCCATCTTCGTCGTGGAGATCGCGCCCGGCTTCGGCCGCCGCGTGTTCCAGCCGCTCATCGAGCTTCTGACCGGCATCCCGTCGGTCGTCTACGGCCTTATCGGCCTGGGCGTCATCGTGGCAACCACGCGCGACGTGGCGGGCATGTTCGGCGCCGGCATCACCGGATACGGCATTTTCTCGGGCTCCATCGTGCTGGCGCTCATGATCCTGCCGACGGTCACCTCGCTGTCCATCGACGCGCTGGCCGCCGTGCCCAACGAGTACCGCGAGGGCTCCTACGCCCTGGGCTGCACCCGCTGGCAGACCGTGTGGAACGTGGTCCTGCGCAGCGCGCTGCCCTCGCTCATGACCGCGGTCATCCTGGGCATGACGCGCGCGTTCGGCGAGGCGCTGGCCGTGCAGATGGTCATCGGCAACGCCGCGCAGATGCCGGACTCCCTGTTCACTCCGGCCGCGACGCTCACGTCGGTCCTGACGATGGGCATGGGCAACGAGGCCATGGGCACCGTCTACAACAACGTGCTCTGGTCGCTCGCGCTGCTGCTGATGGCGATGTCGCTCATCTTCATCCTCATCATCCACCTGATCGCGCACAAGGGGGCGAAGCACCGTGGCTAACTCCGCTCGCTTTGACATGCAGGCGCACGTGCGCCGCATCAACAGCCAGGACAAGGTGGCCACCGGCATCCTGACTGCCATCGTCGCCTTCGTCCTGCTCATCCTGGCCGCTATCATCATCTACATCCTCGTGCAGGGCGCGGGCAAGCTCTTCGACGTGAGCTTCCTCACCGGCGAGCCCGAGCAGTTCCGCGCGGGCGGCGGCATCGGGCCCGAGCTGTTCAACTCGTTCTACCTGCTGTTCCTGACGCTGCTCATCTCCGTGCCCATCTCGCTCGGCGCGGCCATCTTCCTGGCTGAGTACGCGCCGGAGAACGGCGTGACGGCGGCGGCGAAGACGCTCATCGAGACGCTCTCCTCGCTGCCTTCCATCGTCGTCGGCTTGTTCGGCTTCCTGTTCTTCGTGCTCATGATGGGCTGGGGCTTCTCGATCATCTCGGGCGCCATCGCGCTCACGATGTTCAACATCCCCATCCTGGTGCGCGTCATCCAGCAGGCGCTCGAGGACGTGCCGCGCTCGCAGCGCGACGCGGCGCTGGCCATGGGCCTCACGCGCTGGGAGACCACCATCCACGTGCTCCTGCCCGTGGCCATGCCCGCCATCGTGACCGGCATCGTGCTCTCCGCAGGCCGCGTGTTCGGCGAGGCCGCCGCGCTCATCTACACGGCCGGTCAGTCCGCCCCGGCGCTCGACTTCACGAACTTCGACTTCACGAGCCCGTCGTGCCCGTGGAACATCTTCCGTCCGGCGGAGACGCTGGCGGTGCACATCTGGAAGATCAACAGCGAGGGCGTCGTGCCCGACCTCGAGGCCGTCTCGAACGGCACCGCCGCCGTCCTCATGGTGTGCATCCTGGCGTTCAACATCATCGCCCGCTTGGTCGGCAAGGCCCTTGAAAGGAGGCTGACGAGGGAATGACGGAACAGAACCAGACCGCCCTTGTCCGGACGCGTGACGTCACCGTGTCCTACAACGGCAACGAGGCGCTGCACGGCACGTCGCTGAACTTCGAGGCGGGCCAGGTCACGGCCTTGATCGGCCCGTCCGGCTGCGGCAAGTCCACGTTCCTGCGCTGCCTGAACCTCATGAACCGCGAGATTCCGAAGTGCAAGGTCGGTGGCAGCATCTTCTACCACGGCCACGACATCAACACGCCGAAGGAGAACCTCTTCGAGCTGCGGCGCTCCATCGGCATGGTGTTCCAGCAACCCACGCCGTTCCGCAAGTCCATCCGCGACAACATCCTCTTCGCGCCGAAGCGCCACAAGCTGGTCTCCGGCAAGGCGGAGGCGGACCAGCTGGTGGAGGAGTCCTTGCGCGCCGGCGCCCTGTGGGACGAGGTGAAGGACAAGCTGGACCAGAGCGCGCACGCGCTCTCCGGCGGCCAGCAGCAGCGCCTGTGCATTGCCCGCACGCTGGCCATGCACCCCGACGTCGTGCTCTTCGACGAGCCGTGCTCGGCGCTCGACCCCATCTCCACGCTCACCATCGAGGAGACCATCCGCTCCATCGCGGACTCCGGCATCTGCGTGGTCATCGTGACGCACAACATGGAGCAGGCCGCCCGCGTCTCCGACCGTACGGCGTTCTTCTACATGGGCGACATGGTGGAGACGGGTCCGACGAAGGAGATCTTCTCCGAGCCCAAGGACAAGCGCCTTGCCGACTACCTGACAGGGAGGTTCAGCTGATGCAAGAGACCGTCATTGCCGAGCACCAGGGCATTGCCGGCGTCCCCACGATGATCTCCATCAAGGACTTCAATCTGTGGTACGGCGATTTCCAGGCGCTCAAGAACATCACGCTCGATATCCCGGAGAACCGCGTGACCGCCTTTATCGGCCCGTCCGGTTGCGGCAAGTCCACGCTGCTGCGCGCCTTTAACCGCATGTGCGACCTCGTGTCGAGCGTGCGCGTGGACGGTAGCATCGAGTTCAACGGGCAGGACATCTTCAAGTCCGACGCCAACGCGCTGCGCGTGGGCGTGGGCATGGTGTTCCAGCACCCGAACCCGTTCCCCATGAGCATCCGCGAGAACATCCTCTACGGCCCGCGCCGCATGCGCCGCATGGGTCGCGCCGAGGCCGACGAGCTCGTGGAGAAGTGCCTGCGCGACGCCGGCCTGTTCGAAGAGGTGAAGGACAAGCTCGACGACTCGGGCCTGGGCCTCTCCGGTGGCCAGCAGCAGCGCCTGTGCATCGCGCGCGCCCTGGCGGTCGATCCGAAGGTCCTGCTCATGGACGAGCCCACGAGCGCGCTCGACCCCATCTCCACCTCGCTTGTCGAGGAGCTCATGATGGAGCTCTCGCACGACCACACCGTGGTCGTCGTGACGCACAACATGCAGCAGGCCAGCCGCGTGGCCGACAAGACCGCGTTCTTCTACCTGGGCGAGCTTATCGAGGCGGGCGAGACGAAGCAGCTGTTCTCGAACCCGCACGAGCCCCGCACGAAAGACTACCTGACAGGGAGGTTCAGCTAATGCAGACCCGTTCGAAATACCTCAAGCAGCTCGAGGGCCTCGAGGCCAGCCTGGCGCGGCTTGCCGAGAAGGCGGCGGCCGACGTGCGCGCTGCCGGCGCGTCGCTCTCCGGCGAGGAGGGCGCTGCCGAGACCGCCGAAGC
>CASEJD010000024.1 GCA_949288145.1 uncultured Coriobacteriia bacterium
CGAAGGTCTCGCTGGTCGGCACGGGCATGAAATCGAGTCCGGGCGTCGCCGCGCGCGCGTTCACGGCGCTGGCGGAGAACCAGGTGAACATCCTGTTGATTTCCACGAGCCCCATCCGCTTGTCCATCGTGGTGGAGGCGTCGCAGTGTGCCAATGCTGTACGCTGCCTGCATACGGCTTTCGACCTGGATTCCGACCAGGTGTACGAAGAGACGCAGCTTTCTGCGGAAGAGATCGCTGCCAAAATGAACAAGGGGCGTTAGCGTTTCGCCGTTCTGCCGAACGGCAGAACAACTCGACGCTGCGAAGCGCTCTCGTACTGAATCTAGCCGCGAACCCGGAAGCGGGCGGCCCTCCAGGCCAGCCCGCTTCCGCGTCCCCGTCTACCTTCGGCACGAGAGTGCTTCTCGCTGACGTTACGAACGACCTGCGAGATTAGGCGCGCGTTCATCAAGCCTTCATGCGAGTTGCGGGATGCTGGTATCATATTGCTAGCATCCCGCTTTCATTTTATTCGCGCACGCGTAATCAACCACCGAAGGAGACGCCCATGGCCGGACGCCCCCATCGTATCAACGAACACCTCATCGAGCCCGAAGCGCGCAGCGCGCAGCGCCGCAAGCACAAGTTCCTCGAGTTCACACACTCGTCCACGCGCGCGACCATGCTCATGGTCGCGGCCGCGCTGATTGCGTTCGCCATCGAGAACACGCCCGCGTTGCCGTACTTCAACTCGCTGTGGCACGACGTCCACCTGGGATTCACCATCGGCGCGTTCAGCCCGGAGATCAGCCTGGGGCACTTCATCAACGACTTCCTCATGGCGCTGTTTTTCCTCATGGTGGGCCTGGAGATCAAGTACGAGATGACCGCCGGCGAGCTCACCGAGCCGCGCAAGGCCATCTTGCCCATCGTGGCGGCGGCGGGCGGTGCCCTTATGCCGGCGCTCGTGTACCTGGCACTCAACTGGGGCGGCGAGTTCCAGAACGGATGGGGCGTGCCCATGGCCAACGACATCGCGTTCTGCCTGGGCATTCTGGCGCTGCTCGGCAAGCGCGTGCCTCTTGGGCTGCGCGCGTTCCTCTCTACGCTCACTATCGCCGACGACATCATCGCCATCCTGGTGATCGCGGTGTTCTACACGAGCTCGCTCGACGTGCTGTGGCTGGCAGCGGCGCTCGGCTGCTTCGCCGTGCTGATGGTGCTCAACCGCATGCACGTTTACGACCTGGCGCCGTACATGCTGGTCGGCCTGGTCATGTGGGTGTGCGTGCTGCTCTCGGGCGTGCACGCCACGCTGGCGGGCGTGCTGCTGGCGCTCGCGATCCCCGCGAAGTCCGAGGTGCGTCTGGGTCGCGTGGGCGAGTGGTTCGCCGCGAAGGGCTCCACGGTCGAGGAGCGTTACGACCCCGGCGAGCCGGACATCGCCCAGAAAGAGTACCTGCGTGAGGTCGAAAAGATCCACCGCGTCTCGCGCATGACCATTCCCCCGGTCACGCGTCTCGATAGCCTGCTGTACGCGCCGGTGTACTTCGTCATCCTGCCGCTGTTTGCGTTCTCGAACGCCGCGGTGGTCATCGTGGGGTCCGACCCGCTTTCGGTCGTGACGAACCCGGTCGCCATCGGCGTGTTCTGCGGCCTGCTCTTTGGCAAGCCGCTCGGCATCTTCCTGGCCACGCTCATCACAGTCAAGCTCGGCGCGAGCGACTTGCCCGAGGGCGTGAGCTGGGGGCACATCGTGGGCGTGTCCATCCTGGGTGGCGTCGGCTTCACCATGGCCATCTTCGTGACAAACCTGGCGTTCGTGGACGTCGAGACGATCGCGGTGGCGAAGGCGGCAATCCTGGCAGCGTCCATCGTGGCGGGCATCGCCGGCTTCCTCTTCCTGCGGCAGGAGGCCCTGCGCGCGGATGTTGATGACGAGGGCGATGGCGCGGGCGCGCCCGCCGGCCTCCACCCCTTGGACGCGGCTCGGTAAACAGCGGGTTAATTCACGTCTGGACGCTGGCATTACGGTGGCGTGCGCGCGGTGTTGTGGTAGAGTGGCCGCATGCACAACGCAAGCGTCGAACATATCGGTTTCTTCCAGGGTCGCGCTTCGGCCCGCGCCGATGCGGCTCTGACCGCTCGTTTCGTGTCGACGCTCGTTTCTTATTACTATTATTCCTATCGATACCTGTAGCACACGGGGCTTCCGCCGTGCGCTCGCAGGCAGCATCCCGAGCGCTCGGTAGACAGCCGTGTGCGGGATTCCGCCTTCGCGCAGCACCGCGTGCAAGCGTCGTGTGCGCCTCCTGAGGCTGGCGTCGTACGGCCCCGCCTCCCCTGGCAGCTCGCCTTCCGCAAACTCGAGGCGTGCGCTAGGCCTGAGCAGGGCGCGGTCTGCTGTTGCGGCGTCCGGTTCGCTCGTTGGGCATCGCGCATCGCGCGCTGCGCACCGAAGCGGCCGGCCCGCCGGCGTCCGCGCTGCAAGCCCCCGGTATCGAAGGGAATCCCATGCTTGTCAAAGTCCTCATTGTCGTCCTGTTCGTGGGCGTCGCCATTGGCATCGGCGTTGCGTGCAAGAAGAGCACGAGCAGCGTCGACGGCTACATCCTCGGTGGTCGCAGCGTCGGTCCGTGGTTGTCTGCGTTCGCGTACGGCACGAGCTACTTCTCTGCCGTCATCTTCGTCGGCTACGCCGGCCAGTTCGGTTGGAAGTACGGCATTGCCGCCACGTGGGTGGGCATCGGCAACGCCATCCTGGGCAGTTTGCTCGCGTGGTGGGTGCTCGGCCCGCGCACGCGCGAGATGACGCACCGCCTGGGCGCCTCCACCATGCCCGAGTTCTTCGGCGCCCGCTTCCAGAGCAAAGGCCTGCGCGTGGCGTCGGCCGCCATCATCTTCGTGTTCCTCATCCCGTACACCGCGTCGGTCTACAACGGTCTGTCGCGCCTGTTCGAGATGGCCTTCGGCGTGCCCTACGAGGTGTGCGTCATAGGCATGGCGGTCGTGACCTGCCTGTACGTGGTGCTCGGCGGCTACATGGCCACGGTGGTGAACGACTTCGTGCAGGGCATCGTCATGCTTGTGGGCATCGCGGCCGTCATCGCGGCGGTGCTCGCGAACAACGGCGGCTTCACGGAGGCCATCACGTCGCTGTCGCAGATTCCCTCCGAGGGCTCGGCGATGGCGGGTCCGTTCGTCTCGTTCTTCGGCCCCGACCTGCCGAATCTGCTCGGCGTCATCGTTTTGACGAGTTTGGGCACGTGGGGCCTGCCGCAGATGGTGCAGAAGTTCTACGCCATCAAGAGCGGCCCGGCCATCAAGCAGGGCGCCATCATCTCCACGCTCTTCGCCATGATCGTGGCGGGCGGCAGCTACTTCCTCGGTGGCTTCGGGCGCCTCTACGGCGACCAGGTGGAGATGGCCGGCGGCAACCCGGTGTACGACTCCATCATCCCGACCATGCTCTCCAACCTGCCCGACATCCTGATCGGCATCGTGGTGGTGCTCGTGCTCTCCGCGTCCATGTCCACGCTGAGCTCGCTCGTGCTCACCTCGGCGTCCACCCTCACGCTGGACCTGCTGAAGGACAACGTGGTCAAGGACATGACCGAGAAGAAGCAGCTCGGGTTCATCCGCGTGCTCGTGGTGGTGTTCATCGCGATCTCCGCCGGCATCGCCATCGTGCAGTACAACTCGTCGATCACGTTCATCGCGCAGCTCATGTCCATCTCGTGGGGCGCGCTGGCCGGCTCGTTCTTGGGCCCGTTCTTCTGGGGTCTGTACAGCGGCCGTATCTCGCGCGCTGCCGTGTGGGCGAGCTTCATCGTGGGCGTCGGCTTGACGACGGGCAACATGATCCTCACGTTCGCGGGCATGCCGCTTATCGCCTCGCCCATCAACTGCGGTGCGCTCGCCATGGTGTTGTCGCTGGTCATCGTGCCGTTGGTGAGTTTGGTGAGCCCGCATGTCGGCTTCTCGATCGAGCCCCCGCATGGTGAGGGAGCCATCGACCGCGAGTACGAGCACGAGCTGGAAGAGGCGCGCTAGCGCCGCGGTTTGATCCTGGCAGCAACTCCGACGACGAGGGCGGGAGACATACGTCGCCCGCCCTCGCACCCTTGCTGCCCTGTTTCTGGTAATCGTCTTTGTGCGAGCATCTTTGTACAAATCCTCGTTGTTTTCGCGAGATTGGAGGGCATTTTATCTCGCGAAAACGACGAGGATTTGTTGCAATTTCGCATTGAGCGCTCTGTGCTCGAGAGGAGTACAATCGCCCTCGGTGCGCACTGCGTGCGCCAAGCCATGCTGAAGGGGGCATCTATCATGTGGTACTCGAAGATCCTGGTGGCATACGACGGGTCGAAGCCGGCCGATCGTGCGGTCCAGATTGCGTGTGACATGGCGCGCGAGAACCCGCAGGCGCAGATCGTGTTCGCGCACGTGCTCAAGCTCGTGGGCTTCACGATGGGGGAGTCGGGCATGAACCAAATCCTGTTCGAGCAAGAGCGCGACGTCCAACGTCGTCTTGAAGAGGTCGCCGCTCCGTTCGGCGAGCGAGCGCGCGTGCTCATGCTCAAGGGTTCCTCGCCCGCCACGCTGCTTGTGGGCTGCTGCGAGGACGAGGGGTGCGATGTCATCGTCATGGGCAGCCGCGGCATGGGCGGCGTGAAGGGCTATCTGGGATCGGTTAGCCGTTCGGTCGTGCAGGAGGCGAAGGCCTGCGTGGTCATCGCGAAAGAGCAGTAGGAAGCGGCAGAGATCAGCATGTCTGACGAGGAAGGGCAGCCAACCGGCATCTTCACGCGCGGGTTCGTTATCGGGACGTTGGTGAACCTGCTGCTGTACATCAACTATTACGTGCTCATGGTGGTCATGGCGAACTACTGCATGGACACCTACGCAGCCGATTTAAGCACGTCGGGATTCGCGGCGAGTATCTTCATCGTGGGCGCGCTCGTTGCCCGCTTCGTGAGCCCGGCGATTATCGGCGCGCTTGGTCGCAAGCGGACGCTTGTCTTGGGCACGTTCATGATGACAGCGCTTTCCGCTGCGTACCTGGTCAACGCAGGTATGGTCGTGCTGTTCGCCGTGCGCGTGCTGCACGGTTTCTTCTACGGGCTGGCGCAGACGACGGTCACGTCGCTCACGACCGAGTCCATTCCCGACGCGCACAAGGGCGAAGGCATCGGCTACTACATGCTGTCCGTCACCGTGGGCTCAGCGATCGGTCCGTTCTTGGGCACGACGCTCATGCACGGCCCTGGCTTCACGGTCATGTTCGCACTGTGCGCTGTGGTGGCAGCCGTCGCGCTGGCGGGCGCGACGAGCGTGCACGACGTGAGCGCGCCGCGCACGGCAGATGCCGCGTGTTCCGCCGCCGAAGAGGACTTGTCCTCGAGCGCGGACGAGCCGCGAGACGCCGCCACAACGGGCGCCCCACACGATGTCGCCGACCAGCGCCCTTCCTCGGTTGCTCCTGCGAAGCGCGGGTTCGCGCTCTCGACGTTCATCGAGCGCACAGCGCTGCCCGTCTCGTTCGTGGTGGTGCTCGTGTACTTGGGCTACGGCGCCGTGATCACGTACCTGAACGCCTTCGCGGCCGAGGCGGGACTCGCCACAGCAGCCGGTTTTTTCTTCGTGGCGTACGCGCTCACGATGCTCGTCTCGCGTCCGTTCACTGGCAAGGCATTCGACCGACATGGCGACCTCCCGGTCATGGCCAGCGGTTTCGCAGCGTTCGTGATTGGCATGGTGCTCATTGGGACGGCAGCGAACGGCGTATTGTTGCTGGTGGGGGCGTGCTTCATGGGCTACGGCATCGGTACCATCCAGCCGAGCGGCCTTACGCTGTGCGTGCGCCGCGCCCCGGACGACCGCTTCGACGTGGCCAACTCCACGTTCTTCGTGTTCTTGGACGCGGCGATCGGCCTGTGCCCCATCCTGTTCGGCTGGACAGTGCCGCTTATCAGCTATCGCGGACTGTTCGTGCTGCTCGGCGGTGTTGCGGCGGTGGCGTTCGTGCTGTACCTGGCGTTGCGCAAGCGTGGGCTCATTGGTTGATTCTGGGCGCGTCGCGCCGCTCGCGCCTGGCGCCTGTTTTCGCGCGTCGTGCCGCTCGCGCCCGCCCGCTATTGCGCGCCGCGCCGCTCGACCTCAAACACCCGCTCCTGCGCCCGAATCATCCCCTGCGACGTTTGCCGACTTGCTGCATCTTTACGAAATCTTGACGTAACACGGGCGCTATACTGACCCAGTTGCCGTCAAGGGGGCGGCAACCGTGCCGGCAATCCACGTCGGCCGCGCCGTCGTACGGCGGCATCCGCATAGCAAAGGGGAAAGCAATGGAAGGATTCGACCTCATCAGCACGGGGTTCTGGTCCGTCGTCCCGCCTATCCTCGCGCTCGTGTTGGCACTCGTCACCAAAGAGGTGTACTCGTCGCTGACCATCGGCGTGTTCTCCGGGATGCTCATCTACCAGTTCACCCTGAACGGTTTCGGCGTCGACCAAGTGATCGCGTCGTTCACCATGGTCCCGCAGATGATGGCGGAGCAGATAGCCGGCAACGGCGCGCTTATTTTGTTCTTAGCGCTGCTCGGCGCGCTCACCGTGGTCATCGCCATGGCGGGCGGCAGCCGCGCGTACGGCGAGTGGGTGTCGCAGCACATCAAGAACGCGCGCGTCGCGCAGGTCATGACTGCCGTCTTGGGCATCATCATCTTCGTCGACGACTACTTCAACTGCCTCACCGTCGGCGCGGTCATGCGTCCGGTCACGGACCGCTTCAAGGTCAGCCGCGAGAAGCTGTCGTGGATTATCGACTCCACGGCCGCGCCGGTCTGCATCATCGCGCCGGTCTCCTCGTGGGCGGTGGCCGTGGGCGGCTACCTGGGCGAAGACGGCTTCACGACCTTCGTGCAGTCCATCCCGTACAACTTTTACGCGCTGCTCACGATCTTCTTCGTGTTCTTCATGTGCGCTACGAAGTTCGAGTTCGGCCCTATGAAGGCCGCCGAAATGAAGTCGCACGGCATCGAGGACGCGCACGTGCTGCAGGGTCGTGACACGCTGCAGAAGATCGCCACCATGGGCACGAACGCCGCGGACACGAACAAGACCCCGGCCGACCTGCCGTCTATCGTCACCGAAGAGGACGACATCGAGCAGGTGGCCGCGGAGGCCCTTGAAGAGTACAAGGGCATGGACATCTCCGAGAAGGGTCGTGTGTACGACCTGGTCATCCCCATCGTGATCCTGATTATCTTTTCCATCCTGGGCATGCTGTATGTCGGCGGTTTCTGGGACGGCGTCGAGTTCGCCGAGGCCGTGGGCGTCGATCCGGTCAGCGGCCTGTGCATCGGCGCGTCGGTGGCACTCGTGGCGGCGGCGATTATGTTCCTGCCGCGCAAGCTCATGAAGCTCGACCGCTTCGTCGAAGGCATCTCCGAAGGCGTGCGCTCTATGGTGGGCGCCATCATGATCCTCGTGCTGGCCTGGTCGCTCGGCGGTCTGTGCCGCTACCTGCTCGGAACGGGCGAGTTCGTCGCCGGCGTGCTGAACGGTATGGGCGTGGGCCTGGAGCTGCTGCCGGCTGCCATCTTCCTGGTGGCGGCGTTCATCGGCTTCGCGATGGGCACCTCGTGGGGCACCATCGCGCTCATCCTGCCGATCGTCATCGGCGTCTTCGACCCGGCCACGCCGCTGTTCCTGGTGGCCGTGGGCGCCACGCTGGGCGGCGCGGTCTACGGCGACCACGTCTCGCCCATCTCCGACACCACGATCCTCTCGTCCGCCGGCGCCAAGTGCAACCACCTGCGCCACGTGTCCACCCAGCTGCCGTACGCCACGCTTGTCATGGCCATCTGCTTCGTGGGCTACGTGGTCGCTGGCTTCACGGGCACGCCGTGGATTTCCCTCGTGGTGGGCGTCGTGCTGCTTGTCGGCTGCATCATTGTGCTGTCGAAGACGAACATCGGCGTGAAGAAGGCGTAGGCGAACAGCGCGAAAGCGCGCCTTCGAAAGCGCCGGGCATTCGGCGCTCAGCGAACGTCCAGCGTAACGAAAAACGGCCTCGCGGCATAGTTCCGCGAGGCCGTTTTGCATGATGGGGAAGGGTGGCGTGTGCGAAAGCGGCGTGATGGCAGGCGCCTGCGCGTCCGTGGCGCTCGCGGTACGCCCGCGGGCCTGGGTTCGTCGCGCCCCGCGCCGCCCGGTGCACTCTACGCGCGCAGCGTCACGCCCTCGGGGAGCTCGATGGTGCGGAAGTCCTCCTCGTCCTCTTCCTCCTCGGCGAAGGCGGGCTCGGGCGCAGAGGCCACCTCCGGCGTGCCGAACGCGGCGTCGAACGCATCGAAATGCGTGCGCGGAATGGCGAACACGATGGTTCCGATCGCGCCCGGATGCGCTTCAATCCACTGCCGGAACAGCTCCACGATCTGCTCGTCGCTCTCGGTGTCGCGCCCGCATCCGAACGCGCCCACGATGAGCGTCTCCGCGCCGTTCGCGGCGGCAATGCGCAGCAGTGCCTCGATGCGGCGGGCGCGGCAGACGTCGCACTCTCGCTCGGAGCGGTGGTTCTCCAGCGCACGCTGGCGGTTTGGCTCGGCGATGGCCAGCACGTCGGCACGCTTCGTGGCGCCATCGCGCACGAAGACGACGCCCGGCAGGTACGCCGCGCGGTCGGTGAACAGCTGGCCGCTCTGGTAATCGCGGTTCGCGTCGTGGTAGTCGGCCTTGATGCCGCGCAGGATGGGGTAGAGGTTGCTCTCGGCGCACAAGGCCTGCTCGGGGCCGAAGGAGCCGTCTTCGTACGCGCCGCCCGGACGCGTGAACGAAGCGGGGTCGACCACGACCACCTTGCCCTGCGCGCGGTGCACCTCCGCGCTCGCGAAGCGCGTGGTGACGACGGTCTTCGTGGCCTCGAAGGCGGGCTCGGGCAGCTCGAGCTCGCGGCCTTCGCCATCTTCGTAGATGGTGAAGGCGTCCACGGTGGCTTGCGTCTCCGCGGCGAACGCGGCGTTCATGAGCGCGAGGTGCTTGGCTGCCTCGGCGCGTCGTTCGTCCCTGGTGGGCATGGCGATCTCCTTCGGTTGGGGCACTGGATGAAATGAACTGCCTCGATTGTAGAGAACGCCCTTGTGACGGTAAAGCGACGGCCTGACAAGGGCGAGCGCGCGCAAGGGCTTCGTGAAATGCTACGGCCCGGCGCCAAGGCCGCGCGCATGGCACAAAACCGCCGATGTCGGTGCCGAGGAATTACGGGGCTCGTCGGAATCCGGAATGAAAGCGGTCAAGAAGGCGCGAATGCAGGAAACGCGGCGCTCTACGCCTCCTCTCGACACCGACATCGGCGGTTTTGTGCCATTCAGAGGCAATCTCAGGGCGAAGAGAAAGAAAAGAAGAATTTACAACGCTTTATTACTCTACTGTGCTAAAGTATGTCCAGCAGAAAGGGGCTTCGAACCGCGCGCAGGGGCTGGCATTGTGTTTCAGCAGCGGTCAACCTCGCGTTTCGGCAGCGGTCAACCTTGCGTTTCGGCAGCGACCGACACCGCGCTTCAGCAGCGTACGGTAGCCGCTCGCGCGCCGCGCATGCTTCGCGAGAGTTGACGTAACCCCATCGAAGCACGCGCGTGCTAGAGTCCCTTTCGCGAAATGGAACGCACCCGCGCGCAAGCAGACAGCAGGCAGGAGGAGAGCGAACGTGATAGGAGCCACCCCTAAAGGGTTCCGTGACGTGCTGCCCGACGAGGCAGCGGAGCGAGAGCGCATTATCCAGCAGATCAAAGGCTACTTCTCCGACCGTGGGTACCAGCCGGTCGAGACGCCGCTGTTCGAAAGCCATGAGCTGTTCAGCCGCGGCGCACACTTGGCCGAGACCCCATTCCAGCTGTTCGACCACGACGGCCAGCAGCTCGTGCTGCGCCCCGACCTCACCATGTCGGTCGCGCGCATGGTTGCCACGCGTTTCCGCCGTGAGGACGGCCCCTTCCGCCTGCGCTACGCCGCGCCCGTCGTGCGCGACCAGGTGAGCGTGGGCGACCCGCGCCAGTTCACGCAGCTCGGCATCGAGCTTATCGGCGATGCCGCCTCCACAGCGGACGCCGAGGTGGTCACGCTGCTCGCCGGCTTGCTGGACGAATTGGGCATCAAGCCGTGGCGCATCGTCTGCGGCGACGTGCGCATCCTGCAGACCGTGCTCGACGCGTGCGCTCCCGACGAGGAGTTCAAGCGCGCGGTCCGCACTCTCATCAACGACTCCGACCTAGTGGGCCTCGACGAGTTCGTGGGGGACGCCCGCGCCCGCGGCGTCATCTCGGAGGGCTTCGCGCACGTGATCTCGGCGCTGCCGCGCACGTTCGGCGGGCTCGACGCGCTCGATGCGGTGGACGACCTCATGATCTCCGTCGGCCTGCCGTGCGATGTCACGGCGCCGCTGCGCACGCTCTACGCCGCCGCGCGCAAGGCCGGCTTCGACGATCACCTGGTCTGCGACCTCACCATCATGGCGGCGTTCGACTACTACACGGGCGTCGTGTTCAAGGGCTACTGCGCCGACGTGGCCGACTCGCTTGCCGCGGGCGGCCGCTACGACTCCATCTTCGAGCGCCTCGGCTTCGAGCCCATGCCGGCGGCTGGCCTGGCCATCTCGCTCGAGCGTCTGGAGCGCGCCCTGTCCATCGTGGACTTCGGCGTTGGCGCGAAATCCTGGGCCGACGACGAAGAGCGCCCGCTGCGCATCGCCGTCCCGAAAGGCTCGCTCTTCGCGGACTCGGTGGCCGCGCTCGAGGCCGTGGGCCTCGACGTCTCCGAGCTGCGCGAACCCGGCCGGCGCCTCATCATCCCGACGGCGGACGGCAGCGTGGAGTACGTCATCGTGCGCCCGACCGACGCGCCGGCGTTCGTGGCGCGCGGCGGGGCGGACTGCGGCATGTGCGGCCGCGACTCGCTCATCGAGGCGTCGCTTAACGTGATCCAGCTCGTCGACCTGGGCTACGGCGCCTGCCGCTTCGTGGTGGCGGAGCCCGCCTCGGCCGCCGGCAAGGCCGAGCGCGCGCACGCATGGCGCGGCAGTATCCGCGTGTCCACGAAGTACCCGCGCATCACGCGCGATTACTACGAGCGCAAAGGCCAGCAGGTCGACATCATCCCGCTGCACGGTAATATCGAGCTCGGTCCCATCGTGGGCCTGTCCGACCGCATCGTGGATATCACGGCCACGGGCACCACGCTGCGGGAGAACAACCTGGTGGTCGTGGACGAGGTGCTGCGCTGCACGGCGCGCTTCTTCGCCAGCCCGGCCGCCCTACGCAACGACGACCGCGTGCTCGCCCTGTCCGCCGCCTTGGCGGAGTGGGCGAAGCGCCCGGCTGAGGAATGAGAAAAGAGGGCGGTCGTTTTCTCATCGAGGAATAGACAGGTTGAATCATCGGGAACTATCGCGAACTTGCGTGAAAGGAAGACGAATGAAGTACGTGGAGCTGGAAGCGGGCGAACGCCTGCGCGAAGAGCAGCTGACCCGTCAGGGCATCCTGCCGACGAAGGTGATGACGAGCGCGGCCGAGATCGTGGCGCGCGTGCGCGAAGAGGGCGACGCGGTGCTGCGCGAGTTGTCCGCGAAGTTCGACGGCGTTGAGGTGGAGAGCTTCCGCGTGCCGCAGGAAGAGCTGGACGCAGCGCTCGACCGCGTCGATGCGCGCTTCGTGGGCGCCATCGAGCAGGCCGCCGCGCAAATCCGCGACTTCCATGAGCGCGAGGTCCAGCAGTCCTGGTTCACGACGCGCCCGGACGGCACGCTGCTCGGCGTGAAGGTCACGCCCATGGAGTCCGCCGGCATCTACGTGCCGGGCGGTCGTGCGCAGTACCCCTCCACCGTGCTCATGAACGTCGTTCCGGCCAAGGTCGCCGGCGTGGAGCGCGTCGTCATGGTGACGCCCCCGCAGAAGGAGGGTGGCCTGTCGCCGTACACGCTGGCGGCGGCGAAGCTCGGCGGCGTGGACGAGGTCTACACCGTGGGCGGCGCGCAGGCCATCGCCGCGCTGGCATACGGCACCGAGTCCATCCCGAAGGTCTCGGTGGTCACCGGCCCGGGCAACGCCTACGTTGCCGCAGCGAAGCGCCTGGTGAGCGGCGATGTCGCCATCGACATGGTGGCCGGCCCCTCCGAGGTGTGCGTGCTGGCTGACGCTTCGGCCGACCCGATGATCGTGGCGGCCGACCTCATGGCGCAGGCCGAGCACGACCCGCTGGCCACGAGCTACCTCGTCACGTGCGATGCCGCGTTCGCGCGCGAGGTGGAGCGCTACGCCGACGAGCTCATGACCCAGAGCCCGCGCGAAGAGATCACCCGCGCGTCCTTCGACGATTTGGGCGTCATCGTGGTGGCGCGCGACATGGAGCAGGCGATGGACGCTGTGAACGTCATCGCGCCGGAGCACCTGGAGCTGCACTGCAAGGACGCCATGGGCCTGCTCGGCGGCATCAAGAACGCTGGCGCCATCTTCGTGGGCGCCTGGAGCTCCGAGCCGCTCGGCGACTACGTGGCCGGCCCGAACCACACGCTGCCGACCGGCGGAACGGCCGTCTACTCGAGCCCGCTGTCGGTGGACGCGTTCGTGAAGAAGTCCTCGGTCGTGAACTACACGCCGCAGGGCCTACTGCGCGACGCCGACGCCGCGCAGACCATGGCGCAGGCGGAGGGCCTCTGGGCGCACGCGCTGTCCGTGGGCCTGCGCCGCCAGCTGGCCGAACGCGGCGCCGAAGTGTTCGGCGACGACCGTCCGGCAGCCTCAGAGGCGGGCGCCATCGCCTGGCCGATCACGCTCGATGCGCCGAAGGAGGCGTAGACCATGGCAGTTGTCATCACCGAAGAGGCGCGCCGCCGCATGCAGCCCGCCTTCGCGGACTTGGAGCCGTACGATCCGCTGTTCACGCCGGTCGACGTGCTGTTGTCCGCCAACGAGAACCCGTGCGACGTGCCGCCGGTCGTGCGCGCGTGCCTGAACGCCGCGCTGACCGCCACGCCGCTCAACCGCTACCCTGACCCGATGTCGAACAAGCTGCGCGACGCCATCGCGCTGTGGCGCGGCTGCGACCGCGAGAACGTCATCGTGGGCAACGGCGGTGACGAGCTGCTGTACAACCTGCTGCTCGCCTTCGGCGGCCCGGGTCGCGTGCTCGTGAACACGCCGCCGGCGTTCAGCGAGTACGCGCTGCAGGCCCAGCTCACGGGCACGACCGTGCGCGACGTGTGGCGCACGGCGGATTTCGCGCTCGACGAGGAGGCCGTCATCGAGGCTTCGAAGGACGCGGCCATCGTGATCCTCACCTCGCCGAACAACCCGACGGGCGACCTGGCCAGCCGCGAGTTCGTGGAACGCCTGGCGCGCTCGACCGACGCGCTCGTCCTCGTGGACGAAGCGTACGGTGAGTTCGCGGGCGACGACGCCAGCTGCCTGCCGCTCGTGAAGGAGCGCCCGAACGTCGTCGTGCTGCGCACCCTTTCGAAGGCGTACGCGCTGGCCGGCGCGCGCTGCGGCTACATCATCGCGTCGCCCGATGTGGTGGCGGGCTTGGCTGCCGTGCGGCAGCCGTACTCCGTGAACGTGCTCACGCAGGCGGCTGCCCAGGTGGTGGTGGAAATGCACGACGCGTACGAGGAGAGCATCGCGCGCATTGTCTTCGAGCGCGAGCGCCTCTACGCGGAGCTGCGCGAGCTGGCGGACGCCGGTAAGCTGGAGGTCTGGGAGAGCGCGGCGAACTTCCTGTTCGTGCGCGTGACCGGCGCTGCCCGCCTGTTCGAGCGCCTGCGCGACGAGCATTCCATCCTCGTGCGCAATTTCTCGGGCGCTCCCGGATGCGCGGACTGCCTGCGCTTCACGGTGGGCTCGCCCGAAGAGAACGACCGCCTGTTCGCCGCTGTGCGCGATATGCTGTAGCCGGAGCTCCGGCGCGCGGTGCGTCATGCCGCGTGCCTCCGGCTGCTTTGATGATAGGAAGGGGACCCCATGGAGGAGACCGCAGGCCGCCGCGCCCAGACGACGCGCGGTACGAAGGAGACGCAGATCACCGTCGCGGTGAACCTGGACGGTTCGGGCACGGCCGCCATCGACACGCCGGTGCCGTTCTTCAACCATATGCTCGACGCGTTCACGCGCCACTCGCTCATCGACGTAACCGTGGAGGCCGAAGGCGACGTGGACGTCGACGACCACCACACCGTCGAGGACGTCGGCATCGTGCTCGGTGCCGTGCTGCGCGAAGCCCTTGGCACGAAAGCGGGCATCGCGCGATTCGGCCAGGCTATCGTGCCCATGGACGAGGCGCTCGTGCTGTGCGCGGTGGACATCTCCGGCCGCGGCCAGGCGTTCGTGGAGGTGCCGTTCGAGACGCAGACCATCGGCGGGTTCGACGTGCAGCTTGTGAAGGAGTTCTTCCTCGCCTTCGCCCGCGAAGCCGGCATCACGCTGCATGTGCGCTTGCTGGCGGGCGAGAACTCGCACCACGTGGCGGAGGCATGCTTCAAGGCATGCGGCCGCGCCCTGCGCCAGGCTGTCGAGCACGACCCGCGCGTTACCGGCATCCCGTCCACAAAGGGCTCGCTGTAAGCGCACGCGGGACGGGTCGCCACCTGCCGCAGAGGGCATCAGGCTCGCCGTTCCGCTGTTCAGTCGGTGAATCGCTTGCGATTCACCGACTTCATGCGCTTCACTGCTTCATGCATTTTCATGCGCGCTTCGCGCGCTTCAGGAATGGTGTTCAGACTCACCTTCAACCCTCTCCGGCAGGCGGCGACACTGCGTGCTGGAAAGGAGCATTCGAAAGGAGCATCGGTGGCACCTGACATCGTGGTGATCGACTATCACAAGGGGAATATCGCGAGCGTCGTGCGCGGCCTTGCGGCCGCGGGCGGTAGCGCGCGCATTGCCGACGACCCGGCGGAGTTCGGGCGCGCTGATGCGCTCGTGCTGCCCGGCGTGGGTAGTTTCGGCGACGCCATGGCGTACCTGACCGAAAGCGGCCAGCGTGATGCCATCGTGCGCGCCATCGAGGCGGGCACGCCGTTTTTGGGCATCTGCCTGGGGCAACAGCTGCTGTTCGAATGGGGCACCGAAGGCCATGAGGACGAGCTCGACGAGCAGGGCCGCGTGGCGGGCCTTGGCGTGCTGCAGGGTCACTGCGAGCTGTTGCCGCAGGTAGGCCTCAAAGTCCCGCACGTTGGATGGGACCAGGTGCGCCTGACGGAGGCGGGCCGCGAGAACCCGTTCATGCGCAACGTGGCGGACAAATCGAACTTCTACTTCACGCACTCCTACGTGGTGCAGGGCGCGCGCGACGAGGACGTGCTCGGCATCACGGACTACGCCGTGGAGTTCCCGTCCGTGGTGGCGCGCGACAACGTGTACGCGGCGCAGTTCCACCCGGAGAAGTCGTCGGAGAAGGGTGCACGCCTCATGGAGAACTTCGTGCGCATCGTGGAAGGAAGGGCGTAAATGGCGACTGGCATCAGCTTGTTCCCGGCCGTGGACATCCTCGACCGGCAGGTCGTGCGCCTGCTGCAGGGCGACTATGACAAATCGACCGTCTACGGCGACGACCCCGCCGCCATGATCGAGCCGTTCAAGGCCGCGGGCGCCTCGTGGGTGCACGTGGTCGACCTGAACGGCGCACGCGGCGAGTCCGGCGTGAACGACGAGGTCATCAAGCGCCTGTGCGCGATCGGCGGCATTGGCGTGGAAGTGGGCGGCGGCGTCCGCTCGCTCGAGCGCATCGAGGAGCTGGCTGAGATGGGCGTGCGCCGCATCGTGCTCGGCACGAAGCTCGCGCGCGACCACGAGTTCGCCCAGCAGGCGGCCGAGCGGTTCGGCGACCTGCTCGTCGCTGGCATCGACGCCCGCGAAGGCCGCGTGGCGGTCCAGGGCTGGCAGGAGGACGGCGGCATGGACGCGCTCGAGCTCGTGGGCATGCTCAAGGGCTGGGGCTACCGCCACCTTGTGTACACGGACATCGCGCGCGACGGCATGCAGACCGGCATCGAGCCGGAGCTCTACGCGCGCGTGGCGCAGGCCGCGGGCTTCCCGGTGGTGGTCTCGGGCGGCGTGAGCTCGCTCGACGACCTTCGCGCAGCGTGCGCGCTCGGTCCGGGCGTGGTCGAGGGCGTCATCACCGGCCGCGCGCTCTACGAGGGCGCGTTCACGCTGGAAGACGCGCTGGCGGTCGTGGAAGGGTAGGTGCGGCATGCTCACGAAACGCGTGATCCCCTGCATGGACGTGAACAACGGACGCGTCGTCAAGGGCGTGAACTTCGTCGATTTGCGCGATGCGGGCGACCCGGTGGAGATGGCGGAGTTCTACGACGGCCAAGGCGCCGACGAGGTCATCTTCCTGGACATCACGGCCACCTCCGACGACCGCGCCACCACGGTGGAATTAGCGAGCCGCGCCGCGAGCGAGCTGGCCATCCCCTACACCGTGGGCGGCGGTTTCCGCGACGTGGCGGGCATGCGCCGTATGGTGGCCGCTGGCGCCGACAAGGTCTCGGTGAACTCGGCGGCCGTGAAGGACCCCGAGCTCATCACGCGCGCGGCGCTCGCGTTCGGCAGCCAGGCTGTGATTGTTGCCATCGACGCGAAGCGCACGGGCCCCGACAAGTGGGAGGTCTACACGGCGGGCGGTCGCAAGGCCACGGGCATCGATGCCGTGGAGTGGGCGCAGGAAGCGGCGCGCCGCGGCGCGGGCGAGATCCTGCTCACGTCCATGGACTGCGATGGCTGCCAGGACGGCTTCAACATCCCGCTCACGCGCGCGGTGGCGCGCGCCGTGCCCATCCCGGTCATCGCGTCGGGCGGCGCTGGCACGCTCGACCATTTCGCCGAGGGCATCATCGAGGGCGAGGCCGACGCCGTGCTGGCCGCGAGCGTCTTCCACTTCGGCACGTTCACCGTGCGCGAGGTGAAAGAGCACATGGCGAAGTGCGGCATCCCCGTCCGTCTCGATTTCTAGGGAGCGGCTTCACATGAACATCGACGAGCTGAAATACGACGACCGCGGGCTCATCCCGGCGGTCGTCCAGCAGCATGACACCGGAGAGGTTCTCATGGTGGCGTGGATGAACGCTGAGTCGTTGCGGCTGACGATCGAGACCGGCACTACGTGGTTCTGGTCCCGCAGCCGCCAAGAACTTTGGAACAAGGGCGCGACCAGCGGCAACATGCAGCAGGTGAAATCCATCACGGCTGATTGCGACGCCGACACGCTGCTCGTGCAGGTGGACTCGCCGGGCCCGGCGTGCCACACCGGCAACCGCACCTGCTTCTTCAACGAGATTGGATAGGAGGCCCTCATGGGAGAGCGAACCGCGAACGTGCAGCCGGGCGATATCGGCGAGACCATGAAAGGCCTGACAGAAGTCATCCACGGTCGGTGGGACGCGTCGGACGAAGAAAGCTACACGGCGCGCCTGTTGCACGGCCCGGAGGACAAGGTGCTCAAGAAGGTGACCGAGGAGGCCACCGAAGTGGCGCTTGCATGCAAGGACGACGACCACGACCACATTCGCTACGAGGCGGCAGACTTGGTGTATCACCTGCTCGTGTGTCTTGAGCGGTGGGGCATCACGGTCGAAGAGCTGGCCGGAGAACTGGACGCACGCCATCGATAGCGCGCGGACTGAGCGTTCGGCGCGTTAGGCGATTCGTCGCCCTTGGTGTGAACAATACGATGACGCGGGGGAGGTGCCTGGATGGCGTCTCCCCCGCGTTGTGTTGTCAGCTGCCGTGCGTTTACAGTTCGATCGTCCGCCAGCCGCCGTCGGCGGTGGGAGCGTCGATGCTGCGGTACCCTGCGGCATGTGCGAAGGCGTAGGCGCGCTCGATCTCCCAGCAGATGGTGCCGGGCGTGTGGCCGTCCGAGCCCACGGTCAGCGGTACGCCGGCGCGCCGGAAGCGCTCGAGCAGGCCGGCGGCGGGGTAGAAGTCCTCGATTGGCTTGCGCAAGCCAGCGGTCGAAAGCTCCACGTGCACGCCTGCCTCCTGCGCGGCCTCTGCCATCTGGTCCCACAGCGGCTCGAGCGGGATGCTCGGCGCGTACCCGCTCGTGGAGAAGAGCTTCACCAGGTCGGGGTGCGCCATGCTGTCGAAGCGGGCGCGCGAAGGGTCGAAGTCGCCGTGCGCTTCCACGCCGCGCGCCTTCGCGCCGCTTCCGCCGTCCCGCCCACAGAAGCACGCGCGGCACCAGCGCTCAACGTACGCGCGCCACACGGCGTCGGGCCCCCATTCGTCCCAGATCTCCATCTCCTTGTCGTAGTCGATGGCCATGCCGTCGATGAAGTGGATCGACCCAAGCAGGAACACGGCTTCGCCGCGCCAGCGCGCGATGTTCTCCTCGCAGCCCTCGTACCAGTCGGCCTCGAACCCGTACACGAACTCAAGGCGCTTCCCAGCATCGCCGAACTCGCCCGCCGCCAGCTGGTCGCGCACGCGCAGAAAGGCCTCGCGGTGCTCGCCCAGGTCGGACTCGGGGACGGAGCATTCGCAGTCGGGGTCCATTTCGTGCGGCAGGGTCAGGTGGTCGGTTGAGGCCAGGGTTGTGCAGCCGGCTGCCACCGCGGCACGGACGTTCTCTTCGAACGTGCCTTCGCCGTCGGAGAAGAACGTGTGCGTATGGCAATCGACGATTTCGGGCATAAGAACGTCCGTCCTTCCGTGCGAAACATGATGTGGAGAGTTTTTGGCGCAGTGTGCGCGTTTCTCTACAATACCAGGTTGCAAAGCGCGGTCGCTTCCGACGTAAGTCCATTTGTGTCGGGAGCGGCCGTTTTTTGCTGTAGTAACGATGGAGCGGCGTGGCGGCGAACAGCCGCCGTGCGTCGCGCCTCGCGCACGCTGCGAGCACCCGAGAACAGGAAGAAATGGTGACGGTGCAGGGGAAGAAGAACGTCCTTTTGCTCACGACGTTGTACGCTGCCGCGTTCGTGGCGGGGTTCAACGAGAACTTGGTCAACATGGCCCTCATGTCCATCATGGGGGAGTACGGGATCGATTCGGTGACCGCGCAATGGTTGGTCACGGGGTATATGATCGTTTCGACGGTCGTGGTCTCGTGCATGGCGTTTCTGTATCAGCGTGTGAAACTGCGCACGTTGTTCCTGATCGCTGCGGTGCTGAGCTTGGTCGGCTCGGCGCTCGGTCTGGTGGCGGGCAGCTTCGCCATGCTCATGGCGGCGCGCCTCATCCAGGCGGTGGGCACGGGCATCTTCATCCCGACCATGATGAACACCATCCTTGCGGTGACGCCGAAAAACCGCCTGGGCACGTTCATGTCCATTGGCGGCTGCGTCATCACGTTCGGTCCGGCGTTCGCGCCGGTGGTGTGCGGCGCAATGGTGACGGCGTTCGGCTGGCACAGCATCTTCATTATCCCGACGGTCGCCATGGTGATGCTGATCGGCTGCTGTTTCGCGTTCGTGCGCAATCTGGAGAACGCCCCGGCGAAGCTTGACGCGCCGTCTGTCGCGCTGTCCGCCCTTGGCCTGACGGCGTTCGTGTACGGTGCGTCCGAAGTGACCACGAACGTCCTGTTTGCGGTGGGCGTGCTGGCAGTCGCCGCAGCGGCGATTGCGGCCTTCGCCTGGCGGCAGTTCCACTGCGAGCACCCGCTTATCGAGCTGTCCCCTTTGAAGAACGTGAGGTTCGTGCTGCCGCTGCTGCTCGTCATGATGGCCATGATGACGACGTTCTCCATGAGCGTGCTGCTGCCGCTGTACTTCGAGGGCGCGCTCGGCATGACGGCGCTTCTGGCTGGCGTGGTCATGCTGGCGCCTGTGCTGACGAACGCGTTCGCGACGCTATTCGGCGGCCGCGTCATGGACAAGCGCGGCGAATGGCCGCTGCTGCCCGCGGGTTTCGCGTGCATCGTGGCGGGCCTGGTGCTCATGGTCGCGCTGAGCGCGACGATGTCCCTGCCGGGCGTGTTCGCCGGCTCGGTGCTGGTGTACGTGGGCGTGGGCCTGGTGCTGTCGCCGTCGCAGACGGCGGGCCTCAAGAGTCTGCCGCCTCGCCAGAACCCCTTTGGCGTCACGCTCATGACCACGTGTCTGCAGATTGCGGCGTGCATCGGCCCGTCGCTGTTCGTGGGCATCATGAACTCCGCGCAGGCGGGGGCGCTTTCGGGCGGGACCGAGCTTGCCGCGTCAACGGCGCTTGGCTTCTCGAGCGCACTGTTGGTCGCCGCCGCCATCGCGGTGGTCGGCCTGATCGTAGCGTTCCTGTTCGCGCGTCCGGGCGCCCAGGCGAAGGCGGCGCGCACGGTGGACGGTGCAATGACGCAGCAAGGCGTCGCACCTGAATCGGCGTAGGGGCCAGGCTCAAGCGCGGTGCGAGGGGCTCCGCATGTGGCTTGCACCCTGCGGCGTGTCGACGCACGACGGGCGTTTGCTTGTGCTAGGCGCTCACGATGCGCGGCAGAGGCAGGTCGTGCGGTTCGAGCGGGATCGTGCCTGCGGGCACTTCCTGTTCGGCGAAGCCCACGCCCACCACGAGCGCGTCCGGACGGACGCGCGACAGGAAACCGTCGTAGTTGCCGCCGCCGTAGCCCAGGCGGCTCCCCGCGGCGTCGAAGGCCACGAGCGGGCAGACGGCGAAGTCCACCTGCTCGGGTCCAACGAGCGGGTACGGCTCAAGCTCAGGGTCGTCGAGCGCGAACGAGCGCAGGGGCTTCACGATGAACGGCACCGTGCCCGCTTCGAACTGCTCGCACGACACTTCGCGGAACTGCATGAGCAGGCGCGGGGTGAAGGACGCGGGCTCCGAAGCGCCCGCTGCGTCGCGCTTGCCCGAAGGTTTCTCCGTGTCGTCTTCGCCCGAAGCGCGCATCGCAATATCGCACCCCGCGCCAGTCCATGCGGGATTCTTCACCATGCACGGGTACGCCACGCGCGCGCCGCGCTCGAAGGCAGCGCGGACGAAGGGCGCGACGTCCACTTCGCTTCCCATACAGGAGAATGCCGTCACGAGAGGGCGCGCCGCGATGGGCGCATTCGGGCTTTCCGCGGCAGCCGCGTCCGCCGCGCCTGCGGCAGAACCCGCGTTCGCGCTGCCAATCGCGCGCTCATCAAGCAGCCGCTCCAGCTCCCGGCAGATGCGCGCGCTCTTCTCCGCGCGCACGCTGGCTGGCAACGCGTCGCGCGCTGCCAGCACCTGCGCTCGCACGCTCGCTTTCGCGTCCACGCGCGCCTACCCGATGCCCAGCACCTGCATGACCAGCAGGATCACGGTCAGCACGG
Organism: uncultured Coriobacteriia bacterium; assembly: GCA_949288145.1. Taxonomy (GTDB): domain Bacteria; phylum Actinomycetota; class Coriobacteriia; order Coriobacteriales; family Eggerthellaceae; genus Aveggerthella. The sequence goes on from CASEJD010000024.1 coordinate 21,268, forward strand.
TCACGATGGCCACGGTCACCCACAGCAGGATGCGCATGACGATGGGCAGCCGCCACTTCTTCATGATGCGCTTGTCCGAGCTGATGATGGCCATGAACACCAGCAGCACGGGCAGGATGAGGCCGTTGACGAACTGCGCCGTCAGCATGACGGCCATAAGGTCGATGTTCGGCATGATGACCACGATGGCCGAGAAGGCGATGACGAACGTGAAGATGCCCTTGAACATGGGGGCTTCTTTCCATTTGAACGACACGCCCGCTTCCCAGCCGAACGCCTCGCAGATGACGAAGCTCGTGGTGAGCGGCAGCACGCACGCTGCCAAGAACGACGCGGCGATCAGGCCGATGGCGAACAGCACCTCGGCGTACTGCCCAGCGAACGGGGAGAGCGCGTGCGCGGCGTCGGCGGCGCTCTCGATGACGATGCCTTCAGGGAAGAGCACCGTGCCCGTCGTCACGATGATGAACCACGCCACCAGGCACGCGGCGATGGTGCCAGAGACCGCGTCCACCTTGAGCGAGAGCGCGTCGTCCATCGTGGAGCCCTTCTCCACGATGTTGCTCTGCGCGAAGAACATCATCCACGGCGCGATGGTGGTGCCGATCATGGCAATGGTGAGCGAGATGAAGCTTTGCTCCTGCACGACGTGCGGCACGACGGTCATCGTGAGCGTCTCGCCCCAGTTCGGCTGGGCCAAGAACGCCGCCACCACGTACGTCACGAACACGAACGACAGCACGAGGAAGACCTTCTCCACACGCTTGTAGCTGCCGCCCACGATGAGGAGCCACACGCCCGCCGCGGCGACGGGCACCGAGACCCAGGTGGGCACGCCGAACATCTCCATGCCCGAGGCGATGCCCGCGAACTCCGAGAACGTGGTGCACACGTTGCCGATGAGCAGGCAGAGCATGGCGAGCGCCGTCAGGCGGATGCCGAAGCGCTCGCGGATGAGCGCGGCGAAACCTTTGCCGGTGACCGCGCCCATGCGGCTGGCCGTGAGCTGCACCACGATGAGCAGGATGCACATGACGGGGATGACCCACAGGCTCGTGTAGCCGAACTCGGCGCCCACGGTGGAGTACGTGGAGATGCCGCCCGCGTCGTTGCCGGCCATGGCCGTGACGATGCCGGGACCCATGGCCGCCAGGATGAGCAGCAGCTTGCTCTTCTCTTTCTTCTTGGGGGTCGCTTCCAGGGCCGTATCCGCTCCTGCGGCGGGTGCGGGGTTTGCGGCGAGCGCCGGGTCGTCCGCCATGGTGGGCTTTGCCGCCGGCGAGGGCGCGCCGGGCGCTGAGGCGCCGCGCTGCGTCGCGTTCGTTTCGGAAGTCTGCTTGATGACCATACGACCTCTTTAGAACATGGCGCGGTAGCCGATGATCTGGAACAGCACGAGCGTGTAGACGATAAGCCCGATGAGCGCGGCGAAGGCGATGCCGAAGATCTTGAAGAAGCGCAGGCGGCCTTCGGACTCTTCGTTGTCGTCCTCCACGACGTCGAGGGCGTCGTCGAACGTGACGATGCCGAGCAGGCGGTCGTGCTCGTCGACGACGGGCAGTGCCAGCAGGTCGTACTTCGAGATGTCTGCGGCGACCTCGTCCTCGTCCTCGTCGGGCAGCGCGGTCACCAGGTCGTCGTCGTACATGACCTGCGAGACGAGCGTGCTGTTGTGCGCGAGCACGAGGGAGCGCAGCGAAAGCACGCCGGAGAGTTTGTCGTACTCGTCCACCACGTACACGTAATGGACGGACGGGAAGTCCTCGGGCAGCTCGCGGATGACCTCGATGGCCTCGCCGACCGTCGTGTCCTCCTTCACGGAGACGTACTGCGTGGTCATGATGCCGCCGGCCGTGCCGTCCTTGTAGCCCAGCAGGCGGCGAATCTCCGCCGCGTCCTCCACGCCCATGAGCCGCAGCAGCGTCTCGGCCTTCTCGTAGGAGAGGTCGCGCACGATGTCGGCAGCGTCGTCCGGGTCCATCTGGCCGAGGAACTTCGCAGCGCGCGCGTCGTCGAGGTCGTCGAAGACGTCGGCCTGGAACTCGTCTTCCATCTCGGAGATCGCCTCGCCCACGCGCGCGTCGTCGAGGTGCTTGAACACGTTCGCGCGCTGCTGCGGGTCGAGCTGCTCGAGAATGTCGGCCACGTCGGCGGGGTGCAGCTCGTCAAGACGCTTGTGCGTGACGGAGAGCTGCACTTCCGAAAGGTCGCGGTCGAGCAGGTCCATGTAGTTCCAGGCGATGATCTGCTCGTCGATCTTCTTGCCGAGGGCCTTCGCCACGGCGCACACGGCGGTCTCGAGCCACGGAGCCAGGCCGCGCAGGATGCCGCGCGCGCCCACCTCGGCGCCGAGCAGGCGGATTTGGCTGCCCGAGACGGAGAGCTTGAGGTCGTTTACGCGGACGACCTTCATGCCCTGCGTGTCGACGATCTGGCGGTTGAGCAGGTCTCGCGCGAGCAGGACCTCGTCGGGCTGCAGGTAGCTGAAGCGGATGCCCGTCGCCTCGAACGCGAGCTTCACGCCGTCGTCCTCGTCGAACTCGTCGACGTACTTGCGCCACGAGATCATGAACGGGACCTTGCCCGGGCCGGTGAACGCCAGGCTCGTGATGCGCGGGAAGACCTCGCCGGTGGAGATGGCGACGTCGGAAATGGAGCCGATCTTCTCGCCTGTGGCGTCGACGACCGGTTTCCCGATGATTTGAGAGAGATAGAGCATAGTACTCCCCTTTGCAGCAGTCGTCTTCGACCGCCGCCGGGGAGGAGGAGGTCGAAGGCTTAGTTACTGTGAGGCTTCGATTTTCGAACCTTCACGTACGTTCCTTTCCTTCCAACAATGATGCGCGGTCGTGGAGGCCTGCCCGTGATGGCAGGTGCCGGCGAAGGGGCCGAAATCACGACAGCCCTCACATGATAGCGGACGACATGCCGCAGGTGAACCCGAAAATGCACAGCGAACTGCAAGATTGCGTCAGATGTGTGCAAAGGTTTGCCAGATGTGGGTAAAGCGCGCGTGCGGGATTCGAATCCTCAAGGCGTTTTGAGCATGAAAAAAGCCCCTGACTCGGGGCATAAAAAATGCTGCAAAGTGGTGCGCCGTGAGGGATTCGAACCCCCGACGTACTGATTCGTAGTCAGTCCCTCTATCCAGCTGAGGTAACGGCGCATCTCGAATGCAGCCCATTTATAATATCAAAGCTAGAAGGCATGTCAATGGGTTTTCTTGGAGAAGTGCAAGCTCCGAATCCCTCACGGCTTTTCTGGGCATGAAAAAAGCCCCAATCCGGGGCTCTTCCAATGCTGAAAAAGTGGTGCGCCGTGAGGGATTCGAACCCCCGACGTACTGATTCGTAGTCAGTCCCTCTATCCAGCTGAGGTAACGGCGCATCTCGAATGCAGCGAAAAGAATTATCTTCGTTCGTCAAAAAAGTGTCAAGGCTTTCTTTCGGGCCTTGTGGGGAGTTTTCGGCAGGCATGGCGCGCCGAACGCGCTGTGCCTGCCGTCTCCGCTACAGCTCCAGCTCGTACAGGTCGAAGTCGTCCCAGCCGGTGTCCTCGTAGTAGAGCTGCACGTGGGAGATGTGCTTAAAGCCCACGCGCTCGTACAGGCGGGCAGCGGGGGCGTTGCCGTCGATGACGTCGAGGCGCAGCGCGCGGGCGCCCGCCTCGCGGCATATGTCGGCGGCGGCGCGCATGAGCGTGGTGCCGATGCCCTTGCCCTGATGGCGCGCGGACACGGCAACGAGGTGCGCCACCATGGCCTCGCCTTCGTTCGCAGGCACTCTCCATGGGGCGGTGTCGTAGCCGTCGGGGCGCGCGTGGTCGAGCACCATGCCGCCCACGACCTCGTCGTCCAGCAGTGCGATGTACAGCGAGCCCGCTTCGATGTCCTCTGCCAACATGGGACGCGAAGGCCACACGTCCTTCTCCCAACGCGGGCTTTCCTTCTTGCCGTCCAGATCGTCGATGAGCTGGTAGTAGAACGCGAGCGTGGCGTCGAGGTCGTCCGGCGTGGCCGGGCGAATGGTCAGGTTGTCAAGGCTGGGCATGGCGGCTCCTTGTTCGTTTAGACATCCAGCAGGCAGCACGGTAGCACAAAAAAGGGGCGGCCGTGGCCGCCCCGGAGTGTGCGATTGCGCGGTTAGCGCTCGTCGATCGGCACGTACTCCTTGCGCTGACGCACCGTGGACTTGTACGCCGGGCGGATGATGCGCTTGCCGCTCACGAGCTCTTCGAAGCGGTGCGCGGCCCAGCCCGCCATGCGGCCGCATGCGAACAGCGGCGTGAAGATGTCCTCGGGGATGCCCATCATGGAGTACACGAAGCCCGAGTACATGTCCACGTTCGCGCACATGTCCTTCTTCGTGCCCTTGACGTTAAGAATGACCTCGGGCGCCAGGCGCTCGATGCTCTCGAGCAGCTTGTACTCGGCCTCGAACTCCGTGCCCTTCGCCATCTCGGAGGCGAACTTCTTGCAGATGAGCGCGCGCGGGTCGGACAGCGTGTAGACCGCGTGGCCCATGCCATAGACGAGGCCGCTGTGGTCGTAGGCTTCCTTGCGGACAATCTTGGCCAGGTAGTCGGCCACTTCGTCGTCGTTCTCCCAGTCCTTCACGTTCTCTTTGATCTCGCGCTGCATGGCGAGGACCTGGTGGTTCGCGCCGCCGTGCTTGCTGCCTTTGAGCGAGCCGATGGCCGCGGCATACGCGGAGTACGGGTCGGTGTCAGCGGAGGACAGCACGCGCGTCGTGAACGTGGAGTTGTTGCCGCCGCCATGCTCGGCGTGCAGGCACAGCATGATGTCGAGCATGCGCGCTTCCTCGGTCGTGAAGTGGCGGTCCGGGCGCAGCATGGACAGGATGGTCTCGGCCGTGGACTGGCCGGGGATGAAGCGGTGCATGATCATGGACTCGTTGTTGAAGCGCGAGCGCTTCGCGTAGTACGTGAGCACCATGATGCGCGGCAGGCGCGAGATGAGCGACAGCGCGGTCGTGATCTCATGATCGAACGAGCGGACTTCGGCGTCGGGGTCGTAGCCGTAGAGCAGCAGGACCGAGCGCGCGAGCACGTTCATGATGTCGGGCGGTGTATTGCGCATGATCATGGACGCCGTGAAGCCGTCAGGTAGCTCGCGGAAGCTGTCGATGACAGTGATGAACTCGCGCAGCTGCTCTTCGGTGGGCAGCTCGCCCATGAGCAGCAGGTACACGATCTCTTCGTAGGCGAAGCGGCCGTCGAGCGGTGCGCGCTGCAGGAGATCGTCGATGCGGTAGCCGCGGAAGGTGAGCACGCCTTCGTCGGGGCGCTTGTCGCCGTCGGAGAGCACGTAGCCGTGGACGTTGGAGATGTTCGTGACGCCCGCGATGACGCCCGAGCCGTCGGCGTTGCGCAGGCCGCGCTTGACGCGGTACTGCTCGTAGAACGACGGATCGATGGAGTTGACCTCGGTGAAGCGGTCGTACAGGTTGATTTTTTCCTCAAGCTCAAGCGTCATGGCGAGCCCTTTCTTCCCAAGACGACGGAAGGCGGCAAGACGTGCGTCCGCCCCGTCTGCTTGAGGGCATTCTAGGCGCGTTGTGCTTTCGACAGGGTTACAGATTGGTACATTTCGACCAGCGCTGCAGTCGGAAAACCGGGCGGCAGGAAGTCGGCCGCCTTGGTGCGCGCACGAAAACGGGGCCCTCCCGGGCCCCGCGTGGCGGCTACGGCGCTCCGTTGCTGAAGTATGGCTGCGTGTGCGAGCCGGGCGGCTCGAGGCGCTATGCTTCCTCCGCTTCCTCGGCGTCGTCGCGCTTGGAGCGGCTCTTCTCGGACAGGTCGTCGTCGAGCTTCGCGATGAGCTTGTCCATGATGGCGGCGAACTGCTCCTTCTCCTCCTCGGTCAGGACGGAGAACACGTCGGCGGCGCTCTTCTTGCGGTCCTCCGCCACCTTTTCCGCGCGACGGCGGCCGGCGTCGGTCAGGAAGACGTTGACGACGCGCTTATCCTCTTCGTTGTGGCGGCGAACCACCAGCTCAGACGCCTCGAGCTTGTCGAGGGCTTCGGACAGTGACTGCGGGCGGATGCCGAGCAGGTAGGCCAGGTCCTTCTGGCTCGTGCCGTCCTGCATCATGAGGATGGCGAGCACGCGGTTCTGGCCGTGGCGGCCGGAGCCACCGTGGCACTTGTGGTTGCCGTAGCCGTGCGTCGCCTCGGTGTCGCCGAACGCCATGGCGTTGCGGCCGGAGCGATGGCCGTGGCAGCAGTGCCCGGCGTGGCGCTTCTCGCCGCCCTGCTCGTCCATGCGTCGCTTCACGTGGGCGCGGCGGCTGCGGCGGGACAGGACGCTGGCGCGCTGCAGTTGGTGCATGAGCTCTTCGTTGTCGATAGCCATAGAGGCCTCCTTTTGTCGTGCCGCGTTGCCGGGAGGGGGTCGGCGGCGGTCCTGTGTCACGGTGCAAATTTAATCAGGTACCGAACTAATAAACAATCAGGTACCTGATTAATTCACAGAACGCACAAAGCTCGCCCCGACGACGCGAGGTGGGGTTGGGGGGTGCTGGATGGCGCCGTGGGGCTTTGGCGCGCGATGTCGCGATGGGGTGTTGGCGCGCGGTGGCGCGGTTCGGGCTTTACGCGCCCGCCTCTTGGCTGGCAGGCTTGATCTGGTCGTAGTGGCGTGTGATGAAGAAGACCACGTAGGCGGTCGTTGCCACGGCGAAGACGGTGAAGATGACGAAGATCGTCGGGAAGTCGAGCACTTCCGTAAGCGCGCCAGCGCCCGTGTTCATGATGGTGGAGAACACGTAGGCGGCGAGGTTTACCGCCGAGACGATGGGCGCCGTCTCGGCTGCCGTGGCGGTGCGCAGCAACAGGCGCAGCGTGGTGGACGTGCCAATGCCCATGGACAGGCTGAACACCAGGCATGCGAAGAACGCGCCCGGCATGGAGCCCATGCTCACGAAGGGTATGAGCATCGCGTTCGACGAGATGAAGCAGCCCATGCCGATCAACAGCGACGTGCGCGCGCGGAAGCGCGAGGCGATGGGGCCGCCGAGCACGGTGAGCGATGCGAACGAGAGGATGAGCGCGGCGACAAGCGTGCTGTCGGTGTGCAGGTTCACCGTGGCGATGGGCGCGCTGTAGGACTGGAAGAAGCTGCCGACTGTCCACGTGGTCGAGTAGACGACCGCGGCGAGCGGGAAAACGACCTTCGCGGCAGGGGGCACCGCGGCGTTCGGCTTGAGCGTGGGCCCGAGCGGGTCTTTCTCCTCCACCGTTTCGGGCAGTGCGACGGTGGAGACGAGCGACGCCGCTAGCACGGCGATGATGAATCCGTACGAGGCGGCGTACGAAGGAACGATGCCGTAGATGAGACCCGACCCGAGCGACCCGACGAGCAGGCCGAGCTGCGGGCACGTGGCGGAGACGATGGAGCCCCAGGACAGGTGGAATTCCGCGATGCAGTCGATGGCGGAAGAGGCGACGTTGCCCATGCCGATGCCACAGGCGATGCCCTGGAACAAGCGCCCGGTGTAGAGCATCGGCGCGCCGTCGGCGAGCATGAGCAGCACGCAGCCGATGAGCGAGCTGGCAAGCGCGATGCGCACGATGGGCTTGCGACCGACGGCGTTCGACACGCGCCCGAACACCAGGAGCATGGAGATGACGCCCGCCAGGTACGCGAGCAGCATGATGGTGAGGTCCATGTTCGACAGGCCGAACTGCGCCTGGTATGCGGAGTACAGCGGCACCGGAACCGCCGAAGCGGCGAAGACGCTGACGAACGCCACCGTGGCGACGATGAACCCGCGCATCCCCTGCTGGCGCGTGAGCGTGGCCTTGCGCATGTTTCCCCTCCATGTTGCTCTCCACTTGCCGCCGCCATTGTGAAGGGGATCTCCGCAGGGTTCAAGGGGGTTTAAAAATGAAAAACGCCCGAGGGTTTCGGGCGTTCAGATAACCTGGCGGAGGAAGTAGGGTTCGCCTTCGTCAAGGCGCAAGGCCTCAAAATGCTTCGCATTTTGCCCCGGCTAGAGCCGGGGTGACAAAGGCGGCGAGCGCTGTATCGTCTTACGATACAGCGCTGGTCGAACCGTGGCTTCTCAGCCTCAACCTCAGTCATAGGAAACAAAAACGCCCCAAGTAGGGGCGTTTCCGTTTCCTATGGCGGAGGAAGTAGGATTCGAACCCACGGAACCTTGCGGCTCAACAGTTTTCAAGACTGCCGCCTTCAACCACTCGGCCATTCCTCCGTGTTGTGTTCGTGTGCTCGCGGGAGCGCTTCGAACTCGGCACAGGATAGCATACAATTGTGCGCATGACTGACGAAGACTATATGCGCTTGGCGCTTGAGCAGGCGCGCAAGGCCGCTGAGCTGGACGAAGTCCCCATTGGGGCGGTGGTTGTGTACGCGCCGGTTGACAAGGGCACGCGCCGCCCGTTGGCGGAGCCGCGGGTGATCGCGCGGGCGTTCAACCGTCGCGAGATCGATCGAAACCCATCGGGGCATGCGGAGTTCTTGGCGATGCTGGACGCTGCACGCGAACTCGATGCATGGCGACTCATGGGCTGCACGGTGTACGTGACGCTCGAGCCGTGCATCATGTGCGCGGGGCTCATGCACCAGGCGCGCGTTGACCGGTGCGTGTTCGGCGCGAGCGACCAGAAGGCGGGCGCGCTTGGCACGCTGTACTCCATCCACGCCGACGAGCGGTTGAACCACACGTTCGAGGCAAAGGGCGGTGTCCTCGAGGAGGAATGCCGCACGCTCCTGACGGACTTTTTCAAGAGAAAGCGGAAGAAATGAGCGAACAGACCGAGCGCGATGCCGAACGTTGTCCCGCCGACGGCGGGAATGCTGCTGGTGCGGATGCCGGTGCGGACAGCGCCGTGATCGATGAGGCGGTCGCCACGGCGCGCGCGGCCCGTGTGAAGGGGAGTCCGGCTGCCATCAAGGTGATTGCGCCGGCGAAAGTGAACCTGCATCTGGGCGTGGGCCCGGCGGGTGCCGACGGCTTCCATGAGGTCGAAACGGTGTTGCACGCGCTCGCGCTTCATGACGTGCTGTACGTGCAGCCTTCGGCGGCTGCTTCCGGGAGCGGGTTGACACTCGAACTGACGTGCACGTTCCACGAGGGCTTGCCGGCGGTGGAGATCGCGCAAGAGGACAACCTGGCGTACCGCGCGGTCGTCGCGCTCGCGCATGCTGTGGGGCGTCAAGAGGACGAGCACCTCACGATGCTGCTTGAGAAGCGGATTCCCGTGCAGGCCGGCCTGGGCGGCGGGTCGTCCAACGCCGCGGCGGCGCTCGTTGGCGCGGCGCGCGCATGGGGTATCTCTGCCGACGATCCGCGCATCGAGGCCACGGCGCGCACGCTCGGCGCCGACGTGGCGTTCTTCCTTCATGGCGGCTGCGGTCTGTACCGCGGAAGGGGAGACGAGCTTGTTCACGCGCTCACGCCCTCGAAGCGCTCGGTCGTGCTCGTGAAGCCGGACGCCGGCGTATCAACCGCGCGTGCGTACGCCGCGTTCGATGCGGACCCGCAGTACGTGAGCGCGGAAGAGCGCGCGGCGCTGGCAGAGGCGGAGGACGCTTCGGCGGTGGCCCTGCGCAACAACCTGGCGCCGGCGGCGGAGGCACTCGTCCCCGAGCTTGCGGACGTCCGCGCATGGTTGGAAGGGCAGCCTGGCGTGGAAGCAGCTATGCTCTCGGGCAGCGGGTCGGCTACGTTCGCGGTGTGCGAATCGCTCGATGCTGCGTTCGCTGCGGCGACTGCGGCGGGCAAGCGCGGATGGTGGGCTCGCGCGACCGCGCTCTCATCCGCCCGCACGGCGGTCATCCCGCGCTAACGCGCTCAAGCACAGCTGAGTAGGTTTGGGTTCGAATCCCTTCAAGCGCAAAAGCGCCCCTGCAGGATGATCCCGCAGGGGCGCATGTGATTTCTGGCGGAGAGTTAGGGATTCCCGCGCCCCGCTGCGCGGGGCGCTCAACCCCTCCCTCGCAAGCTCGGTCGGGCGAAACGCTAAAAACGCGCCACTGGCGCGTTTTCTTCACGTGTTTCCACCTCATCGGTTCGAATCCCTTCGAACGCAAAAGCGCCCCTGTAGGATGATCCCGCAGGGGCGCATGTGATTTCTGGCGGAGAGTTAGGGATTCGAACCCTAGATGCCCTTGTGGGGCATACTCACTTAGCAGGCGAGCACCTTCGGCCTCTCGGTCAACTCTCCAGAAGTAAATCGGCTGACTATGATACCCTGCAATCAATCATCTTGCAAGGAGGAACTTGTGCGAAAGCCAGCCGCGTGGAACCGTCGCGCTCTGCGAAGCGCCGAACTCCCATTCGGAGAAAGCTTCGCTGCTCGTAGCGCGGCTCTGGCTGCGCCTCGCGCGCGTCGCGCTCTCGGCGTAGCCGCGCTGTTTGCGCTGCTCATGTTGGCGCTTCTTCTTGCGTGCTCCCTTTGCGCCCCCTCGCGCGCTCACGCGGCGGACTACAGTATGCCGCAGGTCGATATCGAGGCGACCGTGGGGGCGGACGGCTCGCTCCACGTGGTTGAAGAGCGCACGTTCTCGTACTCGGGCGGCGCGTCCGAAGCTGTCTTCGAGCTCGACGTGCCCTACAGCGGGGAGCTCGAGGTCAATGGCGTGTGGGTAGGCGACCCCGACGACATCGACCAGAATGGCAACGTCATCAGCACGCCGTTGCAGCGCACCTCGTTCGACCTCGCTTGGCGTGGCGACAAGAGCACAGGCCCGAAAGTCTCCAGCTATGCGGTGGACGACCCGTGCGATACGGTCTATGTGTTCTTCAACGCTGCGGAGGAATCCTGTGTCGTCACGCTGGATTACACGGTGGAAGGCGCGGTCGGCGTCTACCGTGACATGGGCGAGCTGTACTGGAGCTACGTGAACTCGAACTGGGAGGTCGACTCCCAGAACGTGACGCTGACGGTGCACCTGCCCGCGCCCGCCGGCGCGGAGATCGTGCCGAACGAGACCGTGTACGCGTGGGGCCACGGGCCGGAGGACGGCACCGTGGCCATCAACACCGACGGATCGGTGACGTACACGTGCCCGACCGTGCATGCGGGCCAGTACGCCACGGCGCGCGTTGTGTTCCCGACGGAGTGGCTCAGCGCCGTCTCGCAGAAGGTGCGCATGGAGCACCAGACCACCGACATCCTTGATTCCGTCATCAAAGAGGAGGCCGCCTGGAGCGACACGGCGAGTTCTCATCGCGAAAGCTCGCTCACGTTCCATGTCGTGGTTGTGGCGGCGTCCATGCTGCTCCTGCTTGTGGTGGGCATCGTGTGGGCGTGCTTCGGGAAGGAGCGCCGCTCGCGCTGGAAGGGCGAATCTTGGAGCAACGCGCCCGAGCCGGGCATGCACCCTGCCGTGGCGGGCCGCTTGTGGCGTTTCGACCACACGAGCTCGAAGGACCTGGTGGCGTCCGTCATGCGCATCGTGGACGCGGGCCTGGTGGACCTTAAGCGCGAAGAGGCCGTCAACGGCGTGAACGACGTGCAGGTGCGCTGGCTCCTGACGCGAAAGGTTTCGAATCGTGACGCTGCTGAGGAGGCGGCCAACGAAGGGGGCCGGAAGACGGCGTCCGAGCGTCTGGACAATGCGACGGTTTCCCTGCTGTTCGACGACATCGCCGAAGGCGTGGGCACACTTTCGTTCGACGGCATCGTGCGCGGGGCGGAGGCCATCCCGCGCCAGTACGTCGATGCCGTCCGCGCCTGGCAGGACGCGTTGAGCCTGGAAGTGCGAAAGCGCTGCCTGTTTGATGCGCGTGGATGGAGGCTTCAAATGCCGGTCGTCGTGGTCGGCGTGGCGTGGGCGCTCTTGGGCGCGGCGGCGTGGTTCTTCCAGAACGACACAACGACCGCATGGGCCATGATCCCCGCTGGCGCGCTCGTCGCGCTGTTTGGGGCCAATCTGCCGCGCCGCAGCCAGGAAGGCGCCGACCTGAACGCGAAGTGCGAGGCGCTGCGCGCGTGGCTGGCAGATCGCCCGGCGGACGAAGCGGACAACCGAGCGGAGCTCGAGCCGTACGCGTACGTGCTCGGCGTCCGCTCGAGCGAAGCGGCGGACGCGCTGGAGCGCGCGTTCGACGACGCGTGGAAAACCGCGCGCGAAGGCGTGCGCGTGCGACGCTCGTAGCGTTTCGGGTGCCTTCGCCTCTTGCTGTTAGCGCCTGGCGCCCTCTTCAGCTCCCGCGCCCTGCGTCGAGCGTCGTGCGAGAGATACTTCGTCCCCGGCTCCGTTCTCGCAACGCCTTGCGCCGCGCTCGCGGGAATTCGCCTGCGTCGCATGGCGCAGCGCGTGTGCGTGCTCTATAGTGGGGCGCGTTGAAGAGAGCCGGCGCGCGGCGACGGCAGGGCGTCCGCCCGCGAAAGCGCTGGGCGGCAGGAAGGGGCACAGCATGACTGCCACGGAAGCGAAGCGCAACATCGTCCTCATCGGCATGCCCGGCGCGGGCAAGTCGACGCTCGGCGTGGTCTTGGCGAAGATCCTGAACTACGACTTCATCGACGCCGACCTGGTCATCCAGAACCAGTGCGACAAGACGCTGCAGAAGATCATCGACGCGTGCGGCCCCGAGGGCTTCATCGAGGTGGAGAACCAGATCCTGGGCGACCTCGAGGCAGACCGCAGCATCATTTCCACGGGCGGCTCCGCCGTGTACTCCGACGAGGCCATGCGCCATCTCACGGAGATCGGCACGGTCGTCTACCTCAAGATCTCCTACGACCAGCTGGTGCACCGCCTGAGCGATCTGCGCGAGCGCGGCGTGGTTATGAAGAACGGCATCGGCATGAGCCTGCGCGAGCTTTTCGACGAGCGTCGCCCGCTCTACGAGCGCTACGCCGAGATCACCGTCGACGTGGACGACCTGACCATCACCGGCGCCGCCCGCAAGGTGGCGGACGCGCTGATGGCCGCCGGTTGCGTGCAGGAATCTTAGTGTAAAATAACCCTTCAAGCCTCCGTAGCTCAGGGGATAGAGCACCGCTCTCCTAAAGCGGGTGTCGACGGTTCGAATCCGCCCGGGGGCACCATTCGGAATTGACGGCGTCGCTGCTGCGGCGCCGTTTCCGTTGTCGGGCGACGTCATCAAAACGCCACCGAAGTGCGCGAGAATCCCGCGCTTCTGACCAGGCCTTATTATCGCATGCCCGACGCAACATGACGTCCAGGTAACGAACAGATTACTTGGGTAACAAGCTCTGAAATAACTTGACAGTCCATCACTCAGATTTTATAGTTGCAACCGTCGAAGGAAACATGCGAAGGCGCAAAGCCACAGCCGGAGTCGCAAACTCGCCGGCGAAAGCAGCCCCTCGCATGGCGCGAAAGCTTCCGACACGCGTTCGCTTCTGCCCCTCCTCCTCTTCTCGGCGAGCGCGTGTCGGGGGCTTTCGGTGCGAAATCCCCTCGATGCGGCGACACAGCGGTCGTCGGCGGCGAAAACCGCAGGGCGCCGCAGCCGCCACCGAAGTAGGTAACACAGAGGAAAGGCCCCGAAGGCTGGGCCGCAACCGAAAGGACATAGAAGATGGGCAAGATTATCGGCATCGACCTTGGCACCACGAACTCCGCCATGGCGATCATGGAGGGCTCCGAGCCGGAGATCCTCGTCAACGCGGAGGGTGACCGCACCACCCCGTCCGTGGTCGGCTTCCGCAAGGACGGCGAGCGCGTGGTCGGCAAGGCCGCGAAGAACCAGGCCGTCACCAACCCGGAGAACACCGTCGCGTCCGTGAAGCGCTTCATCGGCCGCTCCTACGGCGAGACCACCGAAGAGCAGAAGACCGTCGCCTACAAGGTGAACAACGGCAACGGCGGCCGCGCCGTCGTCGACATCGACGGCAAGGACTACATGCCGGAGGAGATCTCCGCCATGGTCCTGCAGAAGATGAAGTCCGACGCCGAGAAGCAGGTCGGCCAGCCCATCACGCAGGCCGTCATCACCGTCCCGGCGTACTTCAACGACGCACAGCGCCAGGCCACCAAGGACGCGGGCAAGATCGCGGGCCTCGAGGTCATGCGCATCATCAACGAGCCGACGGCCGCTGCGCTGGCCTACGGCCTCGACAAGACGAACAAGGATCAGAAGGTCCTCGTCTTCGACCTGGGCGGCGGCACGTTCGACGTGTCCGTCCTGGAGCTCGGCGACGGCGTCTTCGAGGTCTGCTCCACCGCTGGTGACAACCACCTGGGCGGCGACGACTGGGACCAGCGTGTCATCGACTGGCTGGCCGACAAGTTCGCGGCCGACAACGGCGGCATCAACCTGCGCGCCGACAAGATGGCCCTGCAGCGCCTGAAGGAGGCCGCTGAGAAGGCCAAGATGGAGCTCTCCTCCACCACGCAGGCAAACATCAACCTGCCGTTCATCACGGCTGACGCCACGGGCCCGAAGCACCTTGACTACACGCTGACCCGCGCTGAGTTCGAGCGCATCACGAAGGACCTGCTGGATCGTTGCCGCAAGCCGGTCGAGCAGGCGCTGCGCGACGCCGGCCTGTCCACGGGCGACGTGGCCGAGGTCATCCTCGTCGGCGGCTCCACCCGTATGCCGGCCGTCCAGGAGCTCGTCAAGACCATGACGGGCAAGAGCCCGAACATGTCCGTGAACCCGGACGAGGTCGTGGCCATGGGCGCTGCCGTCCAAGGCGGCGTGCTCGCTGGCGACGTCGAGGGCATCCTGCTGCTCGACGTGACCCCGCTGTCCCTCGGCGTCGAGACCATGGGCGGCGTCATGACCAAGATGATCGACCGCAACACCACCATCCCGACCCGCAAGACCGAGATCTACTCCACGGCGGCCGACAACCAGACCTCCGTCGAGATCCACGTCCTGCAGGGCGAGCGCGAGATGGCAGCCGACAACAAGACGCTCGGCCGCTTCCAGCTCACCGGCATCCCGGCCGCCCGCCGCGGTGTGCCGCAGATCGAGGTCACCTTCGACATCGACGCGAACGGCATCGTGAACGTCTCCGCGAAGGACCTGGGCACCGGCAAGCAGCAGCAGATCACCATCTCCGGCTCCACCGCGCTGACCGACGAGGAAGTCGACCGCATGGTGAAGGACGCCGAGCAGCACGCCGAAGAGGACGAGCGCCGCAAGCAGGAGGTCGAGGCCCGCAACACCTGCGACTCCCTGGTGAACGCCACCGAGCAGACCCTCTCCGAGCTGGGCGAGAAGGTCCCGGCCGACGCCAAGAAGCAGGCTGAGGACGCCATCGCCGAGGCGAAGAGCGCCCTGTCCGGCACCGACGTCGAGTCTATCAAGGCCGCGACCGAGAAGCTGCAGCAGGCGGGCTACAAGCTGGCGGAGATCGTCTACTCCACCGAGCAGGCCGGCCAGCAGGGCGCCGCTGCCCAGCAGCCCACCAACGACGACACGATCGAAGCTGACTACGAAGTGGTCGACGACGACAAGGAGAACAAGTAACCATGGCCAAGAACGACTACGCTGACTCCGGCCTCATCGACACCTCCGTCGGCGGTACCTCCGCCGTGAGTGAGGTCATGGGCGCTGCCTACAAGGGCGCCGACGTCGTGAACGTCGAACATGTCGCCGAAGAGGTCGACGAGGTCGAGGGCGTCGAGCCCACGAAGGCCGAAGAGGCCGAGCCCACACCGAACCTCGAGTACGAGCTGGGTCTTGCCCGTGCCGAGGTGGAGGAGTGGAAGGACAAGCACCTGCGCCTCCAGGCGGAGTGGAACACCTACCGCCGTCGCATGGGCGAACAGCGCGAGCAGGAGAAGGCCCTCGCCGCGCAGAGCCTCGTCGAGAGCATCCTGCCGGTGATGGACGACTTCGAGCGCACCATCTCCTACGCCGAGGAGCACGGCTCTGACAACCTGCTCGGCGGCGTGCAGGCGGTCCACGCGAAGCTCGTGAACGTCCTGCAGGCCGGCGGCGTCGAGGCCATCGACCCGAAGGGCGAGGCGTTCGACGCGCTGGAATCCCAGGCCGTCGGCACCGTCGAGGACGAGACCGTCCCCGACGAGACGGTGGCAGAGGTCTACCAGAAGGGCTACAAGATGGGCGGCAAGGTAATCCGCCCCGCCATGGTCACCGTGACCACCGGCGGCCCGAAGCGACCGAAGGAAGAGTCGGAAGAGTAATACCACGAAAGGAGGCGGGCGTTCGGTCCGCCTCCTTCATAGAGAGAGGAAGTGAGGCGGTTCCCCATGGCAGCCACGCCTGATTACTACAAGACCTTGGGCGTCTCACGCACGGCGACACCGGAAGAGATCAAGAAGGCGTACCGCAAGCTGGCCCGCAAGCACCACCCGGACGCTGGCGGCGACGAGGCGAAGTTCAAGGAGATCAACGAGGCCTACGAGGTCCTAGGTGACGAGAAGAAGCGCAAGCTCTACGACCAGTACGGCACCGCGAACGAGAACCAGATCCCGTTCGGCGGCGGCAACCCCTTCGGGGGCGGGTCCGGGTTCAGCGGCTTCAGCAGCTGGGCGGACATCCTCGAAGCGCTGCGCAACGGCGGTGGCGGGTTCAACGTCAACGTGAACGGCCAGGACATGGGCGGCAACCCCTTCGGGGGCGGCGGCTTCGGCGGCAGCCCGTTCGGCGGCTCCGGATTCGGCGGGGCGCGCGGCCCGCGCCCGGTGAAGGGCGAGGACGTGAGCGTGGACTTGCCCGTCACCTTCGAAGAGGCCTTCAACGGCGCCGAGAAGCATGTGACGCTGCGTGTGCCCGGCAAGGTCGAGAAGGAGAAGCTCACGGTGAAGGTCCCGGCCGGCGCCGTGGACGGCGGACGCGTCCGCTTCAAGGGACATGGCCGCCCGGGCCAAAACGGCGGCGCGGCGGGCGATCTGCTCGTCGTGACGCGCATCCAGCCGCACGCGTACTACGCGCGCGAGGGAGCCGACGTCGTGCTCACGCTGCCGGTGACGTTCGCGGAGGCGGCGCTGGGGGAGGCCATCGTGGTCCCCGCGCCCGACGGCACGAAGGTTCGTGTGAAGGTGCCCGCCGGCACGCAGAGCGGCACCGTGCTCACGGTGCGCGGCAAGGGTGCCCCGCGTGTCAAGGGCGGCGGCACCGGAGACTTGCGCATCAAGGTCGAGGTCACCGTGCCCACCGGCCTGAACGACGCGCAGCGCCAGGCGCTCGAGGCCTATCAGGCGGCATCGCCCGAGCCGGCGCGCCCCTGGTAGGCAGCATCGCCCGGCGGCCGAGTTTCGCCGCCGGGCAGCAGGGCCGGTCAACGCGATCGACCACGAAGTTTCATCGGCCCTTCGAGGCCGTGCAGATAGAAGGAACGTGAGATGGAAGACAGGAACAGACCGCTCTACATGATCAGCGTGGCGGCGGAGCTTGCGGGCGTGCACCCGCAGACGCTGCGCGCCTACGAGCAGAAAGGGCTCGTCACGCCCCAGCGCACGAGCGGCAACACGCGCATGTACTCGCAGGCCGACATCGACCGCCTCACGCTCATCAACCAGCTGACGGGCGAGGGCATCAACCTTGCGGGCGTGATCCGCATCCTGGATTTGCAAGGCCGCCTGGACGAGCGCGACGAAGAGATTGACTCGCTGCACAAGCGCGTCCGTCGCCTTGCCGACCGTGTGCACGAGCTTGAGACTCGCGCACACGTCAACGAGCTCATGCAGACTGGCCAGAACACCACGGCGCTTGCCCTGCGTAGCGTCCATCACCTCTAAGGAGGCATTATGAGACTAGACAAACTGGCGCTGACGGCGCAGCAGGCGCTGCAGCAAGCCATCATCATCGCTTCCGACGCGGAAGCATCGTCCGTCGAGCCCATCCACCTGCTGAAGGCGCTGACGGAGGCGGGCGAGAACAACCTGAACGCCATCATCAAGCGCATTGGCGCCGACCCGACCCAGATCAAGGCCAGCGTCGACGCCGAGGTCGCCAAGATGCCGAAGGTCTCCGGCCAGATGCAGGTCATCCCCAGCCAGGACCTCATGAAGGTGCTCGACGGCGCCGTGAAGGCCGCCGAGAAGCTTGGCGACAGCTATGCCACGAGCGAGCACATCCTCATCGCGCTGTCCGAGGACAAGGGCGCGGCGGGCAAAATCCTCACGATGGCAGGCGTCACTCGCAAGAACATCGAGTCTGCCTACGAGGCCCTGCGCGGCGACACCCGCGTGACCGAGGCCGACCAGAAGACGCAGTTCGAAGCGCTCGAGCAGTACGGCCAGAACCTCACGCAGGCTGCCCGCGACGGCAAGCTCGACCCGGTCATCGGCCGCTCTGAGGAGATTCGCCGCACCATCCAGGTACTCTCGCGCCGCACGAAGAACAACCCGGTGCTCATCGGCGAGCCGGGCGTCGGCAAGACGGCCATCGTCGAGGGCCTAGCGCAGCGCATCGTGGCGGGCGACGTGCCGAACAGCCTGAAAGACCGCGACGTCGTGGCGCTTGACTTGGGCGCCATGGTGGCGGGCGCGAAGTACCGCGGCGAGTTCGAAGACCGCCTGAAGGCCGTCCTGCGCGAGGTGAAGGAGAGCGACGGCCGCATCATCCTGTTCATCGACGAGCTGCACACCATCGTGGGCGCCGGCTCCACCGGCGACAGCTCCATGGACGCAGGCAACATGCTCAAGCCGGCCCTTGCGCGCGGCGAGCTGCACGCCATTGGCGCCACGACGCTCGACGAGTACCGCAAGTACATCGAGAAGGACGCCGCGCTCGAGCGCCGCTTCCAGACGGTGCTCGTGGGCGAGCCCACGGTCGAGGACACCATCGCCATCCTGCGCGGCTTGAAGGAGAAGTACGAGATTCACCATGGCGTCCGCATCACCGACGGCGCCATCGTGTCCGCGGCCGAGCTTTCGAACCGCTACATCTCCGACCGCTTCCTGCCCGACAAGGCCATCGACCTTATGGACGAGGCGGCCAGCCGCCTGCGCATCGAGATCGACTCCATGCCGGAGGAGATCGACCTGGCAGAGCGCAAGCTCACCCAGATGCAGATCGAGGAGCAGGCGCTCATGAAGGAGGACGACGACGCCAGCCGCGAGCGCCTCGAGAACCTGCGCAAGGACATCGCCGCCGCGCGCGACGAGCTCGATCGCCGCAAGGCCGAATGGCACAACGAGAAGGACGTCATCGAGAACGTGCAGGACATCAAGTCCGAGCTCGAGGCGGCGCAGCTCGAGGAAGAGCGCGCCACCCGTGAGGGCGACCTGTCCCGCGCCTCCGAGCTGCGCTATGCTCGCATTCCCGAGCTCAAGAAGCAGCTGGCCCAGGCCGAGGACGTGCTGAACGCGCGCCAGGAGGACGGCGCCATCCTGCGCGAGGAGGTCACCGACGAGGAGATTGCCGAGGTCGTGAGCGCGTGGACGGGCATCCCGGTCGCGAAGATGATGCAGGGCGAGATGGCGAAGCTCGCCGACCTCGAGGACAAGCTGCACGAGCGCGTCATCGGCCAGGACGAGGCGGTCTCCGCGGTCGCCGGCGCCATCCGCCGCAACCGCGCGGGCCTGTCCGACCCGGACCGCCCCATCGGCAGCTTCCTGTTCCTCGGCCCCACGGGCGTCGGCAAGACCGAGCTCGCCAAGGCGCTCGCCGAGTACCTGTTCGACAGCGAACGGGCCATGGTCCGCATCGACATGTCCGAGTACATGGAGAAGTTCAGCATCCAGCGCCTCATCGGCGCGCCTCCGGGATACGTCGGTTATGACGAGGGCGGTCAGCTTACCGAGGCCGTGCGCCGCAAGCCGTACAGCGTCATCCTGCTCGACGAGATTGAGAAGGCGCACCCGGACGTGTTCAACATCCTGCTGCAGGTGCTCGATGACGGCCGCCTGACCGACGGCCAGGGCCGTGTGGTCAGCTTCAAGAACGCCATCATCATCATGACGTCGAACGTGGGCAGCCAGTACATCCGCGAGTACTCGGGCCTCGAGGCCGTGGGCAAGCAGTCCATGGGCAAGCTGGCCGAGGACATGATGAACATGGACGTCGAGACCGCGGCGAAGCGCATGGCGGAGCTCACGAACCAGATCCAGGACTCGTTGCGCTCCACGTTCCGCCCCGAATTCTTGAACCGTATCGACGACGTCATCACGTTCAACGCGCTGTCCATCGAGGCCATGGAGCCCATCGTCAAGCTGCAGCTTGACGACGTGCGCGAGCGCTTGGCGGACCGCCGCATCACGCTCGAGGTCTCGCCGGCGGCCATGGAGCATCTGGCCATCGACGGCTTCGACCCGGTCTACGGCGCGCGTCCGCTGCGCCGTCTGATCCAGCGCGAGGTGGTCGACCGCATCGCCAACGAGATGGTGCGCGGCAACGTCCTGGAAGGTGCCGCCGTCACGATCGATATCGACCGCGAGGGCGAGTACACCTGCACCGTCGCGAACAAGGCGTTCGAGGGCTTCGACAGCCCCTCCTTCTTGGAAGGCACGTACGAGGCGCCCGAGGAGTAAGCACACTCCAGGGCATTCCGAGCGGCCCGCCGGCCCTTTCGAGCCGGCGGGCCGCTTCGTGTTTCCACCAAAACAGAGGGCACGGCTTTCCGCCGAGTCCCGCTTTGGCGGAACATATATAATGTCCGCCATGGTCAGACGGAACAACAACCCGCACAAGGTATCGACTATGCTCTGGGGCATGGGCGTCATCGTGGCGAGCCTGCTCGTGTTCATCATGCTCATGGACTTGGTCGTCGTCGCCGTGCGGCTGGTGATGGGGTAGTCCATGTGGCCTCGCTTCACGCTCACTGACGCTCGGACCATCGCCCATTACCTGGGCTTGCTCATTGTCTGCTTCGCCGTGGCGCCGGCCATCCCGTTCGTCACGGCCCTCGTGTTCCAAGAGTGGGAGCCCGCTTCACGCTATCTGCTGTGCGTGGGCGTGTGCTTGGTCGTGGGCACTGGATTGCGCCTGCTCATGCCCACTGCGCCGCGCCTGAACCGCCAACAGGCCATGGCCGTGACCGGCCTGGCGTGGATCGCGCTCGCGTTCGTAGGGTCCATCCCGCTCGTGCTCTCGGACCATTACGCCACGTTCGCTGACGCGCTGTTCGACTGCGTGTCCGGCCTCACCACCACCGGCGCCACCGTGGCCACGGACCTCGACCACATGTCCGTGGCGGACAACATGTTCCGCTTCGTCATGCACTTCGCTGGCGGCATGGGATTGATCGTCGTGGCGCTCTCGCTCGGCCTGTTCGGTCGCCGCGCGGGCGACGCGAGCCTCTACGCGTCCGAGGGACGCAGCGAGCACGTGGTGCCCAACGTCGTGGAGACCACGCGCTTCATCTCGAAGATCGCGGTCATTATCATCGCCGTCACGTTCGTGCCAGTATGCCTGCTGCTCTGCGCCACGGGCCTCGAGCCGGTGCGCGCGGCACTGCACGGCCTGTGGCTCAGCATCTCCGCGTTCATGACCGGCGGCTTCTCGCCCATGAGCACGAGCGTCATGTACTACCATTCCGGCGCCGTTGAGATCGTGCTCATGGTGGCCATGCTGCTCGGCACCATCAATTTCGCGCTGTACCTGGAAGTGCGCCGTGGCCGCACAGACCACTTCTTCCAGGACCTCGAAGTGCGCACGGGCGCCATCTGGCTGCTCGCCATGATTGCTATCCTGACCGCTACGCTCTCGAGCGCGCCGTTGTTCTCGAACCTGCCCGAGATGCTGCGCAACTGCGCGTTCATGGTCGTTTCGGCCGCCACGACGACCGGCTTCCAGACCGTCTCGGCAAATCAGCTGACCACCGTGTTCTCGTCGGGCGCGTTCCTGGTACTCGCCATCGTCATGGCGGTGGGCGGCAGCGCGGGCTCCACTTCCGGCGGCATCAAGTTCCACCGCGTGGGCATCATCTGGAAGTCCATCGTCTCCACCATCAAGAGCGCCCTGTTCCCGCCAACGGCGCGCGTGGTGGTTGAGTACCACCACATTGGCCGTCGTCGTCTGCGGCCCGACGTCTCGCGCGAGGCGCTGACCGTCTTCACGCTCTACGTCATCACATACGTCATCGGTGCCCTTGCGGGCATCGCCTACGGCTACGAGGCAACGACGTCGCTGTTCGAGTCCGTCGCCATGGCGAGCAACGGCGGCATCACCGCGGGCATCAGCGGCCCGGGCATGCCGCTCGGCCTTGAGATGGTGTACCTGCTGCAGATGTGGGCCGGCCGTCTTGAGTTCGTCACGCTCATGGCGCTCATCGTGGAGGTCGTCGTGTCCGTGACGCCGGATGCCGACGACGTGCGCAAACTGCTGAACAGGGGGAAGTCATGAGCGGCCGCATGATGCGCTTGGTGTTCGCCCTGGTTCTTGTGCTTGCGTTCGCATGCGCTCCCGCGGCCTGGGCTGTCGAAGGCGACGGGGGCCAGGCGGGCGCGGATGCTGCTGCTCCTGCCGAAGGAGCCGCGAACAGCGAGCGCGCTGTGAGCGGCGAGACCGCCGAAGGCGCAGGCGAAGGAGCGGGCGAAGCCGGCCAGGCAAGCGAGGTTGATCCGACGAACGCAGTCGACCCACAGCTTCTGCCGGATTCGTCGTTCATCTACGACACGTCCATCGTCGATTTGGCGCACGCCGACTCGTACTTCGACAACCAGACTGTGCGCGTGACGGGCGAGGTGGTCGGCGACCGCCGCGCCACCATCGGCGACGGCGAGAACTGCTGGATCACGCTCACGGAGCCAACGTTCGGCGAGAACAGCACCGTCGAGGTGTACATGAGCAACGAGCAGGCGTCGCGCATCGACACGTACGGCGCGTACGGCCGCGTGGGCACCATCCTGAGCGTGCAAGGCACGTTCCATCTGGTGTGCCCCGAGCACGAGGGCGAAAGCGACGTCCATGCCGAGTCCGTCACCGTGTCGGCCCGCGGCCATGCGGTGGAGTCGGATTTCGACTCGCAGAGCTTCCTGCCGGGCATCGCGTGCGTGGGTGTCGGCGTGCTCATGATGGTGATCCTGGGCATCCTCAGGGAGCGAGGGAGGTAGCGTGCAAGAAGAAGACCGCACGATTGGCGAGGTCGTGAAGCTCGATCGCGGGTTCCCGCTCGTCCGCACGCCGGACGGTGCCGAATACCGCTGCAAGCATTCCACCGCGCTCGTGAAGCGCGAGCACGTGCGCGCCGTCATTGGCGACCAGGTGGAGCTGTCCTTGCCGCACGGCAACGACAAGGCGCTCATCACCGGCATCCTGCCACGCCGCAACCGCTTCGTGCGGAAAGACCCCACCGAGCGCGCCCTGCCCCAGGTGCTTGCCGCGAACTTCGAGCACGTGCTCGTGGCGCAACCGCTCTCGGATGTGAACCTCAAGCGCCTTGAGCGCGAGCTTGTCCTGGCGTTCGAGACGGGCGCCGACGTGGCCGTGGTGCTCACGAAGGCGGACCTGGCCGAGAGCGAAGAGCAGCTTGCGTCCGTTCGCCAGGCGGTTCGGGACCTCGCGGGCGACCGCGTGCCCATCGTCGTGTGCACCGAAGAGGACCCGGAGTCGGTCGAAGCGGTGCGCGCGCTCGTGCCGCCGGGGGAGACCGCCATTCTCCTGGGGCGTTCAGGCGTGGGGAAATCGAGCCTGGTGAACGTGCTCGTTGGCCATGAGCTGCAAGAGACGACCGCCGTGCGCAAGACCGACGGCCGCGGCCGCCACACCACCGTGTCGCGCGAGATCGTGGATATTCCCGGCGCAGGCCGCGTCGTGGACATGCCGGGCGTGCGCGGTCTGGCGCTGTGGGATGCCGAAGAGGGCATCGGCGCTGCGTTCGCCGACGTGGAGGAGCTGGCCGCTGGCTGCAAGTTCCGCGACTGCAAGCACGAGAACGAGCCGGGTTGTGCGGTGCTCGCCGCCGTGAAGGCGGGCGAGCTCGCGGAAAGCAGGCTCGAGTCCTACCGTCAGCTCATGCGCGAGACCGACGAGATTCGCCGTCGTCGCGAGGAGGCCGCGCGCATTCGCTCGCGCACCGGGCATCCGCGCCATCGCTCGACCCGCCCGCGCAAGCGGAAGTAGGGAGCTGCCCGCCCGCTTCGCGCGGACGGCCAGCTCCCTAGACGGCTTCTTGGCAGTCGGCGTCTTCGTCCTCGAAATCGCGCTGCGCCACGTCGAACGGCGTGAACGCGCGTAGTTTCTGACACCGGTCGATAGCCTCCAAGTCGATGACGAGCGGCTCGTCGTTTTCGTCGAAGATGCGGTAGAGCGTCCCGTCGGCGCTCTCCTCGCCGCCTTCGACTCCCTTCGTCGGAGTGTCCGCCTGCATTGCAGGTGCGTCGTGCCGACGTGCTTTGCCGCTCCCGGGCGCCTTGCGGTGCCCTAAGGGAATATGCGGTTTCACGTTTCTCCCTTCCACAAAAGAGACACGAAAAGCATAACAGCGTCATCGCAGGCGAAAACGGGCGTTCCCGCGGTGTGCGAAAACGCCGTGCGACCGGCTGCGCGCAAAATGCCCTACTTCCAGGCCGATGGCGTACAATATGCCGGTACGAACGCGCGTTTGCATGGCTCGCCGCCGTGCCGCCTTCGCTTCCAGGCATCGTTCGGCCGTATGGCCGCACGGTCCTTTCCGCAGGGTGCGCGCCTGATAACAGAAGAAGGAAGCCCTACATATGAATCCGGCAATCGTCATCCCAACGTTCCACACCGGACGCGGGCGCCGCGGCTCGCGCAACATCTCGCAGGCATACGACCATCCCACGCCGCTGTCGAAGAACGGCGAGTTGCCTCGGTGCCTTCAATCTCTCTTGAAGGTTCGCGGCATCGGTCAAATCATCATCCTTGTCGCGGCCGACCCGGGTGTGGAGATTCAGGCGTGCGAGAAGGTCCTCAACATCGCCTCCCAATTCCCCGCGCTGAACATCATCGTCATCGGCACGCCGGAGCACCTGCTCATCCAGCAGCGTATGGAGCAGCTGGGCCTGGGCAAGCTCGGCAAAGAGGTCGGCCTGTCCGGCTACAGCGCCGTGCGCAATCTCGGCCTGGTGGTGGCCAACGTGCTGGGCTTCGACTCCGTGGTCTTCCTGGACGACGACGAGGTCATCGACGACGCGAACTTCCTGCAGCATGCCATGTACGGCCTGGGCAAGCTCACGCCGAAGGGCATCCCGATTCTGGCGAAGACGGGCTTCTACTTCAACTCCGAGGGCACGTACCTCTCGAAGAGCCAGGACAAGTGGTACAACCACTTCTGGCAGCAGGGCAAAGCATTCAACAAGTGGATCGAGAAGGCTATGCGCGGCCCGCGCCTGTCGCGCTCCAACCATGTGTGCGGCGGCTGCCTCGCCCTGCACAAAGAGGCGTTCAAGCGCCTGTCGTTCGACCCGTGGATCATGCGCGGCGAAGACCTCGACTACATGCTGAACCTGCGCATGTACGGCTCTGACATCTGGTTCGACAACAAGTGGAGCCTGCGTCACCTGCCGCCCGAGTCCACGAGCGAGGGCACGCGCTTCCGCCAGGACATCTACCGCTGGCTCTACGAGTACCGCAAGATGGAGTACAGCCGCACGCAGATCGACCTGCTGCAGGTCAAGCCTGCCTCGCTCGAGCCGTACCCGGGCCCCTTCCTGGAGCCGGGGATCGAGCGCCGCATTCGCATCACAGCGTTCCTACGCAGCCTGGCGCGCCCCGACAAGCGCGCCTACCGCAAGGCCGCGAAAGCTGCGAAGGTCGAGGCGGCGGAGTACGCACAGCGCAACTGCGCGAAATACTTCGAGTTCCAGTTCATCTGGCCTGAGCTCATGGCCCGCATGGAGGGCGATCAGATCCTGCGCACGGCGCTGCTGCAGTCCGCGGCGCGCTCCATTGCCGGCGCCGACGTCGACCGGCTCGAGCAGCTGGCAGAGGCAGCGGGCATCGACCCGGGCTCCACGAGCGAAATCCGCATGAACGTGGAGGAATAGCGCATGGAGATCGGGGCGCTCATCGCTGCAGTCGCGGTCGGCCTGATCGTCGGCGTGCTGTCGGGCCTGCTGGGCATCGGCGGCGGCACCATGATGGTGCCCGTGTTCCGCCTGGGGTTCGGCCTTGAGGCCATCCAGGCGACGGCTACCTCGCTGTTCACGATCATTCCCACGTCGCTGTCCGGCTGCGTCACGCACGTACGGAACAAGACGTGCATCGTCCCGATCGGCGTCGCCGCCGGCCTAGGCGGCGCGCTCACGTCCCCGGTGGGCGTGTGGCTGGCCAGCATGTCGCCCGCATGGCTCATCATGCTCGCCGCTGCGCTCATCATCGGGTACTCCGCGTTCAACATGCTGCGGAAAGCGTTCAAGAAGCCGAAGGCCGCCCCGGCGCAGGCCGCCGGGATGCGCCCCGAGCTGAGCACGCCTGCCGCGAAGGGGGAGGTTGCCGCGCACGGCGCGCAGGCCGCCGAGATGGCGCCCGTCGCAGCGCACGCCGAGTCGTCAGCCTTCGCGGTCGAGCGCAAGCACCTGTTCATTGGCGTCGCCATCGGCCTGACGGCGGGCCTTGCGTCTGGGTATGTGGGCGTGGGCGGCGGCTTCATCATGGTGCCCATGTTCCTGTCCTTGCTGAGCCTGCCCATGAAAAAGACGTCGGGCACGTCGCTCATCGCGGTGACGATTCTGGCCATCCCCGGCGTCATCGAGCAGGCGATGCTCGGGCATATCGATTTCGTCGCCGGCATCGCCATGGCGGTGGGCTCCATCCCGGGCGCCGTCCTGGGCGCCCAGCTCATGAAGCGCGTGCCCGAGCGCGCCCTGCGCATCTTCTTCGGCGTGTTCCTCCTCATCATGGCAGTCGTCCTGGTCGTGAACGAGCTCGCGGTGGCGTAGCACCCGCGCTCTTTGCCGAAGCGCGTCTTGCCGCAGCGTTCCTAGCTGTGGTGCGCCCTCCGACGACGCGGGAGGCCGCGCGGTCTCGGTGCGGCCCGAAGGGCGTCCGGCGTCGGGCGCCGCGCTTCCGTTCCTAGCCCCGTGTGCCGGCGCGTGGTAGCATGGCGTTCTCGGGGCCGAAGGAGGCCCCATGCGCGTAAAGGGGGCATCATGGGCGAACAACGGCGCAAGTCGCGCACGCTGCTATTCGAAACGTTCCTCGCGATCATGGCCATCGGCTCGGGCGCCGTCTTGGTGTGGTCGCTCGTGACGCCGGGCGTGAACGTCGCGCTGCTCGTCATCGCGGGCGTCATCTTCACGCTGTCGCTTGTCGTCATCCTGCGCTTGGCGCTCGACCCTGACATGGTGCGCGCCACCCAGACTGACAGCGTGCTCGGCCTGGCCAGCCAGACGCTCGCCGCCATGCCCGACGGCCTGGACATCGCCTCCGCGCAGAAGATTTGCGACCTGCTGCTCCCTGCGACCTCCGCGTGCGCCGTGGCCATCACGGGCACGGACATGATTTTGGGATACGCCGGCGCCCAGCAGGACGAAAGCCGCAGCGGCAGCCCAATCCGCACCGCCGCCACGCACGCCACGCTGCAGGACGGCAAGACGCGCATCCTCACCTCGCCGGAAGAGATCGGCTTCCCGGCCGGCTCGCAGGTTATCAAGGCCGCCATCATTGTGCCGTTGACCGTTTCGGGCGAGGCGCAGGGCACGCTCAAGTTCTACTTCCGCCACGCGCGCAACATCAACGAGACGCAAATCTCCGTCGCCGAGGGCTTCGGCGAGCTGCTGTCCACTCAGCTGGCAGCTATGGCGCTCGAGGAGCAGACGAAGCTGGCCACCAGCATGGAGCTCAAAATGCTCCAAAGCCAGATCAACCCCCACTTCCTGTTCAACACCATCAACACCATCGCCTCGTTCATCCGCACCGACCCGAACAAGGCGCGCACGCTGCTGCGCGAGTTCGCTGTGTTCTACCGCCGCACGCTCGAAGACGCGTCCGACCTCATCCCGCTCGACCGTGAGATCGAGCAGACGCAGCGTTACTTCACCTTCGAAGTGGCGCGCTTCGGAGATGACCGCCTGGAGCTCGACACCGACGTCGACGAGGACTTGGAAGGCGTTTACATTCCGGCGTTCATGGTGCAGCCGCTCGTGGAGAACGCGGTGCGCCACGCCATGCCCTCCGAAGGAAAGCTCACCATCGTCATCCGCGCGCTCCGCACGGGCAACGACGTGCTGGTCAGCATCGTCGACGACGGCACGGGCATGACCGAGGAGGCGCGCCAGAACATCCTGCACCCCGAGTCGTCCACGGGCTTGGGCATCGCGGTCAAGAACATCCACGACCGCATTCGCGGCTACTATGGCGGCGATTCCCGCATGGACATCCAGACGAAGCTCGGCGAGGGCACCACGGTCACGCTGTACCTCAAGGACGGCGCCCTGCACGACGAGGGGTAGTCGGCGTCCAACCAAACCAGAACGAAACCCGCCCAGATCTCGCTCGTGGCATTGAAACCGCGAGCGAGGGCGTTTATTCGCGGCCATTCACGCGGAGTGGTCTATAATGGCATGATAGGTTCGAGAACAGACCGTCTCCTGGAGGTCAAATTGCTGAAAGCAATGATCGTCGACGACGAAGCCCCTGCGCGCTCCGAGCTCAAGTACCTGCTTGACGAACTGGGTCAGGTTGAGGTCGCTTGCGAAGCCGCCAACGTGCGCGAGGCCATCGAGAAGCTGAAGGAATATCCGTGCGACGTGATGTTCCTCGATATCAACATGCCTGAGGCCACGGGCCTGCAGCTGGCCGAGGCCATGCAGCACCTGAAGTACCCGCCGGCCGTCGTGTTCGTCACGGCGTACAGCGAGTTCGCGCTGGACGCGTTCAAGGTGAAGGCCATCGACTACCTGGTGAAGCCGGTCGAGACGGACCGCCTGGCGCAGGCTATCGCCCGCGTGCGCGAGCACGTCTCCATGCACGCGAAGATGCAGAAGTCCGAGCGCATCCCGGTGGAAAAGGGCGGCAAGAAGATCCTCATCGGCATCGACAAGATTCGCTACGTCATGGCGCGCGACGACTACGCCTACCTCCAGACGGACACCGACCGCTACTTCTCCACGGTCAGCCTTGCGCAGCTCGAGAAGCGCTTGGACGGCCATGGGTTCTTCCGCGTGCATCGCGGCTACCTGGTGAACCTTTCGCTCGTGAAGGAAGTGGAGTCCGTCTCTGGCGGAACGCTGCTTCTCACGCTGGACGGCGCTGACGAGAAAATCCCGGTCAGCCGTCGCCGCGTCTCCGCCCTGAAGAAGGCCTTGGGCCTGTAGCCTACGGCCGACGGCGGAAACCGCGTTCGTATCACCTGCCCCGGGCCGTTGGCTCGGGGCTTTTTCGTATTCGCTCGCTGAAATAGTGGAGCGCCTGCAGTTCTCCGGCGCGCTTTGGTAAAATCAATCCACTTATGGCTTGAAAGAAGGAAACCATGCTAGTCAGTGACGTTGAGAAGCTGTATCCCTCCACCAAAGCGCTGGTGAAGGACAAGGTGGCCAGCCGCCTACATGCGAAGGACCACACGCTCTACAGCTTTTCCGAGGAGGCGCAGGAGTGCGCCCGCAACTATATGGGCTGGACCGATCTGGCCAGCAACCCGCCGCTCAACCTGGACGTGATCCAGGAGTTCGCGGACTCCGTGGTCGAGAGCGGCATCAAGACGGTCGTGCTGATCGGCCAGGGCGGCTCCACCCAGGCGCCCATGACCATCACGAAATACAACAAGGTCGACGCCGGCCGTATTGCGTTCCGCACGCTGGACTCCGATTCCCCGGTGCGCATGCGCGCCATGATGGCCGAGACCAATCCTGAGACCACGCTGTTCATCATCTCGTCGAAGAGCGGCGGCACCATCGAACCGCGCCTGCTGCTGCGCGCCGTGCGCGCTGCCATGGCGCAGGTCATGGACGAAGCCGACATCGTGAAGCACCTGGTCGCCATCACCGACCCGGGCTCCGACCTCGAGGCGCAGGCCAAGCGCGAAGGCTGGCTGGCCGTCTTCAGCGGCGAGCCCACGGTGGGCGGCCGTTTCTCGGCGCTGTCCGTGTTCGGCCTGCTGCCGGCGGCCCTCGTGGGCATCGACCTGCGCGAGTTCATGGAGCACGCCGTGGAAGCTGAGCGCACGTGCGCGGAGGACGCGGTGGACAACCCGGCTATCACGCTCGCGGCGTTCCTGTACGACAACTACATGCAGGGCCGCAATAAGTTCTGCTTCCTCACCCCGAAGCGCGGCCGCGTTCTGGGCCTGTGGATCGAGCAGCTGGTGGCGGAGAGCCTGGGCAAGAACGGCCAGGGCATCCTGCCCAACATCGAGGTCGACTCCCTCATGCTGCACCGCGACGCGGGCGACCGTTCCGTCATCATGTACCAGACGCGCACTGACCTGTGGGACGAGCGCAAGAACTTCGAGATGAGCCTTGCCTACATCGACAACGCCATCCCGCGCCTGAACTTCCGCATCGAGAACGTCTCGGAGCTGGCGGAGCATTTCGTCATGTGGGAGTACGCCATTGCCATGTGCGGCTACCTCATGAAGATCTGCCCGTTCGACCAGCCCGACGTGGCCTCCGCCAAGGCCGAGGTGCTGAAGATCCTGGCCGAAGGCCAGCCCGAGCCGGACTTCACGCAGGACTTCCTTGACGACGTGTACATGGGCGAGGTCGAGGTGCGCCTGGGCGAGTGCTTCAAGGGCATCGCCGACGTTCGCGACGCCCTGAAAGCCCTGCTCAAGAGCATCGAGCCGGGCGATTACTTCGCGCTCAACGCATTCCTGCCGTTCACGGGCGAAGGCCGCCGCGAGGCGCTCGAGGAGATTCGCCATGGCGTGGCGCAGAAGTGCGGCGTGACCTCGTGCCTCGAGGTGGGCCCGCGCTACCTGCACTCCACGGGCCAGCTGCAAAAGGGCGGCCCGAACAACGGCGTGTACCTCATCCTTTCTGCTGACGAGTTGAAGGACATCCCGCTGGACGAGGAGGCAGAGAGCCTGGGCGCGCTGGCGAAGGCACAGGCGTCGGGCGATCTGCTCGTCCTGTCCGAGCGCGGCCGCCGCTGCCTGCACCTGCACCTGCCGGACAACTCCAGCGTCACCCTGCGCCAGCTGGCGTGGATGGTCGGCGAGATTCTGGACGGCAAGCGCTAAACGCGCTGGAACAAAGCATTATGCGCCCGACGGCTCCTTGGACTTCGCGCCAAGGAGCCATTTTCGTGTTGACGCTCGCAGCGTGCCTAGAGAGGCTGTCGTTTTGTGCATCGGGTGGGGGAGATTTGTGCCGCGTGTGGCCTCCTTGTTCACTTTAGGAAACAGAAATAACGTAGCGCCCTTTACGGCCAAAGAAATGGCATTGTGCTTAGATGAAACGATAGAGCGATACGACGAACGATGTCGCACTTGGATTGATAGCACTATATGACCGGGGGCGAGCATGGAACGTTATACCGACTGCAAGAATTGTTTTTGTTCGGGACTCTCTCCCGAGGCACGACGACTGATTTGCGAGAACGCGCACCGCATCCACTACAAGCAGCGTAACGAACAGGTCATGTTCTTGGACAGTAGGCACGTGCTCATCATGGAAAGCGGCTACGCGTTGATATCACGTGGCTTTATGACGGACAAGCAGCAAGGAACCGATATCTTGGAGCCAGGGAGCGTTGTGGGCATCGTCCAGCTGTTCCAGCCAGATTACACCGCAACGCTTAATTTCCTCCCGCTCACGCCCGTGTCGGGCTGCATGGTTCGCTTGTCTCTGATAGAAAAGCTTGCTGCCGAGAACGCCGAGATCGCCACCGCGCTGTTGAAGGAGTTCTCCGTCCGGTACGGTCGCGTGGTCAGCAAGCTCGCCATCCACTCGTATGGCACGGCGAACCAAAGGTTGCAGTTCTCAATCGCGCGCGTGCGTGAATTGGGATTGGAGAAAGAGATCACTCACGAAGACCTTGCATGCTTGTCAGGCTTGAGCCGCGTGACGGTGACCAAACTGCTCAATTCGTGAACCAGGTCTCCCGCATGCCGCCCTCGCCCGGATGCATGGTGATGTTCGGGCGAAGACGGCGATGCGACAGGGCTAGTGTCCGAGCTCTTCGCCCACAAGAATGACTTTGATCCTGCCGTCATGACGGCTGTGTCGAGTGACGACGAGCTGGCAGCACATGCTCTTGGGCACGTGGCAATCGCCGCACACGCCGACGCGGTCGCATGGCGTGTCTGGATGAAGGTCCGCAGCGTTCATGGGGCACGTGGTCGTCCTGATGCGCTTGAAGGCGGAGTCGACGTCTGCCGTGACCTTGTTCATGCCTGCGACGATGATGACGTGCTGGGGACCGTGCAGCAGCAAGGACAGGCGGTTCGAATTGCCGTCGATATTCACGAGCGCCCCGTCACGCGTGATGGCGTTCGTGCTCATAAGGAAGTAATCGGCCTCTGCGCGCTCGAGCCATGCAGCGCGCGGGTCGTCTTTGGTTTCCTCTGAAGGAACGACCCGATAGGCGCCCTCTTTCAGCATCCTTCGCACGCCAACCTCATCAAGGGTCCTTGATCCGCCCCACGTGACGGTCGACCCCTCTGGAATCATGTCCCTGACGAGCTCGCGCGCCTCTTCCCCCGTCTCGCAGTAGATGCCCTCGATATTGCGCTTTGCAAGGCCGTCGATGATGACGGCCGCAGTCTTTGCGTACGATGCCTTCCGTGCTTCGTCCATGGTCTCCTCCGATCTTCGCGGGTGCGCTGCTTGACGACAGTATGGACAAAACGTCGGCGCGCGTCGATTGGCGAGCAATCGCGGGCTTTTCATCCTCCCGGCGTTCTCAAATTCATGCATGCAGGTCAAATGCCCAACATTACGAAATAGTCGCGACGTCAAAACCCAGGCTACAAGAAATTCGTGTCGTACGAACAATCCAAACGGTAGCGGTACTAGCAGATTCGTCACGGGGCTTCCGGCACTATTTTTCTCAAGGCAAACAGGGGAGAAAGGGGGCGCAGGTCGTTTGCCTCGAAGCGAAAAGAGAAAAGGAGGATACGAATGGACGGAGGAATGCTGCAAATCATTTTGGCGTTGTTGCCGTTCGCAGTGCTGTTCGTCGGCTTTACCGTGTTCAAGGCCGACGCACTTAAGCTCAGTCTTGCCGTATGGGTGCTGGAGTTGGTGGTCTGCTTCGGTATGTACCGTATGGACCCCGTCAAACTCATCCAATCGTCATTATGGGGAAATATCACGCTGTGGACCGGATTCCTTGTTCTGTGGTCTGGCCAAGTGTTCGGATCGTGCTATCGCTCGACAGGCTTGCTTGACATCCTGCTCAACACGCTCGGTCGCATCATGCCGAGCAAGGAGGGCAAGGCCACGACGCTCGTTACGGTTGTCGCCGGTTACCTGGGCGCATTCAATGGCTTCGCGACGTATCCCGTCACGATTCCCGGCCTGAAGAAGCTTGGGTTCTCTGGTCTTCGAGCGGCCGCAGCGTACCTGGTGTACTTCGCGTGGAACATCGCGTTCGTGAGCTTGTTCGTGGCTGCCAACATCGCTGCGGGCGTTTCGAAGATTCCTATCGAGCAGATCATCCAGGTGATGGGCCTTATCTCGCTGCCGTTGTGCGTGATCTCCACTGTTGGCTTCTTCAAGATTCTCGAGTTCGATCTGAAGAAGAAGGACAACATCATGATTGCCGTCCTGACGATGATCGGCAACATGCTCGCTGTCGTTCTGTTCACCCAGATTCTGCCCAGCCTGTACTTGCTGACGTTGATTGCTTCGGCGACGTTCTGCCTGATCGTGTTGAAGCTGTACAGCCGCAAGTACGACAAGAGCGAATTCGAGGATAGCGACGAAGAGATTCACACGACGTCCGAAATCCTGAAGTCCTTCGGCCCGCTGATTTGCTGCATGGTGCTCGTCATCCTGATGAGCTACCCGCTCGAGGGCATCGTCAACGCCGCGACCATCCATCTGTCGCTGTGGGGTTACAGCGCCACGAGCATCAGCCTGCTCGACGCGCCCGGCACGTTCGTTCTGGTGACGGCCATCCTATGCCATCTGTTCAGGGTGAAGAAGACCTCGTCCTTCGCCAAGGACGTTGCCGTCGCTTCGAAGCGCGCCGTCCCGTCGCTGCTGACACTTCTGTGCGGTGGCGCAATGGTTCAGCTCATGCTCGACACGAATCAGATTTCCATGCTGGCGACCACCATGGCCACGTTTGGTGCAGAGGCGTACACGGGTTGCATCGGCATCCTGTCCTTCCTGTGCGGCATGGCGTTCGGCCAGGGCATGCCCGCAGTCCGCATGCTGGCAAGCATGCAGATGTCCGCCGGTCCCCTGCTGGGCATCGCGCCGGTCGTGCTGATCGGCCTGGCGACCATCATCTGCATGGGCAGCGCCAACCCGCTCAAGCCGTCCCTGCTGAAGTACACGTCTTCCTTGGCCGACATAAAAGGCCAGGATGGCCAGCTGTTCAATCTGTGCCTGCCGTGGCAGGCAATCGCGCTCGTCGCGTGCGTTGTCATCGGATTGGTGATGGTGGCGGTGGGCTACACGCCCGTGTGATCGAAGGGCTGAAGAGCGCGCTGGCGCCGACTTTCGCGAGCGCGCTTGTCACATCGAAGGGTACCAACCCAAGGTAAGGAGGAACGACCATGTACAAGGACCTGCGCGAGTTCTTGGCCGAGTGCGAGCTCGCCGGCGACGTCATCCACGTCGCGCGGCCGGTCGACTGCGACCTGGAGATCGGCAAGGCGCTCAAGAAGAGCTACGAGGGGCGCTGCCCGGTCATCTACTTCGACGACCCGAAGGGCAAGGCCTTCCCGGCCGTCGGCGGCGTGTTCGGCAACCGCGCCAAGGCGCTGCGAGCCTTCGAGGCGACCGAGGAGACCATCCACCAGAAGTTCATCGACGGCATCGCCAACCCCATCGCCCCGGTGATGTACGAGGGCGACGTCGCCCCGTGCCAGGAGGTCGTGGTGATGGGCGACGAGGTCGACCTGAACAAGCTGCCCATCCCCCGGTTCTCCCCCAACGACGGCGGCGCGTTCATCACGGCCGGCCTGACGGTCTCCAAGGACCCCGAGACGGGCGTGCCCGACGTCGGCCACTACCGCTACCAGTACCACGACGAGAAGACGCTCGGCTACATGGCCCAGCCCTTCCACCGCTTCGGCAAGAACTGCAACAAGGCGCTGGCCATGGGCAAGAAGTCCTGGGAGGCCGCCATCGTGATCGGCGGCGACCCGGTGATGCACTACTGCGGCCCGCTCGTGGGCGTCTCCGACGACGCGAACGACTACGAGCTCATGGGCGGCCTGCGCGGCGCCCCGGTCGAGCTCGTGAAGTGCAAGACGGTCGACGTCGAGGTCCCCGCCTGGGCCGAGTTCGTCATCGAGGTCGAGGTCGACTTCGAGACCACGCGGATGGAGGGCCCGCTCGGCGAGTTCACCGGCTACCAGACGCCCGCCTCCGAGAAGTGGGTCTCGCGCGTCAAGTGCGTCACGCACCGCCGCAACCCGCTGTTCCAGGTCCTGCTGACCGGCCAGCCCGTGACCGAGAACCACATCCTCAAGAACGTCCCGTTCGAGGCGTCCATGTACAACTTCCTCAAGCAGCAGTTCCCGACGGTTTCCGCGGTCAACGTCCTGCCCGCCGGCGGCGTGCAGACCGAGGTGGTCGTGTCCATGACGCAGCGCAACTACGGCGACGCGCGCCACGTCATCCTGGCGGCCATGGCGAGCAACCTGCGCCCGAAGTACGTCGTGGTGGTCGACGACGACATCGACGTCCACAACCTCGACCAGGTCAACTGGGCCATCGCCTACCGCAGCATTCCCGGCAAGGACACCATCATCGTCGAGGACGTCCCGTCGAGCCCGCTCGACCCGTCGAGCTACCTGCCTGATACCCATGGGGTCAAGCTCGAATGGTCGCAGCTTGCGAAGATGCGCCAGAACGGCGCCCTCGGCATCGACGCCACGTTCCCGTTCGGCCTCCCGCACGAGGCCATCGCCGACGTGCCCGGCTGGAAGGAGTACGACTTCCCCGAGCTCGACGAGCGCTAGGGCAAGTGAAAAAGGGAGGGGCTGGAATCAAGGCCCCTCCCTTGTTTGGTTGATTAAGGAGGCGCAAACGTGAACCTGTCGCTCAAACAAAGCGATGCTTGGAAATGGGCGATAACGCTGATTGCCACGGTAGCGCCTTTGGCGTTTCCGCTGCAGCAAGACTATCGAATCTTCCTGTGCTTGTCGTTTCTTGCCATATTCATTTGGGCATTTGACCTGATTCAGTACGCTGTCGTCGCCGTCATGCTGCCGGTGCTCTACATCGTCTTCGGCCTCACCGACGCGGAGACGGCGTTCAGCGGCTGGGTGAGCTCGTCGAGCTGGATCACGCTCGGCGGCCTGCTATTCGGCGCAGCGTTCATGAGAAGCGGCCTGGCGAAACGAATCGCGTTCAAAATGATCGCGCTCACGAAAGGGACGTTCGCGGGCATCGTTTTCGCGTTGACGATCACATGCCTTATCATCACGCCGGTCATTCCTTCGGTCATGGGAAAGATCGTGCTGATGGTCCCGATTGCCATTGAGGTGTGCAATGCGCTTGGCTTGAAAAAAGGCGACAAGACCGCCGCGGCGATCATCACGGTCATTTTCTTCGCGTTGTGGTCGCCGAAGATGGCGTTTCCGACCGCCTCGACCGACGCGATTCTTGCCACGAGCATCCTGACCGACCAATACCACTACGAGGTCACTTGGCTTGGGTGGGCGATAGACATGTTCGTACCGGCGATCTTGTGGACCTTCGTCTCGGTCGGGCTTGTGTGGCTGCTGAAGCCGGCGAAAGTGAAGCTCGACAAGGCGGAAAGCATTGAGCGCTATCGCGCGCTCGGTCCATTGTCGGGGAACGAGAAGAAACTTGGCGTGCTGATGATTGCCGTCCTTTGCCTTTTGGCGACGGAACAGCTGCACGATATCGACCCTGCATGGATTCTGGTCCTGGTCGCCTCGCTGTGCTTCTTGCCGCAGCTCAAGATCTTGGAACCGAAGGATTTCCAGACGACGGACTTCTCGGTCGTGTTCTTCCTTTCGGGCGCCGTGTCCATCGGTGCGGTGGCGTCCCAGATCGGTATTACGCAAGATATCGTTTCGGGCCTTCAGCCGGTCCTCGCGAACCACTCTAGCTTCGTTCTCTCGATGACCCTGTACGTGTTCTCGATTTTGGCGAACTTCTTGCTGAACCCCATTGCACTCATTGCGACGCTAATGGGGCCGGTCACGGAGTTGTGCCAAAGCCTCGGGTACTCGCCGCTGCTGGGCGCCTACTCGATGATCATGGGGTTCAACCAAGCCTTGTTCCCGTACGAGATTGCCCCCTTCATGCTGGTGTTCAGCTACGGGTACATGCACATGGGCCAGACCGTGAAGGTCATGGCGGTGCGAATTGCGGCAGGCCTGGTCTTTACGGCCCTTATCACGTATCCCTGGTGGATGCTCGTCGGGCTCGTGTGAGCCTTTTGGAAGGTGGTGTGACGCATGAGGCTGATTGTGGGTATTTCGGGTGCAAGCGGGGTCTTGATGGGGCTTCGTCTACTTGAGGAGCTCAAGCGTCATCAAGGCGTTGAGGCGCACGTGGTGATAACCGAGGCGGCATGGAGGAACTTCGAGCTTGAGACGCAAGCTGATCGAGAGACCGTCTACGCGCTTGCGGATTATGTCCACAGCAACGACAACCTCGGCGCGGTCATAGCGAGCGGCTCCTTCAGAACGGACGGAATGGTGGTCATTCCGTGCAGCATGAAGACGCTGTCGGCAATTGCGAACGGATATGACAGCAACCTGCTTGTTCGCGCGGCGGACGTGTGCCTGAAAGAAGGCCGCAAGGTCGTGCTGGTCCCTCGTGAAATGCCGTTGGGCGCTTCCCATGTTCGGAATATGGCGCTTGCGCTCGACGGAGGTTGCTGCGTGATGCCTCCAATGCTCACGTTCTACAACCACGCAGACACCCTCGAGCAGCAGGTTGACCATGTCGTAGGGAAGATCCTGCTCCAGTTCGGGCTTGAGCCAACGCGCTTCAAGCCGTGGAAAGGGGACGAGTGCGATGCGTGAACGGTTCGCCGAGTACACGGTAAGCGCCGGCAGCGACGAGAGGCTTGCGGTCCGATTGGAGCTCAAAGACACGGGGCGTGGCTGGCTTGGCCTGTTGACGGGCGGAGAGAGCCCCCATATCGGTGGCGTCGTGCTCGCCACGCCGCGACCAAGCTTGGCGGATCCATCCAAAACGAGCTGCGATGTAGCCTCGATTCCGGTGAGCGGGCACCTCGATAACGAGGTGGGATCCGAAGTGGCAGCGCTTTTGTGCAAGACGATGGAGGACGCGGTTGTCGTGGTGTCAGGAATTCACGCTGACAACGCCTCTCCAGACGATATAACGGAAATCTATCGCAACGTGAGCAATGCGACCGGCCAGATGCTTGACCAAATCGACCGAAGCAAGAATGGCCATTCACGAAGCGTGCAGCAGGACTCCTCTCAACACCCCCAAGTCCTGCCTGCATAGTCACGAGCCCGCAAGCGCGCAATTCCCCTCTATCGCTTGCGGGCTCCTCTCGTTGAAGGACGGTTTTCATCGAAGGATACCAACCCAAGGTAAGGAGGGGCGCCATACGAGCAATCGGTGTGCCGTGTGCGTATCTTTCGTCCTTGCTTGACATACTACTCATACATATACTATTCGTAACAAGTATATTTATGAGTAGTATGTTTGGAGCTGCATCATGTTTGTCGCGCGAGAGCGAGAGCTTGCCGATCTCGAAAGCTGCTATCGGCAGCCGACGTTTCAGATGGTCGTGTTGTATGGGCGGCGCCGCGTGGGGAAGACGGCCCTTTTGGAAGAGTTCGCTCGAGGAAAGCGAGCCCTCATGTTCACGGCGCAACAGCAGGGCGAGCGTGACAATCTCCGGGACTTCTCTCGGGGAATGTACGCGTTTTTCAACATGCCGACGTCACTACCTGCTTTCGAAAGCTGGCTTGACGCGTTTGAGTTCTTGGCGCAGAAAGCCGCCCGCGAAAAAACGCTCATCGTGTTCGATGAATTTCCGTACGCAGCAAAGGCGACTCCGCAGCTACCGTCGGCACTGCAGATTGCCATTGACCGCTGGTTTTCGAAAACTCAGTCGATGATAGTGCTCTGCGGCAGCAATCAGGGCTTCATGGAAGACGAAGTGCTGGGCGAGAAGAGCCCCCTGTACGGTCGGCGAACGGCTCAGATGAAGTTGAAGCCGTTCGATTACTATGACGCCGCCCGCATGATGCCGAGCTCATCTGCGGTCGAGCGCATCGTGTATTACGCGAGCTTGGGCGGCACGCCGTACTATTTGAGCGCGCTGCGTTCAAGCGAGTCGTACGTTCAGAACGTCGCGCGGCTGTTCTTCGACCGCACGGGATTGATGTTCGACGAGCCCGGTATGCTGATGCGCCAAGAACTGCGAGAGCCATCGATGTATCACTCGGTTCTGCGCGCCCTCGCGCACGGAGCGAATCGCTCGAACGAAATAGCCGATCGTACGGGCATCCCTTCGTCAAGCATCACTATGTACCTCAAAACGCTCGCCGACCTTGACGTTATCGAGCGGCTGGTTCCGTTCGGGGAGCCCGAAAAGAGCAAGCGGAGCCTGTATCGCATCAAGGACCCTGCGTTCGCGTTCTGGTTCCATTTCGTGGCGCCGTTCGTGCCTGCTATTGAAAGTGGCCTGGGCGAGCAGGCGGCAGTGCGGCTGCTGGAAGGCCCTCAGTTGAGCGAGTACGTGGGCCGCCTGTTCGAGCGAGCGTGCCTTGAATGGCTTGTGCGCGAATCGCGTCGGCTTCCCATCGAGCCGACGCGATTCGGATCGTGGTGGGGAACGGATCCGCGTACGCGCGCGCAAGACGACATTGACGTTATTGCGGCAGACGATATCGACAAGCGCGCGATCATTGGCGAATGTAAATGGCGGACAAGTTTTGACGAGAGCGCAACGCTTGAGAAGCTGGAAGGCCGCACTGCCCTCGTGCCCGGATACCGAGAGTATTGGCGTTTTCTGTTCACCAAGGCACCCGTGTCGGAGGCGACCCGCAGCAAAGGAGCGATCGAGCCGCATGTGCGGTTCGTCACTGCGGACGACCTGTTCGCGTAATATATGTATCCAAACACCGCAGCCCATTTGAGAGGCGAAAGGACAAAGCATGGTCGAGGCGCTCTACATTCATGTGAAAGGCATCGTGCAAGGGGTGGGCTTCCGCCCGTTCGTGTTCCGCGAGGCGAAGAAACACCTGGTCAATGGCTGGGTGCTTAACGCGACCGACGGCGTGCACATCCATGCCGAGGCGGAGTCGCACCTGTTGGACGAGTTCGTGATGTCGCTGGCGGACAACGCGCCGGCTGCCTCGCAGGTGACCGAGATCGAACTCAAGGAAGTGCCGCTCGAGGACTTCGACTCCTTCGAGATCCGTTTCTCTGACGACGCGAACGTGGAGGCCACGACGCTCGTCTCGCCCGACCTCGCCACGTGCGACGATTGCGTGCGCGAGCTGTTCGACCCGGCCGACCGCCGCTATCGCTACCCGTTCATCAACTGCACGAACTGCGGCCCGCGCTTTACGATCATCGAGCAGCTCCCGTACGACCGCAAGCAGACGTCCATGAAGGACTTCCCCATGTGCCCCGTCTGCGCGAATGAGTACGCCGACCCGCTCGATCGCCGATTCCACGCCCAGCCGGACGCGTGCTTCGACTGCGGCCCGCAGGTGTACTGGCAGCCGCTCGACGAGAACGGCGCGGTCGGGGAGGCCTTCTGGGGCTCCGACCGCGAGAAGAGCGACGAGGTGTTCGCGCGCGCGGTCGAGTCGCTGCGCGCCGGGCAGATCGTGGCGGTCAAGGGCTTGGGCGGCTTCCACCTGGCGTGTGACGCCGCGAACCCCGACGCCATCGCGCGACTGCGCGAGCGCAAGCGCCGCGAGGGCAAGGCGTTCGCTGTCATGGTGCCCACGCTGGATGACGT
Organism: uncultured Coriobacteriia bacterium; assembly: GCA_949288145.1. Classification (GTDB taxonomy): domain Bacteria; phylum Actinomycetota; class Coriobacteriia; order Coriobacteriales; family Eggerthellaceae; genus Aveggerthella. The sequence continues at coordinate 62,110 of CASEJD010000024.1, forward strand.
GCGCGCGGTCTGCGAAGTGAACGACGCCGAGGAAGGCCTGCTCACGGGCTCGCAGCGTCCCATCGTGCTGCTGAAGAAGCGTGCCGATGCGCAGTTCGCGGCCGGCTTGGCGGACGATTTGCCCGAACTGGGCGTCATGCTGCCGTACACGCCGGTGCAGCATCTGCTGCTGCACGATTTCGGCGGCATGCTGGTCATGACGAGCGGCAACATCCACGATGAACCCATCGTGACCGACGACGCGCGGGCGATGGAGGTCCTGGCGGGCGTGGCCGACGCCGTGCTGGGCAACAACCGCGCCATCCGCAGCCGCTACGATGACTCCGTCGTGCGCGTCATAGCCGCCGGCAGTGCCGGTCCCACCTTGCAGGTCATCCGCCGCGCGCGCGGGTTCGCGCCGCTGCCGTTGAAGGTCCCGGCGGCGTGCCAGCGGGCAGAGCAGACTGACGAGTCCGGCGCCGAGGGTGCGCAGTCCAACGCAGTGGCCCCCGAAGGCTCGCAGGCCGTCGGCACGGTCTTCGCCACCGGCCCTGAGCAGAAGGCCACGTTCTGCCTGACGCGCCCGGGCGAGGCGTTCGTCTCGCAGCACATCGGCGACATGGAGAACGCTGAGACGTTCGACGCCTGGCTTGAGGCGAAGGGCGTCTATGAGCGGCTCTTCGAGCTTTCGCCCGAGATGGTGGCGTGCGACAAGCATCCGGAGTACCTGAGCACGAAGTGGGCGCTCGACGACGCGCAGCCGCTGCCGGTCTTCGAGGTGCAGCACCACCATGCGCACATTGCCGCCGTCATGGCGGAAAGTGGGCTCGAGGGCCCCGTGTGCGGGTTCGCGTTCGACGGCACGGGCTACGGCGAGGACGGTGCCATCTGGGGCGGCGAAGTCCTACTGGCGAACCTCCAGACGTTCGAGCGCTTCGCGAACTTCGCGTACGTGCTGCTGCCAGGCGGCGCCGCGGCCATCAAGCACCCGCTGCGCGCGGCGTACGGCGTGCTGTGGGAGTTCGACCTGCTGGAGCATCCGGCGGCGCAACGCGCGCTCGCACCGTTGGGCGAAACGGCGGAGCTCTGCGGCCAGATGATCGAACGCGGGCTCAACACGCCCATGACCTCGTCGGTCGGCCGCCTGTTTGACGCGGCGAGCGCCATCCTGGGCGTGTGCACGGAGCCGAAGTACGAGGGCGAAGGCGCCATCCTGCTCGAGGCCGCCATCGGCCGCACCGATGCCGAGGTCCACATGGACTACGATCCGGACGCCGAGCGCTACGCCATCGAGCTCGTGAAGAACACCGCCACGCCTGACTCCACGGCGCTTGACACTTCCGTGGTGCTGCTCGACACGGCGCCCCTCTTCCAGGCCATGCTCGACGACCTGGAAGAGGGCCTGCCCATCCCGGTCATTGCGCGCCGCTTCCACGACGCGTTCGTGGACGCCATGGTCATGGTGAGCCGCCTGGTGCGTGGTGCCTTCGATATCGATGCCTTCGCCCTGGGCGGTGGCGTGTTCATGAACCGCTACCTGACCGAGCACGCCGTGGCGGCGCTCGAGGCCGACGGCTGCACGGTCGCGCTCTCGCGCGAGCTGCCGCCGAACGACGGCTGCATCAGCTACGGCCAGGCGGTCGTGGCGCTGGCGAACACGAGTGGCGCAGGCGCTTAGCGTTACCGGCGGTCAGGGCTCGCCTTGTCTAGGACGAGCGGTCGCTCGTATGGCGCTCTGCGAGCTCCGGTTTTGGCGCAAAATCATCGATATTGACCCATTGTGGGATGTTGAAGCGAACGAATGCAGGCGCTAGGGGAATGAATGCCGGGAAACCAGCCTGTGGCATGCGTCCGGGGGCCAATATCGTCGATTCTGTGCCATCTGGGGCACTTTGCGCGTGCCATTCGAGCTCTTGCGCCATCTGGGCTCCTCGTGCATGTTGCACTCGCCGTCGCGCCCGATATCCCGTCTCCGCGCGCCCGCCTCGCCTGCCGTATGCTTCCCCGCTCGATAGCGCCCGCAACCCCCGTTGGCGTTTCCGCTGACTGTAGGGGTTGCGGGCGTTGCTACAATAGGCGCGAAAGACACTCGCGGCCGGTATGTCCCGGGCCGCACGGACGAAAGAAGACGAGCATGTGTTTGGCAATCCCCGCTCAAATCTCCGAGCTGCATGAAGGCAACATGGCGACCGTGGACATCCTCGGCGTCACGCGTGAGATCTCCACGGACCTGACCCCTGCCGCGAAAGAGGGCGACTACGTCCTCGTGCACGCAGGCTTCGCCATCGAGGTGGTGGACGAGCAGTTCGCGCAGGAGACGCTGGACCTCATCCGCCAATTCCCCGAGCTGGCGGCCGACGAAGCGCCCGCAGCGTAGGGGGCGCGCCATGCCCAGCATGCAAGAGGAGCTCGCCGCGTTCAAAGACCCGAAGCTCGCGCGCGGCCTGATCGAGTCCATCCAAAAGCTCGCGCCCGCCGAGGGCGCCACGCTCATGGAGGTGTGCGGCACGCACACGGTCTCCATCGCGCGCAACGGCATCCGCGCGCTCATGCCCGAAGGCTGCCGCCTGGCGTCGGGCCCCGGCTGCCCGGTGTGCGTCACGTCCAACAAGGACATCGACACCGTGATCGCGCTCTGTCGCGTGCTGAACGTCATCATCGCCACCTTCGGCGACATGACCCGCGTGCCCGGCTCCACGTCGAGCCTGCTCAAAGAGCAGGCCGCGGGCCGCGACGTGCGTATCGTCTACTCGCCGCTCGACGCGCTGAAGATCGCGCAGGACAACCCCGACCGCGAGGTCGTGTTCGTGGGCGTTGGCTTCGAGACCACCACGCCGCTCGTGGCCATGGCCATCAAGCGCGCATCGGCGCTCGGCCTCAAGAACTTCACGGTCTTCGCAGCGCACAAGAACATGCCCGGCGCGCTCGAGGCTATCGTGAACGACCCGCAGCTCAAAGTGGACGCGCTCATCCTGCCTGGCCACGTGAGCACCATCATCGGCGCGGAGCCGTACCGCTTCCTGGCCGAGAAGTACGGCATCCCCGGCGTCATCACGGGGTTCGAACCGGTCGACATCCTGCAGGGCATCGGCATGATCATGCGCCAGCTGCACGAGGGCAGGGCCGAGATCGAGATCGCGTACGCGCGCGGCGTCATGTGGGAGGGCAACCCCGTGGCGCTCGCCGCCATCGACGAGGTCTTCGAAACCTGCACGGCCACGTGGCGCGGGCTGGGACCCATCGAAGGCTCCGGCTATCGCATCCGCCCGGCGTTCGAGCAGTTCGACGCCGTGAAGCGCTTCCAGCCCGAGGTGGAGCCCACGCAGGACCCGAAGGGCTGCCGCTGCGGCGACGTTCTGCGCGGCATCATGCCTCCGAGCGAGTGCCCGCTGTTCCGGAAGGTCTGCACCCCCGAGAACCCGGTGGGTCCCTGTATGGTGTCCAGCGAAGGCAGCTGCGCCGCGTACTACCGGTACTACTAGCGCTCGCGCCAACCCAACGCCGGCACTCCTGCCGGCGTTCCTCTTCCCATAAAATGAGACTAATTTAGTAACATTTTGCCGACAATTGTGCAGATTTGGTGGTAGGATGGAACAATCAGAGGTGCGGGCCAGGTCTCGCTCAGGGGCGCTTCAGGCGGGATGGCCGGAGCGCTCGGGCGCGAGGCGTCCGCACATGGGGCTCGTAACAGAGTAAGGGGGTGTACGAATGGAGTTTCTGACCGATGCAGGCTTGTTGGCGCGCATCCAGTTCGCGCTCACGGCCATGTATCACTTCATCTTCGTACCAATGTCCATTGGCCTGGGCATGGTCGTGGCGATCTTCGAGACGCGCTACTACCGCTCGGGCAAGCCCGAAGACGCGGCGGCGTCGCGCTTCTGGGTGAAAATCTTCACGGCCACGTTCGCCTTGGGCGTGGCGACCGGCATCACCATGGAGTTCAGCTTCGGCACGAACTGGGCCGACTACGCGCGCTTCGTGGGCGACATCTTCGGCGCGCCGCTGGCGGCCGAGGCGCTGCTGGCGTTCTTCCTGGAGTCGGTGTTCCTGGGCGTGCTGCTGTTCGGCCGCGCGAAGGTCTCGAAGAAGTTCTACCTGGCTTCCGCCTGGCTCGTGTGGTTCGGCTCGTGCCTGTCCGCGCTGTGGATCATCATCGCAAACTCCTGGATGCAGACTCCGGCGGGCGCTGAGCTCTCCGCCGACGGCACGAAGGCCATCATGACCGACTTCTTCGGCGCGGCGCTCAACTTCTCCACGCTCGTGCGCTACTCGCACACGGTGGTGGCGTTGCTCATCATGGGCTCATTCATCGCGCTTGCGGTGGGCGCGTGGTACCTCAAGAAGGGCCGCCACACTGATTTCGCCATGAAGACCGTGCGCGTGGCCACGGTGTGTGCCATCGTCACCACCTGCGTCATGCTGGTGACCGCGCACTCGTCCGCCGTCACGGTGGCCGAAGAGCAGCCCACGAAACTCGCCATGATGGAAGGCGCCTACGAGACGGAGTCCATGCCGCTCTACGCCTTCGGCTGGGTTGACGAAGAGACCCAGCAGGTCATCACGCCGTTCTCCATCCCGGGCGGCACCTCGTTCCTGGCCACGGGCGATTTTTCCGCTGAGTACCAGGGCCTGAACGACCTGGCCGAAAGCGGCGTCTACGGCGACGCCTTCACCGCCGAGACGGTGGAGAACCTGCCGGTCAACGCCGTGTTCCAGAGCTACCACCTCATGGTGGCCATGTTCGGCCTGATCGCCATCACCACCATCCTGGCGCTCATCTTCACGTACCGCGGCGGCCGCATCAAGAACATGAAGTGGCTCCAGTGGCTGTGCATCATCTCGCCGCTGTTCCCGTTCTTCGCCATCCAGGGCGGCTGGTTCACGGCCGAGGTCGGCCGTCAGCCGTGGGTCGTTTACCCGGCCGAGAGCAGCCCGGCGGGTGTGAGCCTGGAAGTGGGCGACGCGTACTCGCAGTCCGTCACCGGCCCCGAGGTCGCGCTGACCATCGTGCTGTTCGTGGTCGTGTACCTGTTCCTGATCATCGGCTGGGCGCGCATCGTGGCGCACCAGATCAAGAAGGGCCCCGAGATGAGCGAGTCCGAAGCGCAGCTCATGGGCTTCGACGCGTCGGCTGCGAAGGCCGTCGCCGCTGCCGGCGCCGCGGGCGGTGCTGCCGCGGGTGCGGGTGCCGCAGGAAAGGATGGTGAGTAGCCATGACTGCTCTGGGTATCCTCTGGTTCTGCCTGATCTTCGTCTTGATCGCCGGGTACTTCGTGCTCGACGGGTTCGACCTGGGCGCCGGCGTGCTCTCGCCCTTCGTGGCGAAGAACGACCGCGAGCGTGCCATCGTGCGCCGCTCCATCGGCCCGGTGTGGGACGGCAACGAGGTGTGGCTTCTCACGGCGGGCGGCGCGCTGTTCGCCGCGTTCGCGCCGGCGTACGCCACCACGTTCTCCGGCTTCTACCTGGCCATCATGCTCGTGCTCATGGGACTCATCGTGCGCGCCGTCTCGCTTGAGTACCGTGTGCACGACCCGAAGTGGGGCCGCGCGTGGGACGTCCTGTTCTTCGTGGGCTCGCTGCTGCCGGCGCTGTTGACCGGCGTGGCCGTGGGCAATATCTATGCGGGCATCCCGCTCGACGCCAATGGCGACTACACCGGCATCCCGCTGCTGGGCCTCGTGACCCCGTTCACGCTGCTGTGCGGCCTGCTGGGCCTGTCCGTGTTCGTCACACAGGGCGCCACGTGGCTGTCCCTGAAGGCGCCGAAGGGTTCCGACCTGCGTGCCCGCGCCGCTGCCCTGCGCCTGCCGCTCGGCGTCGTGTCGCTCGTGCTGTTCGCGGCAGTCTCCGTCTGGGGCCACTTCCTAATCCAGCCCGAGATGGCGCCTGAGCTGGGCATCCTGCGCTGGCTGTTCGCCATCCTGTTCGTCGTGGCCATCGTGGGCATGATCGTCATGGCGAAGAAGGGCGACTCCGCCGACCTGGCGGCGTTCCTGTGCAGCTCCGCGTCCGCCGTGGTGCTCGTGGGCCTGCTGGCAGCTTCCATGTTCCCGAACCTGGTGGTGAACACCGCAGGCGAGAACATCACCATTGCGACGGCGGCGTCCTCCGACCTGTCGCTCGCGTGGATGACGGGCATCACGTGCGTGGGCCTGCCGCTCGTGCTGATCTACCATGTGGTCATCTACCGCACGTACCGCGGTCGCGTGACCGAGCAGGAGGCCGAGACCTACTAAGCCGGGGCTTGCCCCGATGCCATGCCTGGCACAGCGAAGCGCGCCTTTCGGGGCGCGCTTCGCGTACTGGGGCGCGTGCGGAAAGCGTGCATCCGGAGCGCGCCCACGAAGACCGCGAAGGACGCATACGGGAGGCACGCGTGCGAAGAGCGCGCAGCGGGCGCGCGCCAGAAGGACGAACCCAAGGAAGGAGCACCGCGTGATCGACAAAGCGCTGTTCACGTTGCCGGGATTCCGGCGGGCGCTCGCCGTCATGGCCGTGGCGGCAGCGTGCACGGGCGCGTGCGTCATCGGCCAGGCGCTCTCCTTGGCAACGGCGCTCACGAACCTATGGAACGGCAGCCCGCTGCCCGAGCAGGTCGTGTGGCTTGCCGTGTTCGCGTGCTGCTTCCTGCTGCGCCAGGTGGTGGCGAACGCGCAGGGGAGGTGGCTTGACGCTTACGCCGCCGCGCGCGCCGACGAGTTGCGCGATGCCGTGCTGCGTCGGCTGTTCGCCGAAGGCCGCGCGCTCGTGCAGCGGACCGGCTCCGGCAACCTGACCACGCTCGTCATGGAAGGTGTCGACCAGGTCGAGGCGTACCTGCGCATCATCCTCCCGAAAATGGCGGCCATCGTCATCATCCCGGTGATGCTGCTGGCGGTCGTTTTCCCGCTCGACTGGGTGTCGGGCCTGATCGCGCTCATCGTTTTTCCTGCCATTATCCTGCAGATGGTGCTCATCGGCTCTACGGCGCAGCAGGTGGCCGCCGCGCGCCACGAAGAGTTCCAGGGCCTTTCGAACCATTTCGCCGACAGTCTGCGCGGCATCGACACGCTGAAACTCTTCGGCCGCAGCAAGGCGCACGGGCGTGCCGTCTACGAGTCAAGCGAGCGCTTCCGTGAGGCAACCATGCGCACACTGCGCGTGGCAACGCTCTCGAGCGCCGTGCTCGACCTGTTCTCCACCGTCTCGCTGGCGGCGGTAGCGGTCATGCTGGGCTTCCGCCTGGTGGACGGCTCGGTCGCGCTGTTCCCGGCGCTTGCCGTGCTCGTGGCGCTGCCGGAGTACTTCCGTCCCATCAAGGAGTTCGCGTCGGACTACCACGCCTCGCTCGACGGCAAGAACGCTCTCGTCTCGCTGCTGAGCTTGGCGGGGGAGGGCGAAGCCGTTCGCGCCGCAGAGGCGGAGGGGGCTGGCGAGGCGCCGGAGGCCGCGCGTGCCGAGGCGCCGGCGAGCGAGTCCGGTGCGTCAGATGCTGCCGGCGCGTCGGAGACGGCAAAGGCCGGCGAACATGCGGGCGACTCGCAGCCTACCGCGCCCCAGCCTGCCCAACCCGCTCGCATCCCCGCCTGGGGCGAGGACGCCGAGCTGTCGCTGTCCCGTGTCTCGTTCGCCTACGAAGAGCGCGCTGCGGACGGCCGTATCGTGCGGCACGAGGCGCTGCGCGACGCGACGTTCACCGTGCGGGGCTTCCGAAACGTGGGCGTTGTGGGCCCGTCGGGCGGGGGCAAGTCCACGCTCGTGAGCCTGCTGGCGGGTTTCGCCGCGCCGACATCCGGCACAATCGCCGTGAACGGCGAAACAGCGCAAAGCCTTGAGCTGCCTGAATGGCGGCGGCAGGTTGCCTACATCCCGCAGAGCCCGTACCTGTTCCACGCCACGCTGCGCGAGAACCTGACGTTCTACCGCCCCGACGCCGCTGACGCCGAGGTGGCGGAAGCGGTGCGCGTCGTGGGGCTCGAGCGCCTGGTGAGCGAGCTGCCCGAGGGCCTGGACACGCTGGTGGGCGAAGGCGCCCG
>CASEJD010000025.1 GCA_949288145.1 uncultured Coriobacteriia bacterium
ATGGTGGGATTCGAGACCATGAACGTCCCGTCGAATGCCGATGGCGGCGTGGACTTGGACGCGCTGCGCGCGGCGGTCGGGCCGGACACGGCGGGTCTTATGCTCACGAACCCGAACACCCTTGGCATCTTCGACCCGAACATCCTCGAGATTACCCGCATCGTACACGAGGCGGGCGGCCTGTGCTACTACGACGGCGCGAACCTGAACCCCGTCATGGGCATCGTGCGCCCGGGCGACATGGGCTTCGACTGCGTGCACCTGAACCTGCACAAGACGTTCTCGACCCCGCACGGTGGAGGCGGCCCTGGCGCCGCGGCGGTGGGCTGCAAGGCGCTGCTCGCGCCGTTCCTGCCCGGTCCGACCGTCGAGCGGGCCGAGGACGGCGCGTACCGCTTCGCCCAGCCTGAGCAGAGCATCGGCCGCGTGAAGGCGTTCTACGGCAACTTCGGCGTCGTGGTGCGCGCGCTGGCGTACGTGCTCACGTTGGGTCGCGAGGGCATCCCGGAGGCGGCGCGCACGGCGGTGCTCAACGCGAACTACCTCATGAAGAAGCTCGAGGGCGCCTACCACATGGCGTACCCGGGCCCCTGCATGCACGAGTTCGTCATCGACGTGGGGCCGCTCAAGGAGCGCACTGGCGCGAGTGCGCTCGACGTGGCGAAGCGCCTGCTCGACTTCGGGGTGCACCCGCCGACCATGTACTTCCCGCTCATCGTGCACGAGGCGCTCATGGTCGAGCCGACCGAGACCGAGAGCCGCGAGACGCTCGACGGGGCGGCTGCCGCGTTCATGCGCGTCTACGACGAGGCGTGCGAGGACGGCGAGCGCCTGCACGGCGCCCCGTTCACGAAGCGCATCGGCCGTCCGGACGAGACGACGGCGGCGCGCAATCCCATCGTGCGCTGGACGCCGGAAGCGTAAGCAGATGCAGCGCGCGAATGCGCCCGCGCACATGACGGCTCCGGTGCCCCTCGTGCACCGGAGCCGCTCGCTCGACCCGTACGAGAACCTCGCGCTCGAGCACGAGCTGGCTGCCTGCGTGCGCCCCGGTGAGTGGCTGCTCTTCCTGTGGCGCAACGAGCGCACGGTCGTCGTCGGCCGTAACCAGAACGCGTGGGCTGAATGCGACGTCCGCGCGCTCGAGGCGGACGGCGGTCGTCTTGCCCGGCGCCAGTCGGGCGGCGGGGCGGTCTTCCACGACGCGGGCAACCTGAACTTCACCTTCGTGACGTCGCTCGCGGACTACGACCTGTCCCGCAATCTGGACGTCGTGCGCGCCGCGGTCGCCTCCTTCGGGCTCGACGCGCGCGTGAGCGGGCGCAACGACGTGACGGTGGAGGGTTCGAAGTTCAGCGGCAACGCGTTCTTCCGCTCGCATGGCGTGCAGGTGCACCACGGGACGCTCATGGTGGGCGTGCAGGTGGACCAGCTCGCACGGTACTTGCGGCCCGACCTGCGCAAGCTGCAGGCGAAAGGCATCGCATCGGTGCGATCGCGCGTCGTGAACCTCGCGGAGCTGGATGCGCGGATCACGGTCGAGTCCTTGGCGGGCGCGCTCGTGGCGGCGTTCGAGCGCGCGGCGGGAGCGAGCGCCGTGCCGTTTCCGTGCGAACGGCTTGACCCCAGCGCCCTCGATGAAGCGCGCGACCGCTTCTCGTCGTGGGAATGGCGGCTCGGCGCTGTGCGACCGTTCACGGACGCGATCGAAGAGCGTTTCGAGTGGGGCGTCGTGGAGTTTCGGCTGAACGTCGTCTGCGGTGTGGTCGATGCCGTGCAGGTGTACTCCGACGCGCTCGATGCCGCGTTCGTCGAGCGCATGGTGCGCTCGCTTCAGGGCGCGCGCTATGACGCGCGCGAACTCGACGGCGCGCTCGCGTCCGTGCCGTGCGAGGACGGCGTGCACGTGCGCATGATCGAAGACTGCCGCGTGCTGTTCGGGGCGCGCGTGTGATGAACGCTCGTGCCGTCTCGGCGCGGCGCTTATGAAAGGATGGACACTATGGAATCGCGGGAACTCGTCATCGTCGGAGCCGGCCCAGGCGGGTACGTGGCCGCCATCAAGGCAGCCCAGCTGGGGTTGCAGTGCACGCTCGTGGAGCGTGCGGAGGTGGGCGGCACGTGCCTCAATCGCGGGTGCGTGCCCACGAAGTCCGTTCTCCACAGCGCCGAGGTGTTCGCGCAGGCGAAGGAAGCCGCGCACTTCGGCGTGTCAATCCCTGAGGTGTCCGTCGATTTCGCCGCGGTTCGAGACCGCGCACACGAGGTGGTCACGCAGATTCGCGGCGGCGTCGAGCAGCTGCTTGCCGCGAACGGCGTCGAGCTCGTGCGCGGCGAGGCGCGCGTGGAGCACGGCCCCCTCGTGCGCGTCAGCACCCCTGACGGCTTCGAGGTCGTCTACGAAGCACGCGACGTGATCATCGCCGCTGGATCGGCTCCCGCCATGCCGCCCATCAAGGGCCTCGATGGCCCGCGCGTCATGACCTCGGACGGCATGTTGGCGGACATTCCCGAGCTGCGGCGGCTCGTCGTGATCGGCGGCGGTGTCATTGGCGTCGAGTTCGCATCGGCGTACGCAAGCTTGGGCGCCGAGGTCACCGTGCTCGAGGCTATGCCGCGCCTGCTGCCGACGCTTGACCGCGAGCTCGGCCAGTCGCTTGCGCTCGCGCTCAAGAAGCGCGGGTGCGCCGTGCATACCGGAGCGGTCGTGCAAGAGGTGGCTGACGAAGCGGGCGAGGTGGTCGTCTCCTTCGAGCTCAAGGACAAGGCGCACGAAGTCCGCGCGGACGCCGTGCTCGTGGCCACCGGGCGTCGCTGCGACGTGGGCGCCGTGTGCGCAGGCGGGCTCGAGCTTGCG